>JAGRHE010000061.1 GCA_020445165.1 Gammaproteobacteria bacterium
CCGACAAGGCGGTCAACCCAGCCAATATCATGGGTGCGACCAAGCGCATCGCCGAGATCATCTGTCAGAACCTCGATACACGCTCGACGACCCGCTTCATCACGGTGCGCTTCGGCAATGTGCTCGACTCGGCCGGCAGCGTGGTGCCGCTGTTCCGCCAGCAGATCCGCAGTGGCGGCCCGCTGACCGTGACCCACGAGGAGATTGAACGCTACTTCATGACCATCCCCGAGGCCACGCAGCTGATCCTGCAGGGCTCGGTCCTCGGTCAGGGCGGCGAGATCTTCGTGCTCGACATGGGCTCGCCGGTCAAGATCAAGTTCCTGGCCGAGCAGATGATCCGCCTGTCCGGCAAGGTGCCGTACGAAGACATCGGGATCACCATCACCGGCCTGCGCCCTGGCGAGAAGCTGTACGAAGAACTGTTCCACGACCAGGAGCGCCTGGACAAGACGGCGCATGCCAAGATTCTGCTGGCACGCCACCGCGAGGTCGACTGGGAGCGCCTGTCGGCGGCACTGCAGCGTCTGCGCACGCTGGCCGAAGCGTCGGATGAAAAGGGGCTGCGGGATCTCATTGCCGAGCTGGTACCGGAGCACCGCTTCAGCCAGGCCTGATCCGGCCTTGTCGCCAGTTCCCTGTCGGTCACTCAGTAAAGACGTGGTTCTTCGGGCGTCGGCCGGGTGCGGAAACGGCGGTGGATCCACAGGTACTGCTCGGGATACGCGCGCACCCAGCGCTCGATGATGTCGTTGATGCGCTGCGTGTCGGTCAGTGCATCGTTACCGGGGAAGCCCTGGAGCGGCGGTTCGATCACCAGCCGGTAGCCACTGTCGTCGTCCTTGCGCACAGCCATGAACGGCACCACGGCGGCGCCGGTCATGCGTGCCAGCTTGTGCGTCGCCGGCGTGGTCGACGCGGTGTGCCCGAAGAAGGTCGGGAACACCGCCTTCTTGCGCTGGGTGTTCTGGTCCGGTGCGTACCACACGGTGTGCCCGCCCCGAACACGACGCAACATCTGCTTGACCGCGTCACGCGGGATGATGTCATCGCAGAAACTGCGTCGACCACGCGCCATGGCCCATTCGATGACCGGGTTCATGCTCTGCCGGTACATGGCGTCGAACGGCGCATGCAAGGACAGCAGCCTGCCGCTGATCTCGAGGCTGGTGAAATGGGCTGACAGCAGCAGCACGCCCTTGCCGTTTTCACTGGCCTTTTGCAGGTGTTCCAGGCCGCTGATCTCGACCAGGGACTCGAGCCGTTCGCGTGGTGCCCACCAGGCCTGTGCGACCTCGAACAGACTGATGCCGAGCAGTTCGAAATGCCTGGCGAGCAGAATCTCGCGCGCGCCATCGTCGAGTTCGGGAAAACACAGCTCGAGGTTGCGCCGCGCGATGCGTTCACGACTCCTGGCAACGCGTCGCAGCAACCGGCCGAGGCGGCGACCCAGGCGACAGGCCAGCGGGTATGGTACGCGGGCCAGCTGGCGCAGCATGCCGACGCCGATCCAGCTCGGCCAATGACGCGGGTGGTACAGGTTCATGTCAACGCGACCGTCACGACACAGGCCTTGCAATACACGGCATGGCGATGCTCATCCAGCGCAGACGCCATGGCCCCGGGCCGGGGTCAGGCGGCGTTGGCCGGCTTGCGGAAGATCGCGAACACCTCGTCGCCGCGTCCGCTCAGCGCGCTGGCCATCACGTACAGGCGTGCGACCGCGCGCATCGCCTTGTTCTTCTTCGACGACTCGCCCGGGTTGCCCTGGCGGTAGTCCCAGCTGTTGAGCACGATCTTTGGCGTCGAGAAGGTACGCACGACCTCGCTGCGAAAACCCGCGCCCTCGGCCAGGCGCTTGAGGTTGTCCGGCGAGAACAGCACCAGGTGACGCGGCACGTCGTTGGCGTACCAGTCGGTGCCGAACCAGCCGCGACCGAGTGCCGCGCTGTTCGGCGTCTTCAGCACCATCATGCCGCCCGGCTTGACGATGCGATGGATCTCGCGCACGAACGCGACCGGGTCGGGGATGTGCTCGATCACGTGGCGCGCCGTGACCAGGTCGAAGGTGGCGTCGTCGAAGGCCGCGTCGCGCAGCTCGCCCTGGAAGACATCCAGACCGGCGTCACGACAGGTCTTGACCGCGAACTCGTTGAACTCGACGCCCTGCGGCTGCCAGCCGAGGCTTTGCATGGCCAGCAGGTACTTGCAGCCACCACAACCGATGTCGAGCATGCGGCCGCCCGCCATGTAAGGCACCGCGTCGCGATATGCGACCGTGGCGAGCAGTCGGCCGACCCAGTCCGGCAATGCGCTGTCGACCTGGCTGTAGCCGTACTGGCTGTGCAACACGGCGCGCTCGATCGGGTTGCGCCGTTTCGCCTTGCCCGGCTTGTACGGCGCGTATTCCTCGGGATAGAAGCTCGCGATCTGTTCCGGTGTCGGTGTCGGCGCCTGGTACACGGCGCCGCAGGTCGTGCACTCGGCATAGCGATACTCGCCGGGCAGGTCGTGCAGCCGGTCACCGCCGGCAAAGGCGAAACGCCCACTGCCCTGGCAGACGGGACAGGGGCTGTCGATCGCTTGCGTGTCGTCAGGCATGTGTCTCGCCTATTCCTGTCGGGCCCAGTGAATCGGCCATCAGTTTGAACACCTTGTCGAGGGTGTAGTGCGCCGTACAGTCCTGTCGTCCCTGCTCACCCATGCGCCGCCGCAGGTCCGGATCGCCGGCCAGTCGCTCGATGGCATCGGGCCAGCCGCCATCGTCGGTCACAGTGTATCCGGTGACATCCGGACGGACCAAGTCGGCATTGACCCCGACCGGCGATGCGATCACCGGCAGCCCGGCGGCCATGTACTGCAGGATCTTCAGGCCGCACTTGCCGCGCGTGAACGGGTTGTCGGGCAATGGCGCGATACCGACATGCGCCGTCGCCAGCGCATGTGCCTCGCCGTCGGACGACCAGGGCACAGCATCGATCACCAGGCGCTCGGTCGGCAGCGTGAAATCCGCAACGATGCGCAGGCGCAGGTTCGGCACCCGCGCGGCGGCCTTCTCCAGCGCCGGCAGGATACCGGCCAGGTGTTTCCGGGTTGCGCTGCTACCGATCCAGACCAGGTCGAAGGTGTCGTCCGGCTTCGGTGGCGAGACCAGGTATTTGCCCGGATCGAGCGCGGTCGGCACGACCACCACCTGGTCACAGAACTTGGCGGCATGCCCGGCCAGGTAGCGGTTGCCGGCCCAGACCAGGTCGCAGGCGGAAAGTGTGCGGCCGAAGCGCGCGTACTTGCTCGCGCTTTGTTGGCCGGATCCGCGCACGAAGATCGCATCATCGAAATCGAACACCAGCGTGCGCGCCGCCGAACGCAGCAGGTTCAGAAACGGGAAACGGAAGGTGCGCCGCAGGATGACGACCACGTCGGCCTGGCGTGCACGGCGCAGGATTTCCGGCCAGCAACGCAGCGAGCCATCATGTGTGACGTGCGCGGTGGTCCATCCCGATGCCTGCCAGTACGGCAGGTAGTCGGTTACGCGGTAACGGGTCGACGAGGCCTTCTCACCCTTGCTGATGAACAGGATCGACGGCATGCGCTAAGGTCCGGCGCGCCGTGGTCAGCGCTTGGTGCCGAGCATGTTGACCATCAGGCTCGGCAGGTACTTGCGCTTGCCGTGCAGGGTCCACTTCTTGATGCCCAGTTCCTTGTCGATGCGCGTCGTCTCGGGCGTGATCTCGTAGAACTCGTCGTCGATGTTGGTCGAGTAATAGATGTACTGCCAGTCGAAGTCGGGAAACAGCTCCATGACGCCGCGCCATGAGAAGCGGAAGTAGTCGTCCGGGTAGGCGTGGTAACGCCAGACCCAGGGTACCGAGATGTAGGCCATGCCGCCGCTGCGCACCAGCGAGGTGATGTTGTCG
This sequence comes from Gammaproteobacteria bacterium, assembly GCA_020445165.1. The sequence goes on from JAGRHE010000061.1 coordinate 3,918, forward strand.
GCCATCACCCAGGGCTTGCGTACGTGTTCGAGCACCGAACAGCAGATCGCGAGCGCGAAATGCGACTTGGGCAGGTCACCGGTGCCCTCGACCAGGTCGAGCACATGATCGACGCCCTTGCCCGAGGCCATGTCGATGCCGACGTACTCGTTGCCGACGAAGTGATCGCGAAAGCTCGCGGTGTTGCCGTAGTCCTTGCTGCCGATCTCGAGGATCGGCCCTTCCAGCGAAGGCAGATAGCGCTTCAGGTAGGTTGTCTGGTTCTTGTCGCCCATGTGGCCACTCCAAGCGTTATCTCGAGGTTCTGTCTACCGCTGATCAGTCTGCGTCGACCGGCGGATGCTTGCGCACCAGGATGTCTTCCATGACCAGGTACTGCAGTTCCGAGCCATAGAACATGTTCAGTGCATCGGTCGGTGAACAGATCATCGGCTCGCCGCGGCGGTTGAGCGAGGTGTTCAGGATCACGCCGTTGCCGGTGCGCTGTTCGAGCTGTTCGATCAGCGCGTAGTAGCGCGGGTTGCTGTGCGGCGTGACGACCTGCGCACGCGCCGTGCCGTCTTCGTGCACCACCTCGGGCACCCGGCTCTTCCATTCTTCAGCCACGTCGAAGGTGAAGGTCATGTAAGGCGCAGGATGATCGGTCTTGAGCATCTGTGGCGCGACCCGATCGAGCATGCTCGGGCAGAACGGGCGCCAGCGTTCGCGATACTTGATCTGTTCATTGATGCGCTCGGCGATGCCTGCCACGTTGGGCGCGCCGAGAATCGAGCGGTTGCCCAGCGCGCGCGGGCCGAATTCCATGCGACCCTGGAACCAGGCGACCGGGTTGCCATCGGCCAGGATCTGCGCGGTCTGTGCCGGCACGTCGTCGAGCAGTTCCCAGGTCGGTTTGTTCTCGTGCTCGCGGCAGGCCTCGATGCACTGCTCGGTGGTGTAGCGCGGACCGAGGTAGGCGTTCTGCATCGGCTTTACCACGTCACCCAACTCGTTGGCGACGTACGACGCGGCGCCGAGCGCGGTACCGGCATCCGATGCCGCCGGCTGCACGAACAGTTCCTTCACGTCCGGGCGCGCGATGATGCGCTGGTTGAGTTTCACGTTGAGCGCCACGCCGCCGGCATAGCAGATCTTCCCGGTCTCCCTGAGGATATCGCCGAGGTAATGATCGATCAGGCCAAGCGAGACGTCTTCGAGCAGCTGCTGGATCGAGGCGGCATAGTCGATGTAGGGATCGTCGATCTCGTCGCCTTCGCGCTTCGGCCCCAGCCAGTCGATCAGTGCCGGGCTGAAGTAATAGCCCTTGCCCGCGGCATCCTTGTAACGACGCGTGCCGACCACGTTGATCAGCCTGGTGTTCACCTCGAACGAACGCTTGTCGTAGTCGATCAGGCGCGAGAAGTCGAAGCGCCTGGGATCGCCATACGGTGCCATGCCCATGACCTTGAACTCGCCGTCGAGCATCTCGAAGCCGAGGTACTCGGTCATCGCGCCGTACATGCCGCCGAGTGAATCGGGGTCGTAGAATTCCTTGATCTTATGGATACGACCATTCTCGCCGTAGCCGAAGAAGGTGGTCGCGTACTCGCCCTTGCCGTCGATACCGAGGATCGCGGTCTTCTCCTTGAAGCCGCTCAGGTGGTAGCAACTCGATGCATGGGTCAGGTGATGCTCGACCGGCACCACGCGCGCATTTTTCAGGCCGAGGTCGGCCGCCAGCTTTTCGGTCTTGGCGAGATTGCGGCGAAAACGCCGGTTGCCGTTGAACAGTGCGTCCAGCGCCCGGTCCGGCGCATACCAGTGGCGCCGCGCATAGTGCCAGCGCGCCGGGCTGCTCAGCGGAATCGGGGCATACGGGAAGGCCACCGCGTCGACCTGGTCGGGACGGATGCCGGCGAACTCGAGGCAGAACCGGGTCGCCTCGTAGGGATAGCGTCCCTTGGCATGCTTGTCGCGGATGAAGCGTTCTTCTTCGGCCGCCGCGATCAGCTCGCCGTCGACGAAGATCGCCGCCGACGGATCGTGGCTCACGGCGCCGGAGATACCCAGTACGATCATCGGACAGATTCACGGTCGATATTCATCGCGGGATGATGCCAGCCTTTGGCGGTGGAATCGAGCATCCGCAAGCCCCTCCAGATTCGCTCATTCAGACCCGATCGCGGCCCGCATGGCGGCCAGAACCCGGTCGTCGCCATGCCAGTTGGCGAGGAAGCGGCGCACATCGCGTCGCCATGCACGGGCGAAGCGGCGCGCGTTGCGGTGGCGCTGCATCGCATCCAGGTCGATCAGGAACAGGCGGTCGTCGGCGACGATGAAGTTGGTCGCCTTGGTATCGCCGTGCGACACCTGCAGATCGCGCAGCGCGGCAAACAGGTCGCCGACCCGTGCCGTCATCGCCGCGAGCGCATCCGGCTGATCGGCATGCGCAGCGATCCAGGCATCCAGGCCGATGCCGTCCACCGCTTCGCTGATAAACCAGGCCCGGCGGCCGAACAGCCGGCGCCTTTCCAGCACCAGCGCCAGCGGCGTTGGCGTCGCGATCCCGAAATGGCCGAGCAGGTGGGCATTGCGCCAGGAGACCGACGCACGGCTCTGCCGCAGCAGCGTGCGCAGACCATGCAACGGGTTCTTGACGTTGTAGCGTTTGACCACGACCGCCAGGTCACCGACCTGCGTCTGCCAGACCGTGGCCGTGTTGCCGTCCTTGAGCAGTGCCCCGCGATCAGCCGGGCGGCTAGCGTCGGGATCATCGGTCAGGGTAGCCAGCGGCGCGCCACGCGCACGCACCAGGTAGGCATCACGGCCCGCGTGCACGCGATGCTGGATCGCGCTGCAGTCACGGTAGAGCTTGGGCAGCAGTTTCTGCCAGCGACGCATGCGTGCAGCATCGATCAGATTCGGCAGCGACGCGGTATACGTCTCGGACCAGCCGCGGCGCGCACGGTAGGCCGCCACCGCGCGCAGCGAATCAGCATCCATGTCCGGCGTGAACTGGGCACAGAACAAGGCCAGGTTGGCCAGCGCGGCCTGCTCATCGAGCACACCCTGCCCCGCGCTGACCGCCGCGCCATCGATGCTGTACAGGGTATCGCCGGCGAGCAGGAAATTGTCCGGGTGCAGGTCGGCCTGGCAGATGCCGGCCGCGTGGTGCTCAGCCAACAGCTGCATCGTGCGCGTCAGCAGTGCTGCACGCCCTTCCCCATCCGCCTGGCGCAGCACCTCGCCGAACGGCGCAGCATGCTCGATCCACTGCAGCACCACGACCGCGTTCCCGTTGCAGTCACTGCCGTCGTACAGGATTGCCGGGGCGGCGACACCGGCTCGCTGAAAGGCCTTGAGCCCGGCGGCCTCGCGCCGCGCATGCAGGGCACCGCGGCGCGGATCGAGAAACACCTTGACCAGCACCCGCTCGCCGTTGCGCCGCCCGGCAAACACGGCGCGCTTGCCGGGCAGGCTGCGCAGCATGGCGCCGCGTTCGATGACGCTGCCATCGGCAAGGTGCAGCGGGCCGGACTCAGCCATCGGCCGCCGCCTTGTCGGCGCGATGCTGCACGCGCCGGACGAAGTGCTGCCAGTGGCGGCGCAGCTCCGGTGTCACGCGCGACACGCCGAGGTAGTGCATCAGGTAACGCAGCCGGTCGGTCCGCGACAGGTGCAGCGTGCGCCGGTTCAGCGAATCGAGGTCGCGATGCATGGCACGCTCGCGGGTCGCCACGCGCCGCATCTTTTCCAGATCGATCAGGCGCACGTCCACGCGCGTCGAGTCACAGCGCACGAACAGGTGCTTGGGGTGCATCGCGTTGTGCGCCAGCCGCTGTTCGTGCAGGCGTCGCGCGACATCGGCGGCGGTGCGGAGCACGCGGCGTCGCTCGTCGAGCGTCGCGCTCCAGCCGCGCGTGCGCCAGTCATCGATCACCTCGTCGAGCGGGCGGTAGCCGGCCAGTTCTTCGGTCGCCAGGATCGCGCGCCAGTGGCCGCCGACACGACGCTGCGCGTAATACACCGGGTGCATGGTCGGCACATCGGCGCGGACCAGGGCCAGGATGTTGCGGATCTCGGCAGCGAAGGTCGGCTCGCCGCCGACCGGGTGACGCAGCGAGCGGCGGCGATGGTTCTCCTGACGCTTGAGAAAGATCACGCGCTGATGACCGGCATCATCATCCAGCTCCAGGCGCACGACGCCGCTCCAGCCCCCGCGGCGCTGGTTCGGCGCTTCGAACCAGCCTGCCTGCAGCGACCACAGGGCATCGAAACTGCCCAGGCCATTGCGTTGCAGCACCCCGTGCCAGGCCGGATCGAGGTAGTCACGCATGACCGTCACCGCGTGCGGCATCGGCCTCGGGGTCGCGCCACTGCAGGCGCCTGCTGCGGCCGAGCACGGCCTGCCACAGCGCCTGGTCCTGGCGCAGCGATTCGCGCAGCGGTCGCCCGCAATAGACCTTCACGAAACGCAGCAGGTCACGTTTGGTCAGGCCGATGCGCAGCGAGGAATAGTGCAAGGCGGCCAGGTCCTTGACCTGCCAGCGCAGCGGGGTCGCTGCCCGGATCTGTACCCGGTGCAGATCGATCAGGAACAGGTGCAGTGCCTGCGCCGAGCCGTCCCACGGCTGCCGCAACAGGAAATGACAGATGTAGAGATCGCGGTGATTGACACCGTTTTCGTGCAGGGCGGCGGTCATCTGCGCGACCCGCTGCAGAATTGCGTGCTTGGCTGCGACCGGCGGCGGTTGCCGCACCCAGTCACGACAGTAGTCTTCGAGACTGATGCTGTCGGTCAGCTCGCGCGTAATCACGAATGAACGCCGCGTGGCCGGGTTGGCCCCCTGCTCGCCGTATGCAACCAGGTCCATGGTCTCGACGCCGAGTTCGTCCAGGCGCTGGATGGCACGCCACTCGTTGCGCGCGCCCAGCACCGGCCGTTTCAGCGTGATCAGGTTCTTCAGGATCTCGCCCCAGCCGACGCCCCAGTGCAGCTTCAGGAAATAGCCGCGCCCGGCATGCTCGAAGCGCAGCGTACGTCGGCCGCTGCCGGGCGGCGCGCGGTACACCTCGCCTTCGAGCGAGAACACACGCTGCCAGGCCTGTCGGCCTTCGCCCAGCAGCCCGGCCAGTTCGGGATGGATCCAGATCACCGGCGATGTCCCAGGGTTTCGATCAGGTCGGCGGCGAGCTCGGGCATGCGGTACAGGTCCTGGGTATGGCCGTAGCTGATGCCATTCTGCCGCCAGGAAACGCGCCGTGGCGAATCGAGCATGTCCGCCAGTGAGCGATCCAGCGCGTCCTGCTCGAACGGGTTGGCGATCACGATGCCGGCGTCCGCCGCGTCGACATGGAAGGCGTAGCCACAGGCCGCCGTGGTCAGCACCGGCAGGCCGGCGACGATCGCCTCGAGCAACACGGTGCCGGTGTTTTCATAGTAGGCCGGATGCAGCAGCAGGTCACCGCCCTGCAGCAGGTGCGGAATGTCGTCACGACCCGGCTGGATCGTGAAACGGTCGGCCACGCCCAGCTCCCTCGCCAGAGCGAGGAAAGCATCCGGCTTGTCGTCACCGATCGCCAGCAGCCGGGTGCGCTCAGCCAATGACGCCGGCAGCGACGCGAGCGCGCGCAGCGAACGGTCGAGTCCCTTGGTCCGGAAACCCGAGCCGATGCACAGCACCAGGCGCTCATCATCGGCCAGATCCATCTCGGCGCGCAGCGAGGCACGCAACTGCGCGGCATCGTCACCGGCCATGCGGTCGCGCGCGATGCCGGGCGGCAGCATATGCATACGCGCCGCCGGCGTGGCGTAGTGTTTGACGTAGACCTGCTGCTGCAGCGCCGAGATCATCAGGATCTCGGTCGTGGACGTGACGCCGAACACCGCCGCCTCGTAGTCCAGGAAATGCCGGTAGCGCGGTACGAAGCGTGCCATCCAGCCGCGTTCGGCGAGCATCTTCTCGCGCGTGCAGCCATCGGCGGCGTAGTAGATGTCGAGGCCGGGCATCTTGTTGAAGCCAATCACAAGGTCGACGGGCGACGCAGCCAGGGCGGCGCGCAGCCGGCGCGTGAACTCGTGGTTGCGGGCATGGCTGCTGGCACGCCGCACCGGCACCACCTGCACCTCGACCCCTTCGGGCCGTTCACCCTCCCAACCCAGCGTGTACACGACCACCTCGTGGCCACGCTCGCGACACACAGCGGCGATTCTGCGCATGTCGCGCTGCAGGCCGCCGTACGGAAAATACTTGTACAGAACGAACGCCAGCCTCACCCCGCACCGTCCCGGATCTGCGCCTCCAGTTCGGTGAACACGCGGCGCGGATCGAGCGACATGAAGCATGCCGGCCGCACCGGCGTTGCCGCCGTATAGCTGCAGATGCGCTGCATGCACGGGGCACACTCGAACTCGGCCGCGAGGTTCTTCTGACGCGGACCGAGCGCACCGGTCAGGTCGGTACGGGTCGGCCCGTACAGTGTCACCGCCGGCGTATCGACCGCCGCCGCCAGGTGGGCCAGGCCGGAATCGACACCGACCACGCCCTGCGCCCCGGCCAGCGTGCGCGCAAGCTCGGTCAGCGACAGGTGCGGCAACAGCCTTCCACCACCCGCGGCACTGATGATGCGCTCGGCACGCAGGCGGTCATCGGGATCACCCCAGGGCAGGTCGACCGCATATCCTGCTTCACTGGCCAGGTGCACCAGCTCGGCCCAGAAAGGCTCCGGCCAGTGCTTGCTCGGCCAGGTGGTGCCGTGCAGGAACACCAGGCGGCGCTCGCTCGCGTCGTGCAGATGTGCAAACCTGAGACCGTAGTCGACCTCGCCACCGGCGAGCGGATAATCCAGTGCCTGTGCAAACAGCTGCCGGATTCGCGCGATCGCGTGTTGCTGCCTGGGCACGGCGAACCGCCGGCTGTAGAAGGTCGATGCCAACGGTTCGCGTGCCGATCGCCGGTCATAGCCGGCGACCGGCGCACGCGCCCAACGCGCCGGAATGGCGCTTTTCAACAGCCCCTGGGCATCAATGACATGGTCGTAGCCTTGTGCGCGCAGACGCCGGCGCAGATCCCTGATCTCGCCCGAGGCCATGGCCTTGCGCCAGCCCCGCCGCCAGCGGCGCAGACCGATCGGGATCGCCTGCTCCACGGCCGGATGCCAGGCCGGCACCTCGGCGAAATTCTCCTCGACCAGCCAGTCGAAACGGATACCCGGCAGCGCGGCAGCCGCGTCGCTGAGTGCGGGAAAGGTGTGGATCAGATCGCCGAGCGAGGATGTCTTGACCAGAAGGACGCGCATCGTTCAGGCAATGACCTCGCGCAGGGCCGCGGCGACCTGCGCCACCGTCATGTCGACCAGGCAGGCGGTGGTGCCGAGCGGACACTCGCGCTTGAAGCAGGGACTGCACGACAGACCGAGGCTGACGATCCGGTGGCGCTGGTTGAGCGGCGGCGTGAAACCGGGATCGGACGAGCCATACAAGGCGACCAGCGGACGGTCGAGCGCGGCCGCGACGTGCATCAGCCCGGAGTCGTTGGAGACCACGGCATCGGCCAGCGACATCAGGTCGACTGCCTGCTCCAGCGTCGTGCGTCCGGCCAGGTTGGTGACCACCTTGCAGGTTGCGGCGATACCCTCGGTGATCGCGCGGTCCTTGTCCGAGCCGAACAACCACAGGTCCCAGCCCTCGCGCGCGAATTGCCGACCGAGCTCGGCGTAGTGCACGGTCGGCCACTGCTTGGCCGGGCCGTACTCGGCACCAGGACACAGCGCGAGCACGCGACGCGACGCATTTTTCTTCACCTGCAGCGCCTGCAATGCGGCCTGCACATCGCCTGCACGCACGTCCAGGCGCGGTGGCTGGATCTCGGGCAGCGGCGCATCGGCATCCGCCGCCAACGCGACGAAGCGCTGCACCGTCATCGGGTAGCGCTGTTTGTCGAGGCAGCGCATGTCGTTGAGCAGGCCGTAACGCATCTCACCACGCCAGCCGGTACGCATTGGGATGTCGGCGGCCCATGGCAACAGTGCCGACTTCCACGAGTTGGGCAGCACGATGGCCTGGCGGTAGCGACCGCGCAGCTCCCGGCCGAGTCGCCAGCGATCGGCGAGACCGAGGCGGCCGTGGCCGAGCGGCATGTCGATACCACGCCGCACCTCGGGCATGCGCGCAAGCAGCGGAAGGCTCCAGCCGGGGGCCAGCACGTCGATCGGGCTGTCGGGATGACGTTCACGCAGGGCCTTGAACAGGCTCTGCGCCATGACCATGTCACCGACCCAGGAAGGCCCGACGACGAGGATGGCGTCGGCGTTGGCGGATCGGTCAGCGGCTTGCGGCGTTTTCACGTCAGCTGGCAGGCACAGCCTGCCCTACACGCAGTGGCATAGACCAGAGTGAATCGTAGGTCGGGCTGTGCCCGACGGCAGCAGGACCGACCTGCCCTGCGCGGGACGGCATCAATCGGCCAGCACGTAGTGCGCACCGCAGTAGGGGCAGGTCGCCTCGCCATCCTTTTCGATCGGCAGGTAGACCCGTGGATGCATGTTCCAGACCTCGTCTTCCGGACGTGGACACGACAGCGGCAGGTCGGCCCGACTGACCTTGATCGCGGTACCCTTGGTCGGCTTGGCGGTATTGCTGTTCATCATTTTTCTCCGGACGCGGTCGCCGTCAGACCTGGCTCAACCAGTCGCCGTGCGCGGCACTGCGACCGTGCACCACGTCGAAATACTTGCTCTGCAGTTTTTCCGTGATCGGCCCGCGGCTGCCGCCACCGATTGCGCGGCCGTCGACCTCGCGGATCGGTGTCACCTCGGCCGCGGTGCCGGTGAAGAAGGCCTCGTCGGCGATGTAGACCTCGTCGCGGGTGATGCGACGCTCGACCACCTTGAGTCCTTCCTCGTTGGCCAGCTGGATCACTGTCCGGCGCGTGATGCCGTCCAGGCAGGAGGTCAGGTCGGGCGTGTACAACACACCATCGCGCACGATGAAAATGTTCTCGCCCGAGCCTTCCATAACGAAACCATTGGCATCGAGCAGCAGCGCCTCGTCGTAGCCGGTGTCGATCGCCTCGCGCAGCGCCAGCATCGAATTCATGTAATTGCCATTGGCCTTGGCCCGGCACATGGTGATGTTGACGTGAACGGGTGAACGAGGACACGCGGATGCGGATTCCCTTGGTCATACCCTCTTCACCGAGGTAGGCGCCCCAGGCCCAGGCCGCGACCATGCAGTGGACCTTCAGGTTGTCAGCACGCAGACCCATACCCTCAGCACCGTAGAAACACATCGGGCGGATATAAGCCGAATCGAGCTTGTTCTCGCGCACTGCGGCGCGTTGCGCCTCGTTGATCTGTTCGCGGTCGTAAGGCATCGGCATACCGAGGATGTGGGCCGAGCGGAACAAGCGGTCGGTGTGCTCCGCGAGGCGGAAAATCGCGGTTCCCTGCTCCGCGTGGTAAGCGCGAACCCCCTCGAATACGCCCATGCCGTAGTGCAGCGTGTGCGTCAGCACATGCGTCTTGGCCTCGCGCCAGGGGATCATTTCGCCGTCGAGCCAGATCAGGCCATCACGATCGGCCATCGTTTGCATTGCAGAGAACTCCAAGTGATACGCGTCCGGACCCGCCCGCCGGGCCTTGTGCAGCCTCGTATTGAATCACAAATCGGCGATCCAGGGCCAAGCCGGCACGCCACGATGACAGGTTTCAGGCCGCGCCGCCGACTCCCCCGTCCGACGCAGACCCGGCCTCGTCACCGATCACGGCCTGCCAGATGTCCTGCACCATGGCACGCTCCTCGGCCAGGGTGTCGGCGGCGACCACGGAACCTGCTTCCTGCAATGCCCGCCGATGGACGATGCCGCGATACACCTGGTAGGCATTCCACAGCTGGTCGGCGGCCTTGCCCGGCAGCAGGTTATGCGCCGCAAGGCGCTGCAACAGGCGTGCGTTGTCGCTCCACTCGGTCAGGTCGGGATGGATGTGTGCCCAGCGCAGCACCGCGTACTGAACGATGAATTCGATGTCGACCAGGCCGCCGCTGCCCTGCTTGACGTGGAAGTTTGCAGCGTCGCTGCGATCGAGGCTGGCGCGCATCTTTGCACGCATGCTGCGCACATCGTCGAGCAGCTTTTGCGGATCGCGAGGCAGGCACAGCACCTGGTGGCGGATGGCCGCGAAACGCGCGCGGATCGCCGGGTCGCCGGCCACTGCACGGGCACGCACCAGGGCCTGGTGTTC
>JAGRHE010000062.1 GCA_020445165.1 Gammaproteobacteria bacterium
AGAGCAGCTACGCTGAACGGCATCCAGAGATCTACCGGCAGCTGACGAAGCCTGCGAGCAAGTGATGGCATGGCGCGCTCGCCACAGCTGGCGAGCGCACCCCGCTCAGCGTTTTTCCAGCAGGCCGCGCAGATGGCCGATCTCGGCGCGCAGCGCGCGCAGTTCGTCGTGTAGGCCATGCTGTTCGGAATGCACGAGCTGGCCGATCTCGGCAGTCTCCTTGCGGTTCTGTTCCTCGACCATGGTCTGCATGGTGTTGACGATGATGGCGATGAACAGGTTGAGCATGGTGAAGGTCGCGATCAGGATGAACGGCACGAAAAAGGCCCAGGCCCAGGGGAAGGCATCCATGACCGGGCGGGCGATGCCCATCGACCAGCTCTCCAGGGTCATGACCTGGAACAGCGTATACATCGATGCGCCGATGCTGCCGAACCAGTCCGGAAAACGGCTGCCGAAGAATCCGGTTGCCATGACCGCGGCCACATAGAACACGATCACCAGCAGCCCCGCGATCGACAGTATGCCGGGCACGGCGCGCAGCAGCGATTCGACGACGAAGCGGAAGCGCGGCACCATCGAGACCAGGCGCAGCACGCGCAGGACGCGCAACACGGTGAGCGGTCCGCTGGACGGGATCAGCGCGACACCGACCACGGCGAAATCAAAAAGGTTCCAGGGGTTGCGAAAGAACCGGCCGCCGAACGCGAACAGTTTGACCAGGATCTCGCTCACGAACACGGCCAGGAGCGTGCGGTCGATCAGCTGCAGCACGCCACCCGCGGATTGCATGATCCGGGACGATGTCTCCAGTCCGAGCGTTATCGCGTTGATGACGATCAGCACGATGATGATGCGTTGGACCCTTCGCGATTCGATCCATTGACCGAGCCTTTGTCGCAGTGACGATGGATGCTGCATATTGCCTCTGTCGGGTAACTGTGTGCCTGGGGTATCAGCGGGGCGTTTCGATCGGTTCGCCGAGCATGCGCGGCAACAGCCAGGCGAAGCCGTCTGCGACCGGAATCCGGTTGCTGTAGCGTAGCGGCTCGATCGCGCGCAACGGGCTGGCGTGCTCCGCGAAACCGAACGAGAACGCAAAGTAGGGATGCTGACCCATGCGCAGGTCGGTGATGCGAACGACCCGGCCGTCGTCGGTCAGCGAATAGAAGCCTTTGGAAAAGTCGCGCACAAGGTTGGCCGATGCGAAATCCCGGGTTGCGTCTTCCAGCTTGCCGCCGCGCTCGAAGGTGTCGAAACGGATGCCGTCATCCGGATGCCTGATCGCGTCGGCCAGGGCATGGAAGCCCTCGTGGTAGCGATCGCCGTCGACCACGACGATGCGCCAGAGCAGGGTGTTGAATGGCGTCGGCGTGACCAGGATGTGCGCGGCTGGAACGTCTTTGGCAACCGGTGACTGGAGCACCTGCTGCGTCACGTAAGCCTGCGCCGCCAGTGACCAGGCGGCATACAGTGTCGAGAGGGCCAGTCCGGCCGTGTTCCAGCGTAAGCGCAGTGACGAGCGCGCCAGCAGCGCGCCGCCGATGCCGATCAGCAAGGGCAGTGTGTACAGCGGGTCGATGATGAACAGGCTGCCGGCACCGAAGGGGTGGTCGGTGAACGGCAGCCCCAGGCGCGTGCCATACACGGTCATCGCGTCGAGCAGGCTGTGCGTGAAAAGGCCGAATGCGACCATGGCGCACCAGCGCAGGTAGAGTCCGCGTGCACCGTCAAGCAGGACGAACAGCCCCGCCAGCACGGGAGTTGCCAGCGCCTGGTAGAACAGTGAATGGGTTTCGGCGCGATGCAGCACCATGTCGCGCACCGGGTCGCCCTTGTCGATGAACACATCGAGATCCGGCAGGGTGCCGACGATCGCACCCGACAGTGCGGCTTTCCACACCGGGATGTGTCTGCCCAGGACCGCGATGCCGACCGCCGCTCCCAGGGCCGCCTGGGACACTGAATCCAACGCTCGCCCTCCTTTTCTACGGAACCCAAAGATACCCGGCTTGATGGCAAGCGGGGCACACAAAATCCGTGGCTTTGGCGGCCGCTTCGCCTATTTGCGACGGCACAGCAGGAATCGGGTGGGCGTGGCGTTGGCGGGCCGCTAGAGTAACAGTATGTCCATGCAGCCCGTACAGATGCCGCAACCGGAAGAAGACGATTACGCCCGGATCGCGTCGGCGATCGCGTTCCTGGCGCAGCATCGTCGCCGGCAGCCGGAGCTGCAGGCGGTGGCGGATCACCTCGGCCTGAGCGCTTCGCGCACCCAGCGCCTGTTCAGCCGATGGGCCGGGGTCAGTCCCAAGCGTTTCATGCAACTGCTCACCGTAGAGCATGCCAAGCAACGTATGGCCGAGACCGGCGACCTGCTGTCGTTGTCGCTCGATGCCGGGCTGTCGGGACCGGGGCGATTGCACGACCTGTTCGTCAATCTCGAGGCGATGTCGCCCGGCGAGTACCGGCGTGCCGCCGATGGCATCACCATTCGCTACGGCGTCGGTGGCACACCGTTTGGCAGCGCGGTGGTGGCGCACACCGCGCGCGGTATCTGCCACCTGGCCTTTCTGGCGGGCCAGGCTGATGGCGATCTGCGCGGCGAACTGCAATGTCGTTGGCCGTCGGCAACGCTGCAGCGCGATGATGCCTCTGCGGCCGGGTTGTTGCGACGCGTGTTCGCGCCCAGCCCGGACGCCATTCGCGGACTGTCGCTGTGGGTCAGTGGGACCAATTTCCAGGTCCAGGTATGGCGCGCCCTGTTGCGTGTGCCGTCTGCCGGCTTGCTCAGTTACGGCCAGTTCGCGCGCCTGGTCGGCAATCCGCGCGCCGCGCGCGCGGTCGGAACGGCGATGGCCAACAACCCGGTCGCCTACCTGATTCCCTGCCACCGGGTGTTGCGTGAATCGGGCGACTTTGGTGTGTATCACTGGGGCGGCGAACGCAAGATCGCGATCTGCGCCTGGGAGGCGGCGGAACGAATCCGGGTACAAGGTCGCGAAGACGAGATGGCATGACGGCTTTGGCGCGGGTTCCGCGTCCTGCCGCGATTCCTTGTAAATGCGCAACGGCAACGATTCGAAAAAACCGATCATCGTGCGTTTCGAATCCGAGTCGTGTCTTTGCCGCCTGCCCGCATACTTTCCCTGTCAACAACGATGGGAGAAGCACAGATGCAAACGACCAGGGTGGCGGCACTGACCGACAGCACCGGGTTGAACGACGAGTTGGCCGTACTGGCCGCTGTCGAGCCCAGTGATGCACCTTTTCTGAGCTGCTATATCGACATGCGCCAGGGCAGGGAGGCGTGCATGGCCTACCTGCAGCGCAAGATTTCTGCGATCGGGGCACCCTTGCACGGGGTATCGCGCATCGATCTCGACGTGGCAGCCGAAATGGTACTGCGTGAGGTCGAAAGTCGCTGGACCGCGCATGCAGCCGGCATGGCGGTGTTCGCACGCAGCCTGGCCGGTGGGCGCCATCTTTCGGTGCTGCAATTCGCCTCTGCGTTCGACAACCGGGTGGTCTGGTACCGGGCGCCGGAGATCCTCCCCCTCCTGGCACTGGCCCAACATGCGCCGCCGACGCGCGTGCTGCTGGCGCGAGGCGACAGCCTCGAACTCATGGATTTCGAGCTCGGCCTGGCCCGTTCGCACGCCTGGGCGCAGGCGCCTCTACTGGCCAACGGTCCGGCGCGGAACGGGGCAGGTGTTTCGGCACCACAGTTGATATCGGACGATCGTTCCCTGCACGCCATGCGGCGGCACGTGGCATCCGGTGAGGCCCCCTTGCTGTTGGCCGGCGATGTGCCTGTCATGCGTGCCCTGGCAGACTGGCTGCCGGTGCGTGCCGCCTCGCGCCTGATCGGGTCGATCGCGCTGTCAGCGCGCCTGCAGGGCGACACCGCCGTCACTGCCGTGCGCGAGCAGATCCATGCCATGCATGCTGACCAGGCACTGCAGATGGTCAACCGCCTGTTGCTGCGGATGCGCAGGCACGGCAGCGCCGCGGCCGGTCAGATCGCTGCATTCGAAGCGCTGCGAGCCGGTAGTGCTGATGTCCTGCTGGTTGTCGACCGCTGTGGCGGCGAATCCGCATCGGGACCGACGGCTTCCTGGGATCCCCTGATCGAGCTGCCGCGCCTCGCCTTCGAGCGGGGTGCCCGGGTCGTGGTCAGCGACGCCGATGCCTTGCGTTACCTTGGTGGCGTTGCCTGCCTGCTGCATGGCCCCGAGGAACACGATGCCATGCCGCTGCCACCGGTGGCGCAGCATCTCGACCTGGTTGCGTGACGGGTTGAGCCGACGATGCAGGTCCATCTCCATGTCACTGAGCCGCTCGACCGGGAACGGGTGAAACAGCGCCTGGCGTTTCACCTGAATGACCTCGAGGCGCACATCGAGCGCCTCGAGGTCGATGTCGACAGGCTGGTCGGCCCCGGTGGGCGTCGGTTGCACACGTGCAGGGTCACAGGGCATGCCAATGGGGCTGTTCTGTTCGATCTTCGCGAACGTCAACCCCAGCTCGATACGGCCGTGTCGCGCGCGCTCGGTCGCGGCGCCCGGCTTTGCCAGCGGCGACAGCTCCGCTTCCGCAACCCCAACTGATTCTCCCCTGGTTCAACACGGAGCACGGCGCAGCTCGGGCTGCGCTGTGCTGTCTGCTCGGCATTTTTCCCGGGTTCCGGGAAAGATCGAAAAAATCGATGAATTTGTGTTCACTATTCGAATTTTATTTGTCTTTAGCGAGGCGCATAACTATCGCCATGGTGGCGCTGCAAGTGGAAATGGCGCCGTGTTCAAAGGAGAGAGTGCATGATAGCTACATCGGTAATCCTCTTGGTCCTGGCGTTCCTGAGCGTTGCAGCGTGGGTCCATCGCTTGCGCCCGGCGCGTCTGGCGCTGCGCCCGTGCACTGACCGCACGGTCCGGCGCGGCTGACCCTGGGCTTGGCGCCATGCCGATACTCACGGCGATCTCGCTGCTGGCCCTGTGGGCATTGCTCACCCATGCCGCGCCGGCATCCTGGCTGGTTGGTCTGCCATTCATCGCGCTGGCGATCGGCGCCGCTCGCTACCTGCGGGCGGGCGACGTGACGCCGGTCTCGCTGCCCGGACTGCTGCGCTTCGTACCTTTCTTCCTCCGGGAATCGGTACGTGGTGGTTACGACGTCGCCCGTCGCGTGCTTGGCCGTCGGCTGCGCGTGCAGCCCGGTTTCGCCAATTACCCGATCCGTCTGCGCGGCGAGCGCGCGCGCCTGCTGTTCGCCAACAGTGTCAGCCTGCTGCCGGGTACGCTCGCCGCCGATCTTGCCGGTGATTGCCTGGTGATCCATGCCCTGGATGCGAGCAGCGAATTCGAACGCGAACTCGCGCAGGTCGAATCCAGGGTCGCGCAAGTGTTCGGTGAAACCCTGTGAACGGCGCGGCCGCATGGCTCGAGCCGTTTCTGCTGGTGGCAACGCTGCTGTTGCTGGCGACCCTGGTGCTCGGACTGGTCAGGGCGTTGCGTGGGCCCGGCCTGGAGGACCGCATGTTGTCGGTGCTGCTGTTGGGTACCGGCGGCGTGGCTCTGCTCGTGCTTTTGTCGCTGCTGCTCGACATGGCCGCATTGCGCGATGCAGCGCTGGTTCTCGCCCTGCTCGCCGCAGTGGCGGCGACGGCGCTGACCCGGCGGGAGATCGATCATGATTGACCTTCTCGGCCTGCTTCTGATCCTGTCGGGTATCGGATTCTTCGCCGCGGGCAGCATCGGCCTGCTGCGCCTGCCTGACCTGTATTCACGCCTGCACGCGCTGACCAAGGCGGACAATGTCGGGCTGGGCCTGCTGGCTGTCGGCGCCGCGTTGATCGATGGCAGCCTGCCGGTGGCGCTCCAGTTGCTGCTCATCTGGCTGCTGGTTCTGGCCTCCAGCGCGGTATCGGCACACCTGGTTGCCCAGCACGCATTGCGTCGCGGGGGTGACAGGTGACCCCGCTGTTATGGCTGCTGATCGACATCGCGCTGGCCAGCCTGCTGTTGGGCCTGGGTTGGTCGGCGACGGCGACCCGCGACATGAAACGCGCGGTGGCATTGTTCATCGCCTTCGGCCTGCTGCTGGCCCTGGTGTGGGCACGCCTGTCGGCGCCCGACCTGGCCATGGCCGAGGCCGCGATCGGCGCCGGGATCGCCGGTGTCCTGATGTTGGCCGCGTTGCGCGACGAGCCCCGCTTCGAGGACACCCGCGCAGAGGCGGGACGTGGCCGCCTCTGGATGCTCAACCTGTTGACGTTCGGACTCGCGGTACTGCTGGCCTGGGCGCTGATCGACGCGCTCGGTGATGGCAGCGCGACCCGTCTTGGCAATGCGGTACGGGCCGAGCTGGACAACAGCGGCGTCAGCAACCCGGTCACCGCGGTACTGCTCAACTTCCGTGCTTACGACACCCTGCTCGAGCTGGCCGTGATCCTGACCGCGGTGCTCGGTGTGTTGGCACTTGGCCCCGCACGTGCACCTTACCGGCCGGCCGGCCCTCTGCTGCGCAGCCTGGTGCGGCTGTTGGTGCCGCTGCTGGTGGTCCTGTCCGGCTACCTGCTGTGGGTAGGTGCGCATGCCCCGGGTGGTGCCTTCCAGGCCGGCGCAACCCTGGCCGCTGCTGCCGTTCTGATGCACCTGGCGGGTGACCGGGCCGCGGCAACGCCACGCGCCACCTGGCTGCGGATCCTGCTCGTCGCTGGCCTCGCGGTATTCCTGGCGGTCGGCCTGCTGGTCACGGCTGCGCAGCTGTCCGTTCTGCAATATCCGGCTGGCTGGGCCGGTGTCCTGATCCTGCTGATCGAGACGACAGCGACCCTGTCGATCGCCGCGGCCCTGTTCATCGCCTATCTCGGTGGTCGGCCGAATGGCTGGGAGACAGCGACAGACACCACGACCGTCCAACGAGGTGACCACGCATGATCACGCAGATGCTGTTCGGCCTGACCGGCGTTGCCCTGATGGTGCTGGGCCTGCGCGGCGCGCTGTTGCATGCCAGCAATCTGGGTCGCGTGATTGCGATCAACGTCTGCGGTGCCGGCGTGTTCCTGATGTTTGTCGCCATCGCGTTTCCGGTTGGCGGCGGGAGCACCGATGCCGTGCCGCATGCTCTGGTGTTGACCGGCATCGTGGTCGCTGTCAGCGCCACGGCACTGGCGCTCGCGCTGGGCCGTCGCCTGTTGGAGGCCAGGGATGAATAGCCTGTTGATCTGGCCGGTCGCGCTGCCGTTGATCGGCAGCATGGTGGCACTGGTCTGGCCGCGGCGCTCCGGCTTGGTTGCGACCGTGGCAATGTTGGCGACGCTTGCTGCCAGCCTGGCCGTGGTCCGTGGCGTGGCCGAACACGGCGTGTTGCAGCATGCCCTCGGTGGCTGGCAGCCGGGACTCGGTATTGCGCTGCGTGCAGATGTGCTCAGTGCCGCATTGCTGCTGATGAGTGCGCTGGTTGCACTCGCCGCCAGTGTGTACGCGACGCACTATTTTGCCGACCCTCACCGACAGGCCCGCTTCTGGCCATTGTGGCTGATGCTGGTCACGGCGCTGCACGCGCTGTTTCTGTCGGGTGACCTGTTCAACCTTTACGTCACGCTCGAACTGCTCGGGCTGGCGGCGGTGGCGCTTGCGGCGCTCGGCGCGAGCAGGGCATCGCTGCAGGCGGCATTGCGTTACCTGACCTTCGGTCTGCTGGGGTCGCTGGCATTCCTGACCGGTGTTGCGCTGCTCTACGGCGCCTACGGCACGCTCGACATGCCACAGCTGGCCGGGCAGGTTGATCCGCAGCCGGCGGCGCGTGTCGCTCTGGTACTGATGACCGGCGGGCTTTTGATCAAGGCGGCATTGTTTCCGTTGCACTTCTGGTTGCCGCCGGCGCATGCGAATGCCCCGGCCCCGGTCAGCGCGGCCCTGTCCGCCCTCGTGGTCAAGGCGTCGTTCTACCTGGTGCTGCGACTCTGGCTGGACGTATTCGATGGTGTGCCGACCGCGACCGATGCCCTGCTGCTCGGTCTGCTCGGGGCAATGGCAGTGATCTGGGGTTCGTGGCGTGCGCTGCGCGCCGAAAGGCTCAAGCTGCTCGCCGCCTACTCGACGGTTGCCCAGGTCGGCTACCTGTTTCTGTTCCTCCCCTTGCTCCTGGCAATGCCGGTGGGTCCCCCGCGCGATGCACTGTTTGCAGCGATGGTGCTGTTCGCATTGACCCACGGCTTTGCCAAGAGCGCTTTTTTTCTTGCTGCCGGCGTCGTCCAGATGCACGCCGGTCACGATCGCATCGCTGAGCTCGGCGGCGTTGCCCGGATGTTGCCGGTGACGGTGTTCGCACTGGCACTGGCCGGCGTCGCCCTGATCGGTCTGCCGCCCAGTGGCACCTTCCTCGCCAAGTGGCAGTTGATGTCTGCCGCGATCGCCTGGCAGCAGTGGCCGTGGTTGCTGGTCATCGCCGTCGGTTCCCTATTGGCCGGTGGCTATGTCTTCCGCGTGCTCGGTCATGCCTTCGCGCCGGGCGAGGGTGTTGGACCGAGCCTCGCCCTGAGCCGGGCCGAGATCCCCGCACTGTTGCTGGCGATCACGGCGACGCTGCTGCTGGGTCTTGGTGCGGCGGCGTTCTGGGATTACCTCGCCGGTGGCGTTGCGGCCGCGGGAGTCATGCAATGAGCCTGTCCAGCCTGCTGCCGCTGCTGATCCTGGCCAGTTCGCTGTTGCCGGGCCTGGTGATCTTCCTGTTGCGTGAAGAGAGCCATCGCACGCGCACCGCGCTGAACCTGTTCGGCGCCATCACCAAGCTGGTACTGGTTGCCTGGATGATATGGGGCGTGTTTCACGAGGAGTTATACGAGACCCGCTGGACGCTGGCACCGGGCCTGGACCTGGTCCTGCACGCTGATGCCTTGTCGGTGTTGTTCGTCAGCCTGTCGACGCTGCTGTGGCTGGTGACCACGGTATACGCGATCGGTTACCTGGAAGGTGCACCACATCGCAGCCGTTTCTTCGGCTTTTTCAGTCTGTGCGTCACCGCAACGGTCGGCCTGGCCCTGGCCGGCAACCTGTTCACCTTCGTCATCTTCTACGAATTGCTGACGCTGGCGACCTATCCGCTGGTCGCGCACAAGGGCACGCCGGAGGCGGTTCGTGGTGCGCGCATCTATCTCGCCTACACCCTGGCTGGTGGCGTGCTGTTGCTGATTGGTGCCGTCTGGTTGCGCACCATCGCCGGCCCGCTCGATTTCGTGCAGGGCGGCATCCTGGCCGATATCCCGGGACTGGATCCCGGCAGCCTGCGCTGGATCTTCGTACTGCTGATCGTCGGGCTTGGCGTCAAGGCAGCGTTGGTGCCGCTGCACGGCTGGCTGCCGCAGGCGATGGTCGCACCGGCACCGGTCAGCGCGTTGTTGCACGCGGTGGCCGTGGTCAAGGCCGGTGCGTTCGGCATCGTGCGCGTCGTCTACGACGTGTTCGGGGTCGAGTTCGCGGCTGAACTCGACCTGTTGCTGCTGCTCGGTGTCGCGGCCGGCGTAACGATCGTCTATGGATCGGTCAAGGCGCTGTCGCAGGACAACCTGAAGAAACGACTCGCCTATTCGACGGTCAGCCAGGTGTCGTACATCGCGCTTGGAACCGCGATTCTCGGCCCGCTCGGTACGATCGGCGGTGTCGTTCACCTGGTGCACCAGGGCATCATGAAGATCACGCTGTTCTTCGCCGCCGGCAACTACGCGGAGCGTTTGGGTATCCACCGGGTCAGCGAGATGAACGGCGTCGGCCGGCGCATGCCGGGTACCACCCTGGCATTCACCATCGCTGCGCTGGGCATGATCGGGATACCGCCGGTGGCAGGCTTCGTCAGCAAGTGGTACCTGGCCATCGGAGCCGCGGAGGCCGGCATGGCGGCCTGGGTGTTGCCGGTGCTGATAGCCAGCAGCCTGCTCAATGCCGCCTATTTCCTGCCCATCCTCTACCGTGCCTGGTTGCGCCCGGCCGGACCCGAACTGCCCGGTGCCAAGGTCAGCGGGGGACGCGGTGAGATCGCGGCTGCGCTGCTGTGGCCGCCGCTGGTCACTGCGACTCTCGCGCTCGCGGTCGGACTGTTCGCCGCCGCGCCTTACAGCCCGCTGGCCTGGGCGGAACTGATCGCGTCGAGGGAGTATCGCGCATGGACCAATTGATGCTCTTGAGCGTTGCCCTGCCATTGTTGCTTGCTCCGTGGGTTCTGCGTGGCGGGCGCTGGTCGTGGCTGCTTGCCGTGGCGCCGTTGCCGGCACTGCTGACGGCGCTGCTGCTCCCTGTCGGCAGCGGCATGCACCTGCCGTGGCTGTTGCTGGGGACGCACCTGCACTTGGATGGCACGGCACAGCTGTTGTTGCTGTTCAGCTCCCTGGTATGGCTGGCGGCCGCGCTGCAGTTGCTGACCACCCGCAGCGGACTGTTCGGACGCATTGGCTTCGCTGTCGGGTTCACATCGGCGATGGCGGGCAACTTCCTGCTGCTGCTGGCGGCCGATGCGGTGACCTTCTATGTCGGCTTCGCCCTGATGGGGTTGTCGGTGTACGGCCTGGTGCTGCCGCAGCGCGGGCAGCGGGCACGGCGTGCCGGCCAGGTCTACCTCGCATTCACCTTGGGTGGCGAGGTGGCCTTGTTCGCCGGCATCGCCCTGCTGGCGGTGTCGGCCGATTCGCTGTTGTTCGCCGACCTGGCGCAGCAGTCGCTGCCGGCCGCGGCGGTGTTTCTGTTGCTGGCCGGCTTCGGCATCAAGCTGGCACTGCCAGGGTTGCACCTGTGGCTGCCACTCACCTACAGGCTTGCGCCGGCTGCGGCCGTGGCCGTGCTGAGTGGACCGATGATGAAGGCCGGCCTGGTCGGCTGGATGCGGTTCCTGCCGCCGGGTGCACCGGGCCTCGATGCATGGGGTATGCCGCTGCTGATCCTGGGTTCGCTGGGCGTGGTTCTCGGCGTGTTGCTCGGCGTTCTGCAGCACAAGCCACGCGCCGTTCTGGCCTATTCAAGTGTCGCCAAGATGGGATTGGTCAGTGCCGTCTACGGCATCGCGCTGCGCCATCCGACTTTGGCCGAGAGCCTGGTTCCCGCCCTGCTGTTGTTCGCCGTGCACCACCTGCTGGTCAAGGCGGCGCTGTTTCTCGGTGTCGATCTCTTCGAGCGTGGCGGGGCGAGGCGACCGCTGTTGATCGCCCTGGGTGTGCTGGCGGCGGTGCTGGCCGCGGCGCCGTTCAGCGCCGGATTTGCCGCCAAGTCGGCACTGGGCGCTGCATTGCATGGCGAGCTGACCCTGCTGATGGTGTTGTCGGCCATCGGTACCGCCTGGCTGATGATCCGCTTCATGGTCGTCCTGGCCGGGACGCCATCAACCCCGGTCGCACTGTCACTGCCGGCCGCGCTGGGTTTCGCTGCGATCGGCGTGCTGAGTCTGTCCGCGCCGTTCTCACCGGCTTCGCTGGGCTTCGAGTCCTCGTCGCTCTACCCGCTGGTGCTGGCGGCTTTGTCCGCGCTGGCAGCGCGAGGGCTGGTGGTACGCACGGCGCAGGCCATGCCACGTCCCGGCCTGCTTTTGGGAGCAGGCGTCCGGTTGCTGGCTGCCGTGCGTCACTGGTCAGGCAGGCCGCTGCCGGCATTTCCGTTGCCGGTCACCGGGATACGCGCCCTGCTCAACCGCCCGTCGCCTCAGGTCGATCCGACCTGGACCGGCGGCGGTATCCGGTGGCTGGCAGTGCTGGGAAGCATGGCGCTGCTCGGCCTGGCTCTCAACTGAGTGTGTGACGGAGATCGTTCATGCAACGTTTAAAGAATATGCCCTACCTGTCGGGCGCCGCCGAATCCCTGGATGCTTTACGGGAAACACGGCCGAGGAAATGCTACAAACGATCCCTGCCTCGGTGCTCGCGGTGAGGCCGCGTGGCTTCGTTTCGCCATTGGCCTGAGCGTCGGACGTGTCGGGTCCGGCCAGGCATATGCTCCTCAAGGGGGACTTCGAAAAATGCCATCCGTGGCATTCTGTTCTACGGAAAACCGAAAACGTCGTTTTCGGTTTCCTTCATTCTCAATCGCTTCTCGCGATCGAAAATGGAGGTGCATCCATGCATCGGACGGGAACTTCGATTTTTGATGTTCCCTTAAGATCGTTGTCCATCCGGGGACCTGTCGCTCATGAACAACTTCAAACTCAATCTTAAGCACCTGCGCTACTTCTGGGCGGTTGCCAACCAGGGCACCATCGCGCGCGCTGCCGAGACGCTGTTTGTCACTCCGCAGACCATCAGCGGCCAGTTGAGTGAGCTGGAACGCCAGGTGGGTAGCAAGCTATTCCAGCGCGATGGTCGACAGCTGGCGCTGACCGATACCGGTCACCTGGTATTTTCCTATGCGGACGAAATGTTCCGCCTGGGACTGGAGCTGCAGGACGTACTCGCCGGCCACACGCCCGGTTCGGAGATCACGGTAAAGATCGGCGTGGCGATGGTGGTGCCCAAGCTGTTGGCCTATCGCGTGCTCGAACCGATCCTGCAGATGCAGGAGTCTGTGCGCCTGATCTGTCATGAGGCACCGCTGGTGGAACTGCTGGCCGACCTGTCCGTGCACAAGCTGGACGTCGTGCTGGCCGATGTCCCGATCAATCCGGCCCTCAATATACGTGCCTATAACCACCTGCTGGGCGAGTCGGGCATCACCTTCTTTGCCGCGCCGGCACAGGCCCGCGCACTGGGGGCAGACTTTCCTGCAAACCTCGGCGGAACACCGATGCTGATGCCCAGTAGCGGCAGCAGCCTGCGGCGGAACCTCGAGGCATGGTTCGAACGTCATTCCATCGAGCCTCGGGTGGTGGCCGAGTTCGAGGACCGTGCCCTGATGAAGGCCTTTGGCGAGCGCGGCACAGGTGTATTCACGACGCCGACCGCGGTCGAGCAGGACGTGCTCGACAAGTACGGCGTCGAAGTGATTGGCAGGACCAGTGAGTTGACGGAGCGCTTCTACCTGATCTCGCCCGAACGTCGCATCAAGCACCCGGCGGTAACGGCGATCACCGAGACGGCCCGCAACGCGTTGTTCAACTGAACGGGTTGCATGCCGGGATCGAAAAAAACGCACCCTTCAGGGTGCTTTTACGAACATTGCCCTGATGCGCCGAGGCTATCGTTGACGTAGCGGTGCACCTTGATGACGGTGTGCCGACACGAAATCCGTCGAAGGGGGAATGGGCATGCAGCTTGAAAACGACCTGCCGCCGGTTTGCCGGCCTTTTCTGATCGACAGTGCGCGCTACCTGGGCATCGTCGCGGCCTTGGGGCCCCGGCCGCCACGCATGCAGGATGCGGCGACCGCGCCGGCTTCGCCAGCTCAGCGGCCGCGGCCGCGGGCCTCGAGTCGGCGCAGAAACTCGCGCATTATCTGCTGGTAGAGACTCATACCGGCGACCTTGTCCTCGATGTTGGCATCGATGTTCGGGTTGTCGTTCACTTCGATCACCAGCACCCGGTCTCCGGTCTGTTTCAGGTCGACGCCATACAGCCCGTTGCCGATCGCTGCCGCGGCCTTGAGCGCGGTTTGCTTGACCGCCGCCGGGACCTCGTCCAGCGGCAGGGTATCGAAATTGCCTTCGCGCACCTTGCTGCCGGAATGGTCGGCAATCTGCCAATGGCCGCTGGCCATGTAGTAGCGGCAGCCGAACAGTACCTCGCCGTTGAGGATGCCGATACGCCAGTCGAACTCGGTCGGGGTGTAGGCCTGGGCCAGAATCAGGTCGGATGAACGGAACAGCTGCTCGGCACGTTCCTCGAGTGCGGCGCGGTCCTTGGCTTTGAACACACCGGTCGAGAAGGCGCCGTCGGGAATCTTCAGCACCATCGGGTAGCCGAGTCGGCGCTCGGCGCGATCGAGTTCGCCCGCGCCGAGAATGACACTGTCCGGCGTTGCGATCTTGTGCCGTGCCAGCAGCTCGGCGAGGTAG
>JAGRHE010000063.1 GCA_020445165.1 Gammaproteobacteria bacterium
TATGCCGCGTTGTCACAGCTGAACACCTCGGATCGCAAGATCCTGACGGTAGAAGATCCGGTCGAATACCAGATCGAGGGGATCAACCAGATTCCCATTCGTCCCAGCATCGACCTCAGTTTCGCCAATGCGCTGCGCGCCATCCTGCGCCAGGACCCGGACGTGATCATGATCGGCGAGATGCGCGATGCAGAAACTGCCCGGATCGCTATCCAGGCCGCGCTGACCGGGCACAAGGTACTGTCCACCCTACATACCAATGACGCTCCCAGCAGTATCACGCGCTTGCAGGATATGCACGTCGATGACTACCTGATCACATCGACCATCGATGGCGTGCTGGCGCAACGCCTGGTACGGCGCCTGTGCCCGCATTGCCGCGAAGCCTATGCACCGTCCCAATGGCTGGTCGACGAACTGGGACTGGCACCCCTCGCCGACGGGAGCATGCCGCCCCTGTATCGTGCCATTGGTTGCGAGGCCTGCGACCATACCGGTTATCGCGGACGAACGACGGTGGTCGAACTCCTGGTCATGAACGAGCCGCTGCGCCGGGCGATCGTCGCCAATGCCGATGCTGATGGTCTGCGCGACATCGCACGCAAACACGGCATGATCGACATGCGGACCGATGGCCTGCACAAGGCGGTCGCCGGCCTGACAACGGTGGAAGAGGTCGAGCGCGTGGTGCAGGCGCGCAACGAGGCCAATTAGCGCATGGCGGTTTTTCAATACAAGGCGGCAGGCAACGATGGGCACGTCATGGAAGGCCGGCTTCAGGCTGGCGATCGGGACGATGCAGCGCGCATTCTTCTGGGACAGGGCAAGGTTCCGCTTCAGATCGAAGAAGCGGGTGAAAGAATCGCCACCGACACCCGGCAACGGGCCACCACGGGCGACCGCCGTGCGAGTCCGAAGGCCATCGATTATTTCACGCTCGAACTGGCAACACTGTTGCGCGCCGGCCTACCACTCGGCCAGGCCCTGGAGACGCTGACCGATACCAGCGAAGACCCGGCGGTCGCCGATCGCGCACGCCAAATCAATGACTCGGTCCGCAGCGGAAAGTCGCTTTCGGCCGCGCTCGCTGACAGCGGGCCCGAATTCGACAGTTTCTACTGCAACATGGTACGCGCGGGTGAATCAGGCGGCGCACTGGGGCTGGCGCTCGAGCGCCTCGCGGCTTTCCGCCGTCACCGCCGCGAAACGCAACAGGCAATCGTTTCCGCGCTACTCTACCCCGCCATCCTGTTGGTATTGGCAATTGTCGCCGTCATGGTCCTGCTGGCGTTCGTGGTACCGCAGTTCACCCAGATGTTCGCCGAGGCCGGACGCGAGTTGCCGTTGCTGACGCGCATCGTCGCCGGAACTGGCCAGTTCATCACCCACTGGTGGTGGCTTTTGGTCATACTCGCGGCAGTCGGCGCAGTACTGATAAGGCGTGATTGGCAGAGTCCTGCCGGGCGCCTGCGCTGGGATGGCCGTCTGCTGCGACTGCCATTGATCGGCACCTTGATCCGGAAACTGCAGGCGGCGCGCTTCGCACGGACACTGGCCACCTTGCTCGAGAACGGCGTCCACCTGCTCAGCGCCATAGAGATCGCCAAGGAGATCGTCGGCAATGCCGTGATCGCCAACGCCTTGACGCAAGTCGCAAGGCAGGTTCGGGAAGGCGCGGGTCTGGCGGGGCCGTTGGCCGAGTCCGCGGTGCTGCCAGCACTTGCGGTGCGCCTGATCGGCCTCGGCGAGAAAACCGGCAGGCTGGAATACATGCTTGCCCAAGTTGCCGAGATCTATGACCGCGACGTGGAAACCTCGCTGAAACGACTGTTCACACTGGCTGAACCGGCCATCATAATTGTCATTGCCCTGTTGATTACGGTGATCATACTGTCCGTGGTTCTCGTGATCCTCGAATCGAATAACCTGGCTTTCTGACCCACACAACCGGAGCACGTATGTCGATTTCTCCGCGCCGCAGCGGCTTCACCCTGATCGAGCTGATCGTCGTCATTGCGCTGATCGCTGTACTCGCCGCTGTCGTGGCACCCAACCTGCTCGGCAAGGCCGGTGAGGCGAATCGCAAGTCCGCCATGGTTCAGCTGGAAAAGGTCAACAATGCGGTCGAACTCTACAGACTGGAAACCGGTACCTATCCCGACGATTTGAGCGACCTCGTCGAGCAACCCCAGGGCGTCGATCGCTGGAACGGCCCCTACATGCGCAAGAAATCGCAGTTGCTCGATCCCTGGGGTAACCCGCTGGTACTCAAGCATCCGGGCGAACGTGGCAGCTTCGACCTGATTTCCTACGGTGCCGACGGCCGTCCCGGTGGCGAAGGTGATGCAGCCGATATCAGCAACTGGGATTGACCGGGACGTTTGGCGCGACGGCACTGATCCGCATAAGCCGCATGCGGGGTTCACGCTGGTCGAATTGCTGATCGTCCTCGCACTGGCTGGCGTGTTGTCGGTCCTGCTCGCACCGATGCTGTTGCCGTCGCCTGCCCGCACTGTTCAGCAAGCGGGTGAACAAATGGTCACCGGCCTGCGCGAATCGCGTCGCCTCGCACGCGCCCAACGGCAGCCCCAGCAGTTTTTCGTGGACACCTCGGCCCGCCGCTACCGGGTAGCCAGCTCCAAAAAATGGCACTCGCTCCCGGAGGGTATGTCAGTCCGGCTGACCACGGCAGAATCGCTACTCAGCTCCGATTCACAGGGCGCCATCGGGTTTTTCGCCGACGGCAGTTCCTCCGGTGGTCGCATTGTTCTGGGGATGGACGGCATCGCCAGGCAAATCGACGTGGAGTGGCTGACCGGACGCACGCGCATCTCGGAGATGCGGCCGTGAAACGCGCGGACGGCTTCACCCTGCTCGAAATCCTGGTCGCATTGACCCTGTTCGCCGTGCTCGGTGGCGTGC
Source organism: Gammaproteobacteria bacterium (assembly GCA_020445165.1). The sequence goes on from JAGRHE010000063.1 coordinate 2,923, forward strand.
TGCTGCAACTTTTTCACAGTGGCCTGAGAAATACACGAATCGCCACCGAGCATACCCATGCGGCGCTCCTCGCACGCAGCAAGCTCAACGAACTGCTGGCCTACGAAGACCTGCAACCGGGCGTCTTCGACGGTGAATTGGCCAACGGTTACCGCTGGCGCAGTACGCTGTCCGAGAGTGAAGACGTCAGCGCTGCAGGTACGTTACCCGGACTGCTGGAACTGACCATCGAGATCGAATGGGGAGAGCCCGGGGATGAACGCACCGTGTCGCTCAACAGCCTGCTGTTGTCGCGCTGGAGCGGACGATGACGCGCCAGGGTGGCTTCACACTGGTCGAAATGCTGGTCGCGCTGAGTGTGTCGGCACTGCTGATTGGGCTGGCCTATGGTGCGGTGCTGACCGCGCAGCGCAGCGCACGCGCAGTCCACGAAGCGGCCGAACAGTCCGAGATCATGCGCATCGGCTGGCAGTTCATGGCCGATGCGATTTCCCGCGCTTACGCGGTACCCGATCTGCAGGATCGCAAAGACCACACCAGTTTCCGTGGTTCAGAAAGCGATCTGTCTTTCATCGCAGACCTCCCGGGACACGTGGGCAGCGGCGGCCTGGCCAGGATCTCGCTGACAGTCGAAGGACAAGCCGGCGGTCAGCGTCTGGTCCTCACCCATCAGCAGCTGCCAGCATCCGGCGATGAAGTCGAGCCACCGCCGCACGCACAGGCGATCCTGGTCGATGAACTCGACCGGATCCGCATCGCCTATCTCGGCAGAGCGGCGGACGAACGCACAGCGACCTGGCACGAGCGGTGGCAGGCTCAACCCTACCTGCCAAACCTGGTCAGAATCGAGATCGATCCGGCCGGGCACCCGTCCTGGCCGGTATTGATTGCACGGCCGTTGTCCGGGGCTGCTCCTGCCTTCGTATCTGCTGGTGCAGAGGAGCCTGGTCAAGAGCCGATGCCACTCCCCGAATCCCCGGATCCGGACCCGATCGAGGCAGTCGACGATGCGACGTGAACAGGGCTTTGCACTGATTCTCGTCATCTGGTCTCTGATCCTGATGACCGGCATCGCCACCGGCTTCTCCATGAGCGTGCGGCATGAAAACCTCTCGGCGCAGGATGCCTTGCAAGAAATGCAGTTCGACGCCGACACCGCACGCGCGCTCAACTACACAGCCTATCGCATCGCCCAACGTGATCCCGAAGAACGCTGGATCAATAATGGCGAATGGCGGTTGGTACCAGACAGCAACGACCGTATCCGCGTCCGTATGCGCGCGGAGAACAGCAAGGTGGACCTGAACCGGGCACCGCGCGAACTGTTGGAAGGCTTGATCGGCGCGGTACTGCCGGATGCGCCTGCCGGGGAACTGGTCGATGCGCTGATCGTCTGGCGTGAGGGTGATGAGCGTCGGGTACTGGACGCTGCCGAACAGCGGGAACGGCGCGCTGCCGGGTACCGTCATCTATCCGCCAACAATGCCTTTCAGAGTGTGCACCAGCTCGGCCAGGTGGACGGGTTCGACGCGCAGCGAGCCGCCCGGCTCAAGCCCTACCTGACGGTTCATGGACTCAGCCCGCGGATCAATGCGCTTGGCGCCGATTCGGTCACCCTGGCAGCCATCCCCGGTCTCGACGCCCTGGATGCCGCACGCTTTGTCGAAATGCGGACAGAAGCATTGGCAAACGGCCGTCCGGTGGCACTCGACCTGCTCGGCGAGGGCCGCGGTTTCGTCGAGATCCGGTTGGACAGCAAAGTCATCAGCATCGATATTGAAGTAAGCTCGCAAGACGGAGGAAACAGAGAAGAGCAATTTGTCATCCGGCTGCACCCCGATCACCACTACGAGATCCTGGCCCGTAGCAGTCCCGTGCCACGCTCAGAGCAGGCGTTGTGACCAGTAACAGCTTCTTCCACTGGTGGTTCAGTCAACTCGCCGCTTTGGTCCCGGCGTCACTACGCCGTGGCTGGCAGCCGCTCGGCGCCACAGTCAGCGTGGAGGTCGACGGACCGGCTCTGAAGGTTTCAGCAACAGGTTCCGACGAGCCGATCACGGTCGATCCGTCTGACACAAGTGCCAGGTCGGAAGCGATGCGTTCCCGGCTGCGGGCGGGTCTTCCACAGTCGCTGAAGTCCATCCGTATTCGCCTTGCGCCACACGAGTTCCTGGTGCGCAGATTCACCCTTCCGCACGTAGCGCGCACGCATCTCACCGAGGCTGTCGGCTATCAGCTGCCCAAGCTCACGCCCTTCTCCGCCAGCCAGGTGATCTATGCCTGTGGGATCGAAGACCAGTCGTCCGACAATAGCGTGCTGAACGTCTGGCTGGTTGCGCTACCGCGGCGCCGGCTCACCACGATAGTCAAACTGCTCGGACTCGACATGCCCGAACCCGAGCTGAACCTCGCCGGCCCACCACAACCTGATGAGGCACTCGAATTCATCTGGCGGGTTGCGCCGAGGCACAACTTGTCTGCAAGGAAGGGACGACTACTCTGGATCGGAGCGGTGGGCGTTTGGTTGCTAGCGCTGGGCCTGCATCTGAATCATCAATACAGGACCCATGCAGAACTTTCCACGACACTGTCCGAGCTGCGTAAACAGGCGCTCGAGGTCAGCCACCTGCGTGACCGGGTGCAGGTAATTTCAACACGCGTGGACTGGCTGACCAAACGCAAGCAGGCGACGGTTTCCAGTCTCGAGGTTCTGGATACCGTGACGCGTGAGCTGGACGACGACACCTGGCTGCAAACCCTGGAGCTGAATCAGGACAAGCTGACACTGCAGGGGTTGTCACCCGCACCGGCCGGCCTGATCGAGAAGCTCGAACAATCACACCTGCTGCACGATGTCCGGTTTGAAGCCGCGATCACCCAGGATGCCCGCAGCAGCGGCAGCCGCTTCAGTATCAGCGCCAGCGTGCAATCCACCGATTCGGGAGACGGCACGTGAATCTGCCACAGGGTACGCGAGGCCGCCTTGTCGCCGTGGCGTTGCTGTTGATCGTACTGATCCTGGCCACCGAGTTCATTGTCAGACCACTGGCCGATATTTACCGTGCGGGCGTCGACGAGAACTTCGACATGCGCAGGGATATCACCCGATACCGCCACCTGCTCGCCGAAAAGCCGGCTCTCGAGCAATTGGCCGAACGCCTGCGGACAAATGATCCTTTGGCACCGGTCACGTTGACCGGAGGCAACCCTGCCCTGGCCGCGGCAGAATTGCAGCAGAGACTGCAGGAAGCCGCCAGGAAGAACGGCGTGCGCGTGATCAGCCTTCGCATCCTCGAGTCAGAATCCGAAGGACCGCTGGAACGCATCGGCGTCGATACACGCATGCAGACCGATATCCGGGGCCTGCGCAACATGCTGTTCGAACTCGAGACCGGCTCACCTTACATGTTCCTCGACGGTCTGAGCATTCGTACACGCAATACCAGGCGCCGCCAGTCGACCGGTGAGAACCTGGATGTGCGGCTCTCGCTTCATGGCCTGCGTGCCGGAGCCAACCCCGCTGCGGTCGCCGGGAACTGACCATGTCGATTATGCGCGCACTGTTCATGTTGCTCGCCTACGCCGGCGGACTGGGCTGGACGGCGTATGAACTGCAACGCGCACCCGAAGAGACAGTCGCGGTAATCGAACCGACGCAAGGCACGGCTTTCGACATCCCTCAGCCACTGGTCCTCAGCGCCTCGCTGGACAGCTACAACGCGATCATTGAACGGCCTTTGTTCAACGAACGTCGACTGCCCGAAACCCTGACAAACGACTCGCCAAAAGCCGCCGCTGACATGCCAGTTACACAACCATCGGCCAGTATCTCCGGGTTACGCGTGTCCGCAATATTCCGCAGCGCCGAAACGCTCACCGCGTTGGTCGAACTGGGCAACGGCAGCAGCCGGACCGTGCATGCAGGCGAGCAGCTCGAGGGCTGGGAGATCCTGGAAATCCAGGATGACCGGCTCGTCATGGGGAATCGCGGCGAGCGCCGTGTTCTGCAGGTATACGATTTCGAGCGGCTGCAGGATTTTCGGACGCGAACGACACCGCCACCGCTGCGTCGGAGTGAACCGCTCGCGCAACGGTCGCGAATGCTGCGCACACCGTTGCCCAGAAGACGCCTGCCACCGGTGCCCCCGGTGCAAGACGAAACCCTCGAGCCCGCGCCAACTCCGGGTAAACTGGATTGAGGCCAGGACAGAGCAGACGATGAAATCCCTTTACGACGCCTTGTATACCGAATCCCTGTGCCGGCAGGCACGTCGACCTGTCATGTGGATCCCGGCGATCACACTTCTGCTGTCGGCCTGCGCCGGTGACAGGTTCGTCGAAAGGCCGCCGGCCTGGGCCGAGACCCTGCAGGGAGACACCAATCCCCTGTCCAGCGTCACCACCCCGATCAGCACGACGACTCCGCCGGCCATGACCGAGTCCCCTGATCGGGCGGCGCCGGACCCCGCGTTCTACAAGCCCGGCAGCGGTGTGCTGATCCGGCCGGCAGCCAGCGTCATCAGTGCCCGCGAGCAGTCTGATGGCGACGTGAAGCTCAATTTTCAGAGTGCCAATCTGCTCGAAGTGATCAAGGTCATCATGGGCGACATGTTGAGCCTCAACTACACCGTGGACGAATCGGTCCAGGGCGTGGTTTCGATGCAGACGACACGCGCCCTGCACCGTGACGACCTGATCCCGACCCTGGAACTGCTGCTTCGCATGAACAATGCAGCGCTGATCGTCGAGAACGACCTGTATCGCGTGGTCCCGCTGGCAAGGGCCCTGGCCGAGGCGCGCGCACCGCAGCTGGGCGATTCGAAGATCGCCCTGCCAGCAGGCTTTTCCGTCAACGTGGTGCCGCTCAAGTACATCGCAGCCGAGGAGATGGCGCAGATCCTCGAACCCTTCGTCACCGACGCCAACCAGCTCCTGCGCGTGGACAGCTCGCGCAATCTGCTGATCCTGGCCAGCGGCGGTGCACAGATGGAGCGCCTGCTCGACACCATCGACGTGTTCGATGTCGACCGCATGGCCGGCATGTCGGTCGCACTGTTCACGCCCGACTTCGTCGATGCCAGCACGCTGGCCGAGGACCTGGGCAGCCTGCTGGCCGATCCGGAACAGGGCGGGCTCATGTCCGGGCTGGTCAGGTTCATCGTGGTCGAGCGGCTCAACGGCCTGATCGTCGTCACACCGCGTGCCGAACACCTGGCACGGGTGCGTGAGTGGGTGCAGCGACTCGACCGCAATACCGGCGATGCCAACCAGCGTCTTTTCGTCTACCGGGTGCAGAACGGCAAAGCGGTCGAGCTGGCGGAAACATTGAACCTGCTGTTCAACGAGGACAGTGACACACAGAAACCGCCGGTGAAGCTCGCACCCGGACTGAAGAAAGCGACCATCGGTGAGGATCCCAAGATGATCGCCGAACGTGATGCCGCACCGGCTCCGGAACGCCCGGCCGTGCCTATCGGCAACGCCGAGGATGGCCTGAAGATCGAGCGCAACTCGCGCGTTCAGATCATTGCCGACGAGGGTAACAACGCCCTGCTGATTCTCGCCAAGGGTGCCGAGTACCGGCAGATCCTGGCCGCCCTGCGCCAGCTCGACGTGAGTCCGTTGCAGGTGCTGATCGAGGTGACGATCGCCGAGGTCACACTGTCGGACAACCTGAGGTTCGGCGTCGAATGGTTCTTCCGCAACAATTTCGGCGACAAGACGGGCCTCGGCACGCTCGACCTCGGGACGGCCGGGCTGAATGCCCTGCAACCCGGTTTCTCCTACGCCCTGCAGGGAGGCGGGACCGTCCGGGCGGTGCTCAATGCGCTGGCCAGCGAGACCAATCTGAGCGTGATCTCATCGCCATCGCTGCTGGTCCTGAACAACGAGGAAGCGACCATCCAGGTCGGCGACGAGGTACCGGTTTCGGTTCAGCAGCAACAGGCGACCACGGCGAATTCGAACATTATCAACAGCATCGAGTACCGGGAAACCGGGATCCTGCTGCGGGTCAAACCACGCGTGAATGCCGGCGGACTGGTCATCATGGAGGTCGAGCAGGAAGCCAGCCAGGTGCCGTCGACCAACAACACCGACCCGCTCACCCCACGCATCCGCCAGCGCAAGATCAAGAGCACGGTGGCGGTCAACAGCGGCGACACGATCGTGCTCGGCGGATTGATCGAGAACAATCGTGATCGCTCCGAGTCCGGCGTCCCGCTGCTGCACAAGGTGCCCGGACTGGGGCCGCTGTTCGGTTTCAAGGAGGACAACCAGGGGCGTACCGAGCTGATCGTGCTGATCACGCCACGCGCCGTGAGCGACAGCACCGCCGCGCTGCAGGTGACCGATACCTTCCGCCGCCGCCTGCAGAAGCTGATCCCTGCCCGCACCGTCGATGAATCAGCAACGACCGCACCCGCCGGAGAAGCCGCGGCAGCTGGATTCTGAGACCCGCATAGCAGCGTCAGGGGCGACCTGGCGCGTGGTCAAACTGACTCCAACGGAGCACGCGATCGCAACGACCAGGGTAGTTGGACAAAGGGAAAGGGAAAACGATTCACCTACGTAAGAGCGCTAATTCGAGAATCTTCGAGGGCGCGGAAAAAGTCGGTTTCGGTTCAAAGTTGACGGGCAACCGCCATAGGCATGAAGAGTCGCATAGGGTTCTCGGTGAATGCGTCAAAAGTACCAAAATGCTGGTAGAAACCGAGTGCATCCTTATCCAGGGAATCGAGGACGATGCCGACGGCCGGAAGGCCTGCATCGGTTAACTCGACAGCCTTGCGCAAAGCTGTGATGAGTGTTTTTTCGCCGAGACCTTTTCCAGCCGCAGTTCGCACAACAGCCAGTTGCGCAATCAGTACGACCGGCAGTTGGAAACGCGGAAGGCTGCGTTGTTGGGCAGGCAGATCACCTCGGGTGACGGTATGAGCCGCAAGCGTAAAGAAAGCCGCAATCGTCGCTTTGCCGGTACCCCCTGCTTCGGTAAGCGCCCAAGTTGAACTGATCCCAAGTCGGGCATGTTTGGCCGCGAATCTGCCCAGAAAGGTGTTCAGTGCATCTTTGCCACAGTCGAAATGCTTGACATCATGTTTTGCGGGTTCGAGCGGCGCGAACTTCTTCGTTAGCGCCAATCAAAACCCTCTTTATCCAGCCGAGCTGCCGCCTTGCGCAGGCGTTCGCTTGGGTTGAGAGAAGTATCATTGCAGGCTGCAAGAAAGTGGTCGAACTGATCGCTCGTCACCTGTATCAACGCCTGTGCCGCCAAGCGCTTTGGCGCATCCTCGCGAATCAGTCGCGTGATGTAATCAGCCATCGAGCCAAAACCGAGCGCAGCGGCACGCTCCGCTAGACGTTTGGTTTCCGGATCAAGGCGAGTCTCGAGACGCTCACTGCGAGTATTCGAGATTGAATCTGTGTGGGTTGCCATGCGTGCCATCCTCCGCATACCGCGATACTCTTTGAACTCTAGTATACGGCAGATTGCCGTACAATGTGCGTTAGGGTCGAATCGTCTTGGAAGGCGGTAGAGTGACGGAAATTGCGCGCATCGCATTGATTATATGAAAGAAAACTGGAAGCGTTGCTGAAAAGAGCTGAGCATCGCCAGACTACAACTACTTCAGGGACTACGACCCCGCCACCGGAAGGTACATCCAGTCGGATCCAATTGGTCTAGCGGGTGGGATCAATACGTACAGTTATGTGCGTGGGAATCCTCTTAAGTACATCGATCCGGATGGGCTTTTTGGGCGAGCCGCTGCGGGTTCTCTTGCGCCCCCGGTAGCAGGAGGGCTTGGCAATGGAAACATAAACTGGAATGCGCCTCTTTTGCCGAGTTGGATGCCGGGCATGATGGGCGGTGGGAACGTTATTCCGTTCCCGGGAACAGGAAACAACTCCAACACTGGGGAGCAGTGTCCACCATCAGATCCAGATGACCCAAGTGACTGCGAACTTTGGTTTAACGACCTAAACGTTAGGTTGACGCAGCTTTATTTCAATCACACGAAGAGGCCAATGAACGATATCGAACTAGCTGCCGCAAAACGTGCTTGGGACGAAGAAGCCGACAGGTACAACGCAAAGTGCGTGCCCCTGGGATACGATGTGATGACCTTCCGTTTCAGAAACCAAGGTAAGTAGCATGCCGCTGTATCGAGTGTCAAAAAATGGGGCGGTTATCAGTATCGTAGGCGGTTCCGAAACCATAGCTTTTTTTGCAGAGTTAAGCGGAGGGCTGGTAGGTCCTATTTCCTTTGTGGCCCAAGGACTGGGGCGTAGCAACGGAGAGCACGAGTTCTGGATAAGGGAAAGGTTGTCTGTAGGCGATGAGTTAGTAATCGGGGTGTTGGACGAGGGGGAAGATGTGGCTCGGAATCGAGCAGCGGAGAATTTTGCACCACAAATCTCGAACAGGGAGTCGCTAACGTTATCGCTTACATTGAACGGTAATAGGAAAGGTCAGTTAAGTGCTTCAGAGAACGATAGCGTAGGCGTGAACTTGAGCTGGAAAGAAGGGGACTCAGCTACTCTTGTGTCTCTTTCTAGTTCGGGTCGTGATCAGTCAGGGAAATCGGTTGAGTACGAGTTGTTCGTAGGCGACACCGTGGCGATAAGGGCATCAAACTGACTCACCGCGGGAGGACTAGAATGAAAATCGCGCTAGGCGCATTTTCTACGCCCAGCCGCATCGTACCTCGGTATTTGCTACAACCCGCTGAACCACCAGCGAATTCAGTACGATCCACCCAGCCTTCGATAGCGGGCTTCAGACTACAACTACTTCAGGGACTATGATCCGAGCACTGGGCGGTATATCCAGTCTGATCCGATCGGGCTGGACGGTGGATTGAACACCTACCTGTACTCGAACGCCAACCCGTTGCGCTATGTCGATCCTCTGGGGCTGCATCATGGGCCACTTCACGGCCAAATGGGGCATGGTGCGGTTGGCCCCCGGAAGACTCAATCGACTTTGAATATTTTGGTAGGTGCAAGGATTCTTACTCTAACTCCGAAAGGTATGTTGGTATCGCCTACAACAGGTGTCGGAGCGGGTTTGTATTCCGAAACCTGCGCTGCTCCACCAGTCGATTTCTGCTATGACGATCAGGACCCTCGCGACTTCGCACCCGACGCGGCTTCCACTACATTCAAGAATCTAGTAGGGGTAGGAATTAATCGTAATGGTGTCTGTGTTTCAGTGGGACCGGTACTTAGCATACCGGGCATTCAGTGGGATCCGATTGACTTCATTAGGTATTGATGATGATAGATGCCGCATACATAGTTTTCGCTATTGTTATCTGTGCAGTCATGACCTTTCTGTTCCTTAAGATGCTCAGCCACGCGTTACCTGGTAAAGGAAAATATTTGTTGACGCCAGCCTGGATGTTTCGTGCAGACCTGTTTACCCTAGAAGGCCGGTCGTACCGCAACGTGTTACTGGTGTTAATGGCGACATTTACGGCCGTATCTGCTTGGTATTTTTGGCGATAAGAAATTGTCCATACAACCATTACCGCAACGACGAATTCAGCACTGGGTGGAATATGCTCTTGATCCGGGCTTTGATCATTCGGCTAAACCGGAGGAATAATGATCGCCATGGTAATTGGTTCGCCGCAGAGAGATTGAAACTGCATTAGGCGCTTTTTCAGCAGCGAGCCGCATCGTATCTCGAATTCTGCCGCAACCCGCTGAGCCACTTGCGAATTCAGTACGATTCAGCCAGCCTTTCTGAGAGGCTTCAGACTACAACTACTTCAGGGACTACGACCCAACAGCAGGAAGATATGTACAGTCTGATCCGATCGGGCTGGCTGGGGGGTTGAATACGTATGCGTATGTCGAGGGTAATCCCGTAGGAAGAACAGATCCTCTGGGCCTGTTTCCAACTCGATCGTTCCCGGCCTCGATTGGCGCGGGCGGTGGTTTGAGCGGCGGTGGTATGTTCTCCCCAGTCATTCCTTGGGATCACACAGCCCCGATTCTGCCAGACTTGTCAGGCTATCTTAATGGCGGTAGTGACGATGGAAGGGACGGCCCATTCGATCTTCCTGATGGCATAAAGCCCCCCGATCGCGACAAGTTGGTATGCACCACGGAGCAGCCACTTCCTGTTCAGCCGTCCAGTCCCGATCCAGGCGACGGATGTAGGAAAGCGGTTGAGAATATAATCGAGCGATGCACCAAAATTGAGAGCACGGTACTCAGGCGAGCTTGTTTCATCTCGGCAATTCCATTACTTGTGCTTTGCCAAGGGTTCTAGAGATTGGACAATGATTACGTACTCAGAAATATCTGCTGCAAAGCTGCTCAAGCAATTCTCGGATCAGGGATATGTCGAGCTGTCCTTGAATATGAAGCAAGCTCAAGCATGTCGAAGAGTATTAACCTTATTGGATTTGGTCTATGGGCCAGAGTTTCGGACATTGCCGTGGGCTAAGAAGACCGCGGTGATTCTTAGTTCGATCAAATTGTCCCTATACATCCTGACCAGGTATTCGGCCCTCAGTGAGCTAGTAGCTCTTTACACTCGAGGGCGAGTTGGTTGGGAGTGCACAGAACAAGGCGATGATTTTTATGTAGTCACTTTGAGAAAGAGTGCAATATGAGGAAACTCTTGATCTGGGGGTGCACTAGGCATATATCGCGGTGCCGACGTTACCCCGAAATTGAGTAGCACCGGCATTTAGAGTCCAATCCCATGACTGAGGAGATTGGACGTGAAGAAGCGCTACAGCGAAGAGCAGATCATCGGATTTTTGAAGGAGGCGGACGCCGGGGTTCCGATCAAGGAGTTGTGCCGGCGGCATGGCTTCTCGGAGGCCAGCT
>JAGRHE010000064.1 GCA_020445165.1 Gammaproteobacteria bacterium
CCGGCACCCCGGCGTTCGAGGCATTCAGCACGGCCTCTGATTCGGGAATCACGCCGATCAGCTCGAGTGCCAGGATCTCCTGGACGTCCTCCAGGGAAAGCATCTCGCCACGTCGCACACGTTCCGGCGAGTAGCGCGTGACCAGCAGGAACTCGCGGATCGCCTCCTCGTTCTGGACCGCGCGACGCGACTTGCTCGACAGGATGCCGATCATGCGGTCCGAGTCGCGCACCGACGATACCTCGGGGTTGGTCACGACGATCGCGTCGTCGGCGTAGTACATGGCCATGGTCGCACCACGCTCGATGCCGGCCGGCGAATCACACACGATGAACTCGAACTCACGCCCCAGGTCCTCGAGTACCTTGCCGACGCCTTCCAGTGTCAGCGCATCCTTGTCCCGGGTCTGCGATGCCGGCAGAACGAACAGGTTCGGGTTGCGCTTGTCCTTGATCAGGGCCTGGCCGACATTGGCGTCACCCTGGATGACGTTCACAAAATCGTACACCACGCGCCTTTCACAACCCATGATCAGGTCGAGATTGCGCAGACCGACATCGAAATCGATGACCACGGTGCGAAACCCACGTTCGGCAAGGCCCATCGCGAAGGCTGCGCTGGTGGTCGTTTTGCCCACCCCTCCCTTGCCGGAGGTGACTACGATAATGCGTGCCAACTGAGTACTCCTTTGGACCCCTGGTCCGCGTTGGTCAGACAAAAAACCTATAGCTGTTCAGAGCAGATCGAAACGCAAGGCGTCGCCGTCGAGCGAGATCTGCACGGCGCGCCGCAAGTGGCGGCTCTCGAGATTCTCACTGACCCGGTAGCGACCCGCGATCGAGACCAGCTCGGCACCCAGGTCGCGACAGAAGATCCGAGCCGACGTATCACCTGCGAACCCGGCCAGTGCACGCCCGCGCAATGCCCCGTACGCATGGATGTGCCCGGCCGCCATGACCTCGGCACCGGAGCTGATCCCGCCGAGCAGGATCAGGTCACCGCGTTCGGCGACGATCCGCTGTCCCGAGCGCACCGGCTTTTCGATGATCGTCGCGGCGGCCCGTTGCGCCGCCGTGGGCGGGCTCGCTGGCGGGTTCACCGGGGCCGCCTGCGGCCGGCGCAGCGCCGGCATGACGGCGATTTCGAGTGCCAGCGCCTGCGCGCGCTGCTGCTCCGACGCCCCACGCACCCCGATCGGAATCATGCCGTGCCCGCGCAACATGCCGACAATCATCGGGAAGTCTTCCAGCTGTTCGCGATCTGCCAGCTGCGACAGATCGATGGCGACCGGTGCCTGGTCGAAGAACGAAGGCAGCCTGGCGACCTGCTGCGCCAGAAACTCGTCCAGGCCGCTGATGTCGACGTCGCGCAGCACCAGTGTAGGCAGATTGAACTGCCCGGCTTTCATGTCGAACGCCGGTAACGGCGATTCGCTGCGCGCGCTTTGCTCAGACATGCCTGCGAACTGCTCCGGCAGGGTGTTCATGGGAAACTCCGAAGCGCAGAGTCTATCTGAATTCAGGCCGCCATGTGGCGGGCGCTTCACAGTTTGCGCCCCCGCGAAAGGAGGGCGTCAATTGGGCATCAGCGGGTTCAATGCGCCCATCGGGCCGGCGATCTGGTGTACGTTCTGGCGCATCACGCTCATTCCACCGGTCATCTGCTGCATCTGCTGGGCAATGCCGCCCATGGCACCGTTCATCTGCGCCATGTCGACGTTCACGTTGACCATCTCGGCGCCGATCACGACCATGCTCTGGTGCAGCTCCGGCATCACCGCGGTAATCGCGTCCATGTGCTCGGTGATCGGGGTCATGTGCTGGATATGGCGGTCGAACTTGCGCACGTGCCCGGCAACCTGCTCCATGTCACGGTCCACCCGAGACAGGTTGCGGTACATCGAATCCATATTGTCGACGATTCCGTTGAGGTCCTGGTACAGCACCGTCACGTAGTACACGTTGACGCACGCCAGGATCACCAGCAACACCGACACCACCAGGGTGATCTTGTCGGTGAACTTGAAATGGCGATGACGTTCGTCCAGGTGCAGCTGTGTCTCGCGACCCAGTCGCGCCATCACCTGGATGATCGGGCTGCGCGGATCGACGCTCACAAGGGCAACTCCACCGGCACACAGCCAAGTCGCGTAAAGGCAAGGTGACGCGTGACCATCATGGGAACGGGAACATCCGGTTCAGGGTACGGGCCGGTTTGGCCATGCGGTGCATCTCCGCGCTCATCGCCTGGACCTCGATGTTCATCGCATTCATCGTCAGGGCGATGTTCTCGACGTTGGCGCGCGTGCCGGTCATGTGGTCACCGATGCTGCCAATACTGTGACTGATGTCATTGGTGATCAGGTTGATTCCGGCGATCTCCGTCCTGAGCTTCGCAGTGTCACTTTCGATCTGACCCAGCTGCGCAACCTGCGACTGCATGGAACCGAGATGCTGCACGATCTCGTCCATACGCATCGACACGGCCGAAAAATGCGTGTTCATGGCACCAACGACGTTGGAGATACGATTGATCTGCGAACTCAACGTCAGCAGCAACACGAGAATCGAGAAGGCGATGACGGACAGGATTATCAGGCCAGCGCGAATACTGCTGTTGAGGCGGTCGCCGAGCTTGTTCTTGACATCGATCTGGCTCAGCACGATGCCTTCGAACGAACTCAGCGCACGCAGGTATTGCTGCTGCAGTATCGCGTCGTCACCGGTGCTGCGTGCTTCGCCTGGCTCGTTCCCCATCGCCCTTCCGCTTCTCGCCGTCGCTGTTCATCCGACACAACCGCGCTAACGCGTGAGTGCCGTTGCAATCTTCCGATTCTGGCATATTCCGCCGCCGCCAGCTGCCATTAAAAACAGCGGCCGATGACACACGCGCTTTATGTCGCATCCCGACCGGGCGGATTCAGTGTTCGGTGGCCCGCGCGCGACGCAGCAGTTCGGACGCCTCGCCCGGGGTGACCGGCCGCGAGAACCAGAAACCCTGCGCCTCCGGGCAACGCAGCGAGGCCAGCGCGTCCAGCTGCGCCTGCGATTCGACCCCTTCGGCGACGACGTTGATATTGAGCATTTCGCCGAGACCGACGATGGTCTTGATGATTGCCACGCTCTGCGCCTCGTTGTCGAGGTTTTGCACGAATGAACGGTCGATCTTCAGCGTGTCGTAGGCGCAGCGTTGCAGGTAGGAAAGTGACGAGTAACCGGTGCCGAAATCGTCCATGTGGATCTTGACGCCGAAGCGGCGCAACTCCGCCAGGGTGGCATGGGTTGCCTCCTCGTGATCCATGCAATCACGCTCGGTGAGCTCGAGCGACAGGTCCTGCGGTGCGATACCCGAGTCGCGCACGATGCTCTTGAGGCGTTGCGCGGAGTGCTCGGCACGGAACATGCTCGCCGACACGTTGACGCTCATACCCAATGACGATCCGTTGACGAAGGTCCCGCGCCATTCGCGCGCCTGCCTGCAGGCCTCCTCCAGCACCCACCAGCTCAACGTCGCCAGCATCCCGGTATCCTCCACCACCGGCAGGAAGCTGTCCGGACCGAGCAGGCCTTTTTCCGGGTGCAACCAACGCAGCAGCGCCTCGAAGGCCACGATGCGCTGATCGTCAACGGTCACGATCGGCTGGTAATAGACCACGAACTCGCCACGTGCCACGGCGCGGCGCAGGTCGGTCTCCATGTTCAGGCGGGAAATCGCGGCCTGGTGCATGGTGGTATCGAAGATCACGGTCTTCTCGTTCTCCGACCGCTTGGCACGGTACATGGCCAGGTCGGCATCACGCAGCAGTTCCTCCGGCGTCTCGTAGTGACGTGTGGCAACTGCCACGCCGATACTGGCGCTGGTGTACATACCGCGACCGGCAATCGAGAACTCCTGCTGGAAAAGGGTATGGATGCGTTCGGCCACCTGCGCGGTATCCGACTCGTCGTCGATATCGCTGACCAGCACCGCGAACTCGTCTCCGCCCATACGCGCCACCGTGTCACCTGGCCGGATCACGCTCAACAGCCGTCGCGCCGTCGAGATCAGCAGGCTGTCGCCGGCCGAGTGCCCGAGGCTGTCGTTGACGAACTTGAACCGGTCGAGGTCGAAATACAGCACCGCGAAGCGCAACGAGTTGTTGCGCTTGTAACGGCGCAGCGCCTGCTGCAGCCGGTCGATGAACAAAACGCGGTTCGGCAGGCCGGTGAGCGGATCGTGCAGCGCCCGGTGCAGCAGCTCATGCTCGGTTTCCTTGCGCTTGGTGATACTGCTGATCGAGCCGGCCATGCGCACCGGCTCGCCCTGGACATCGAACAGAATCACCCCGCGCGCATACACCCAGATGTAGTCGCCGTTCTCATGGCGCAAACGATGCTCGTGCTCGAAGTGCTGTCGCTCACTCTCGGGATTGGGCCGCAACAGCCGTTGCAGTTCCTCTGCATCGTCCGCGTGGACGCGATCGAACCAGTCCTGCAGCCGATCACACGACTCGTCCTCGCCCAGGCCGACGAGATCGTTCCAGCGCGGCGAGAAATAGGCGGTATCGCTGACCGCGTCCCAATCCCAGATGCAGTCATTGGCACCGGCGACCGCCAGAGCATAGCGTTCCTTCACCTTGATCAGGGCCTGTTCGGCCCGCTGCCGCTCGATAGCGTACAAAATTGCGCGGTGCAGCAAGGCGGCGTTCACCTCGCGCTTGATCAGGTAGTCCTGCGCACCCTTGCGCACGGCGCTGGCCGCCGTGCTCTCTTCGTTGCAGTTGGTCAGGATGATGACCGGCACCCCGGGCGCGTTGCCGGATACATGGCGGAAACCTTCCAGGCCCTGGGTGTCAGGAAGGTGGAGATCGAGCAGGATCGCGTCAGGCAGGCGGCCGCTACCCAGTTCAGCGAGCGCCGCCGTGATGCTGCGTACATGTCGTATCACGTAATGGTGAGTGTATTTCTTGGCCAGATACAGCCGGACAATCTCCGCCTCCTGCGGGTTGTCTTCAACCAGTAGGACGTCGATGGTTTCAACACTCATGTGCGCATCAGCAGGCTAGCCTGAATCATTCACCAGACGGCTGTAGAGTTGCGTCCTCGGCCTGCGGAATCGAAAAGATAAACACGCTGCCGCTGCCGAGCGAGGACCGCACCCAGATCTTACCGCCATGGTTAGCAATAATCCGCTTGCATATCGCAAGCCCCATCCCCGTGCCTGGGTGTTCCTCCGCACCACCGGCGCGTTCGAACATACCAAAGATCCGTTTCAAATCCTCTTCGGCGATTCCAATGCCGTTGTCCTTGATTCCGATACGCCACTCGTTGCGTACCTTCTGCGCCCTGACGGTGACCTGCAAAGGACGCTCGCTGCGGAACTTGATCGCATTTCCGATCAGGTTCTGAAACACGCGCTGGAACTGCCGCCTATCGACCAGCAATGTGGGCAGATCGTGCTGCTTGGTGACGGTACCGCCGATTTCGTCCAGCGTCAGCCGGTACAAGGAAACAACCTCGTCGAACAACTCGTTCAGGTCGACCGGCGTGATATCCGGGTGGGCATTCTGCAGCCGGGAATAATCGAGCAGCTCGTCCAGCATCTCCTGGGTGCGATTCAGGTTGAACTGCAGGTGGCCGAGCACCTTGCCGCCCGAATCGCCCAGCACGCCGTCGTAATCCTCGTTCAGGATAGCCGCATATCGCCGAGCAAGCTGAAGCGGATCCTGAAGATCGTGCGACACGGCGTATACCAGGCGTTCACGCTCTTCGCGCACGACGTCGTCGGGGTCCGTATCGGCCTGCCCCACGTCGCGGCGCAGACTGAAACTGCGCTGCTGTGCGGAAAGGGTCGAAACCAGGCGTGCCAGCGCCAGCAGGCCGGCACTGTTGCGCGGATAGACAGCGGCGACATTGTCGCCGAGCAGGCGTTCGCATTGCTCGGCCGAGTGCTCGGCCGAAACCAACAGGATGACCAGTGCGTTCGGCCGGTGCTTGGCACAGGCACCGACGACCGACCGCCAGGACGCCCACACCTGCCGGTCATCGACCACGATGACATTGAACGGCTCCTCGCCGTACACGGCTTCGAAAAAGCGCTGCGCATCCGACGCTGTGGACATCACTGCCGCACCGGCATTGCCGTTGCGCGCGAGCAGTGTGCCGAGCACAGTTTGGTCTGCCATGGAGGCACTGACAAAAAGTACGTGATTATCGAATTTCACTTGTTGTTGTTATCGGCACTTATCGTTATCGTTCGCGGATCCACCCAATCCGTCGCCTGACATCAAGCTTGGGCGCCCGCGTGTAATTCTTAGGTCGCCGGTGCGCCTGCTACGATACAGCCAACAGCAACTGCATCGCGTCGACGATCATATCCCGGCGCTGGCGTGTTTCCCATGAAAACAAGTGCATTCTTGCAAAAAATGTTGCACTGCGAACGGCGGATATCCGGCACTGCAGGTTCTTTGACGCACTCACTCTGCCGTCCGACGAACAGAATTCGCCGGCGACCGCAGCACCACGACATCGCCCGCGCCGTCGGCGTCAGGCTTTCGTTGTTCAGGCGATTCCGGTCAGGGCGGGCCGACAACTCCATGCTTTTCGTTTCTGCGGGCAGTCGGTGCATTCCCCCATCCGGCCGCGGTTGCCCGTAATGAGCCTTGGCGACCCGTTCGGCAGGGTGTCCCGTCGCCAGCGCGCAGCCTACCAGGCCCTGCGTGAGCAGCTGCAGCGTCAGGGACTGACCCGGCACGGGGACATCGAGCGGTTGATCTTGCGACTGCACCGCACGACGCTACAGCTGGTGCTGGGCCTGCTGTTGATCGTAATCACGCTGTTCCTGCTGTTCCCGCAGTGGGGCGGCGCGCTGACGCTGACCGGCGTGTTGCTCGGCGCCTGGATTGCAAGCAGCTTCCTGCAGACGCGCACACATCTGCGCGCATATCGTGAAGAAATGACCTCGCGCCCACTGCCGGCGCGTGTCGAATCCACAACCCCCTCACCGAGGAGTCAATCCGATGACTGATCACCTTCGTACGCAGCCGATGCTGCGCGCCATGTTCGCTGTCCTGCTCCTGGCCACCTTCGCGGGCGTCTCGCTTGCACCGAGCGACGCGTTCGCCGAGGACGGAACCAAGGTCGTATACCATGCCGATTTCGCCGACCCGCGACGGTTCAGCGCGATGCTGACCAGCATCAACAACATGGTCACCTACTACCAGAATGAGCTGATGGAATATGACGTCAGGATCGTATTCGTCGCCCACGGCATTCGGTTCGTGACTGACGACAAGCTCGTTGGCACCCCGTTCGAGGAAGACGCGGAAATGGCCGAGCGACGCCAGAACAATGCCGGTCGCCTGGATGCCCTGCGCGCCGTCCAGGGGGTGAAGCTTGAGCTCTGCGGCATCACGCGCTCGCAGATCAACCTGGCCGAAGACAAACTGTACGAAGGTGTCACCATGGTGCCGTCCGGCGTGGTGCAACTGGCCAAGCTGCAGGCAGAGGGATTCGCCTACATCAAGATCGAGTGAGACAACGGCGATCAGGCCGTGCCTGGCGCTGGCTGGCATTGTGCGCTGGCCTGGCGCTGCAGGCATGCGGAACACAGGAACCCGCAATCGGCGAACTGCGTGGTCAGACCATGGGCACCAGTTACTCGGTGCTGGTCGTGCCAGCGCCAGCGGGATCCGATGCCGCCCACCTGAAGGAGCGGATCGAACAAGTCCTGGAACGTGTCAATCGGCAGATGTCCACCTACCGGGCCGACTCCGACCTGATGCGTTTCAATCGCAGCGCATCAGTGGACTGGCAGCCAGTGCCGCCGGAACTGGCGCACCTGGTGGCACGTGCAGCCGAGGTCAGCCGCGCCAGTGACGGCTTGTACGACATCACGGCCGGCCCGCTGGTCAACCTGTGGGGGTTCGGCAACAGTGGCCGGCGCCAGGGACCGCCCGACACCGATCAGATCGACGCCCTGCTGCCGCACATCGGCCATGGAAAGCTGCTGTCGCGCACCGCCCCTGCCGCATTGCGCAAGCTCGACGCCAAGATACAGATCGACCTGTCATCGATCGCCAAGGGCTGGGCGGTCGACCAGATCGCTGCCCTGCTGGACGACATGGGTATCGATGACTACCTGGTCGAGATCGGGGGTGAGCTGCGCGGGAGCGGCAGCAAACCCGACGGGTCGGCGTGGCATGTTGCGATCGAACGCCCCGCCGATGGCATCCGGCAGATGCACAGCGGTGTTGCGCTGGTCGATGCGGCACTGGCCACCTCGGGCGATTACCGAAATTATTTCGAAGCGGACGGCATGCGCTTCTCGCACACGATCGACCCGCGTAACGGTCGCCCCGTGCACCACCGGCTGGCCTCGGTCAGCGTGATCGCCGACAACTGCACCGATGCCGACGCCTGGGCCACCGCATTGCTGGCCCTGGGCGAACAACGCGGACCTGAGGTCGCCGCGGCCCAGGGCTTGCAGGCCCTGTTCCTGATCCGCGACGGTGATCGCCTGGTCACACGTAGCAGCCGTGCCTGGCACGCGGCACACGCCAGCGAGGTCCGGCAGCCACGATGAGGCGGTGACACGCCCGCATACGGCCTGGACGTTGCTTCAGAGATCGAGCCGATGATACCTGGCCGTCAGCACCACCACCCCCTGGCGCTGCACGGTGATGAACTGCGCCCGCAGACGTTCCAGTCGTGGCAGGCGATCGAAAAGGTGGACTTCGATGGCCCGCAACCGCCTGGGTTCTGCACATTCGAATCGGTAATCGGCAGATACATCGACATCTGCCTCCGCAACTCGGGATCGACCATGGCCATGTCCATGGCCGTGCGATTCATCGGCGGCATCCGGCCACGGCAGTTTCAATTCGCTCGACGTGAGGCGGCACTCGGCCGCCGGCGACGGCGTGAACAAGCCCTCGCCCGCGGTCAATTCTCTCGCCATTGTCGCAACCGCAGCGCGGCCGGCATCGTCCATGGGCGCTTGCCAGGTGCCGAACACGTCGGCCACGGTCAGCTGCAGTTGGGCATACAGCTCGTTGCCCTCGACCGCGACTTCCAACCGGCCAGTACCGTTCTGGTGTGGTGACTGCGCCAGGACCAATGCAGGAACCATCCACAACCAGGGCAGCCGTCGCCCTATCCAGCGGCCAAGTGCGAGTGTCTTCATACTGCCAGATCTCGTTTACATCGGGAGACTCAGGCGGCCGGAGCCGGCGACGCCATGCACGCTCAACCTACACCATCCACAGGCGACAGTGAGCGGCTTCGCTCATCGCCAAAGTCACCTCGGGCAGCGCCCCGGCGGACACGCTTGCCCCAACCCATTGTGCGGCCTAGGCTTGGCTTCCCATTGTCTGTGCACAGACTACATAGCAGAGGCAACATTGACCACGCGCCGCACATCAACAGGAGCGCCTCATGACTGAACACCGCAACTTCCGGCGCATGCTCCTGGTCGTTCCACCGATCGTGATCGGGGCACTGGTGCTGGTGTTTGTCGGCAGCAACCGCGGCGCACCGACCAAGGTCGAAAACGGCGAGGCGGTTCGCGCAGTGCGTACTGTCGAGGTGTCACAGGTCGACCTGGTGCCCCGCGCCGAAGGCTACGGCGTGGTACAACCGGCCAGGATCTGGCGCGCGGTATCCCAGGTCAGTGGTCGGATCGTGCACATGCATCCGCGCCTGCGCGACGGGGAGATCATTGCGGCCGGCACCGAACTGCTGCGGATCGACCCGGTCGACTACCAACTCAGCCTGGCGCAGATCAAGGCTGAACTGGCCGAACTCGACGTTCAGCAACAGAACAACGAAGGGCTGCTCGAGATCGAGGAACGCAACCTGGAGCTCGCACAGCGTGAGTCCCGGCGCCTGGAGAGCCTGGCCAGGCAGGGCACGTCATCGCGCAGCGACGCCGATGCGGCCGCGCGCGCGGTGCTCAATTCGCGCACCGCAGTGCAGAACCTGCGCAACGCGATTGCGCTGCTGCCAAGCCGCCGCGAGGTGCTCGAAGCACGCCTGGCGCAGGCCGAGCGCGACCTGGCCAACACCACCATCAGCGCACCGTTCAACCTGCGCATCGCCGGGCTGACGGTCGAGACAGATCAATACGCCAGCGCCGGCCAGACCCTGTTCCAGGGCGACGATGTCGACCGGGTCGAGATCATCGCCCAGGTCGCCCTGTCGTCGTTGCGCAACCTGTTCGCCGGACGGGAAAACGACGCCCCCAGCAGCCAGCAGCTCGGCGATGGTCTTGCCGACTATGCGGGCCTGGACGCTACCATTCACATGGACCTCGGTTCGCAGACGGCGCAGTGGGATGCACGTTTCGTGCGTTTCAATGACAACGTAGACAGCACCACGCGCACGATCGGCGTCGTAGTCGCCGTCGACCGCCCCCTGGACAAGGTGCGACCGGGTCAGCGTCCACCACTGTCGAAGGGTATGTTCGTCAGCGTCATGCTGTATGGCCGGGTACAGCCCGGCCGGCTGGTGATCCCGCGTAGCGCCGTGCGCGCGAAGCAGGTGATGCTGGTCGACGCCGACAACCGCCTGCAGATGCAGCCGGTAGAAACGCTTTACACGCAGGATTCCCTGGCCATCATCGGCTCCGGCGTCGAGGCCGGACAACGACTGGTGGTATCCGACCTGGTCCCGGCAGTCGCCGGCATGCGCCTGCTGCCGCAGACCGACCATGCCTTGCAGACGCAGCTGCTGCAGGCAGCGGGCGGCACGCGATGATCGCCTGGTTCGCGCGCCACCCGACCGCGGCCAACCTGCTGATGGCGGCGATCATCGTGCTCGGCCTGGTTACCTTGCCGGGACTGCAGCGGGAGACCTTCCCGGCGATCGAGAACGACAAGGTGCAGGTTCGCATCGTGTACAAGGGCGCGACCGCAACCGAGGTCGAAGATGCCATCTGCCGACGTCTGGAGGATGCGCTGGAAAGCATCTCCGACCTGGACGAGATGCTGTGTGAATCGCGCGAGGGCCTGGCCAGCGCGACCGCCATCAAGCGCGAGGGCGCCAACATGGCGCGCTTCCTCGACGACATCAAATCCAACGTCGATGCGATCGACGACTTCCCCGATGCCATCGAAGCGCCTCTGATCGAGGAACTGGGGCGCACCGATGCGGTGGTCTCGATCGCCATCACCGGGCCGTCCGACCCGGTGATCCTCAAGGCCTATGCCGAACGTGTCAAAGACCGCCTGAACAAGGCGGTCGACGTGGCCGAGATCATGGTGAAAGGCTTTTCCGAACACCAGTTGCGGATTGAGATACCCGGTCAGCGACTGCGCCAGTTCAGCATGTCCGCCGCAGACATCGCCAACGCGGTGGCGGCGCGCAGCGTGGGCTCACCGCTCGGTCTGCTGGAGGGTGACGAAGAAGACGTGCTGCTGCGCTTCGACGACCAGCGCAAGTCGATCGATGCCTTGCGTTCGCTGGTCGTGTTGTCGACCGCCGATGGCGCCGCAATCACGCTCGGCCAGATTGCCGAGATCAGCGACCGCTTCGAGCGCGACGAGGAAAAAGTCCTGTTCGATGGCCGCCGCGCGGCGATCCTCGACATCACCAAGACCGAAGACCAGGATACCCTGACCGTCTATGACGGCGTCGCGGCCTTCGTCGCCCGGGAACAGGCCGACGCACCGGCGGGCATGCGCCTGACGCTGACCCAGGACCGCTCTTCGGTAGTGCGCGACAGGCTCGACATGCTGCTGCGCAACGGCGTCCAGGGACTGACGCTGGTGTTTCTCGTGTTATGGCTGTTCTTCAGCCTGCGCTACAGCTTCTGGGTGACCATGGGGTTGCCGGTTTCGTTCCTCGGCGCCCTGTTCGTGCTGCCGATGGTCGGTGTTACGGTAAACATGATCTCGATGGTCGGCCTGCTGATCGGCATCGGCCTGCTGATGGATGACGCCATCGTCATTGCCGAAAACATCGCCGCCCGGCTGGCACGCGGTGACAGACCGATGCAGGCGGCGATCACCGGGGTGCGCCAGGTACAGCCAGGAATCCTGTCTTCGTTTACGACAACGGTGATGGTATTCGGCTCGCTGGCGTTCATCAGCGGCGAGATCGGCCAGGTGCTGCGGGTCCTTCCGATCGTGTTGCTGCTGGTGCTGACCGTGAGCCTGATCGAGGCGTTCCTCATCCTTCCCCACCACCTGGCGCATGCACTCGAACACGTCAACCGGGGTAGGACTTCACGGCTGCGTGACGGTTTCGAGCGTCGCTTCGAACGACTGCGTGACGGCATGTTCGGACGTGCGGTGGACCTGGCCGTCGATTTTCGCTACCTGACACTGGGCATCGTGATCATGCTGTTGCTGTTCGCGATCGCCCTGCCGGCTGCCGGCAAGGTCAAGTTCGTCGGCTTCCCCACCATCGAGGGCGACATCCTGGAGGCGCGCCTGTTGTTGCCGCAGGGCACACCGCTGGCACGCACCGAGGCCATTGTCGAACATCTGAATGATGCACTGCGCCGCACCGGCGAGCAGTTCGCCGGGCAACAGCCAGACGGTGCCGCACTGATCCAGCATGTGACCGTGCTGTACGGTGAAAACCCGGACGCCAATGAATCGGGCCCGCATGTCGCACGCATCATCGCCGACCTGCTCAGCGCCGAACGACGCGGCACGACCATGGCCGAAGTGAGAGCTGCCTGGCGTGACAACGCTGGCCTGCTGGCAGATGTGATCACGCTCACCTTCACCGAGCCGACACTCGGTCCGGGCGGGCGCGCACTGGATATCCGGCTGGTCAGCAGCGACCTGAACCAGCTCGAGCAGGCGGCAGCCGAACTGCGGCACTGGTTCGGCAGCTATGCCGGCGTAATCGACCTCAACGATGATCTTCGCCCCGGCAAGCGTGAGTACCTGCTGCGTCTCAAGGACACCGCGGGCGCCCTGGGCCTGGACGCGCGCGCGGTCTCGAACCAGGTGCGGGCCGCGTTCCAGGGAACGCGGGTGGACGAGTTTCCGCTCGGCTCCGAACACTACGAGGTCGACCTGCGCCTGAGCGCCGACGACCGGATCGATGCCGCCGACCTGCAGCAACTGACCATCGTCGGTCCCGCCGGCGCGCTGATTCCGCTCGACGTGGTGGTCAGTATCGAGGAATCACGCGGCTGGGCACGAATCAACCGGGTCGATGGCGAGCGCGCGGTCACGGTCCAGGGCGACGTACAAACCGATACTGCCAACGCCCAGGAACTGCTGTCGATCGCGGCCACCGAATTGTTCCCGCAAATGCGTGAGAGATATCCGGGGCTGCGCATCGACATCGAGGGTCAGAGCAAGGAGTCGGCCAAGACCGGTCAATCGATCGCGCGCAACGTGCTGCTCGGCCTCGCCGGCATCTACATGCTGCTGGCGCTGCAATTCCGTGGGTACTCGGCACCGATCACGGTGATGTCGGTCATCCCGACCGCGCTGATCGGCGTGGTGTTCGGGCATTGGATGCTCGGACTCGACCTCACCCTGCCGAGCATCGTCGGCATGGCCTCGCTGTTCG
>JAGRHE010000065.1 GCA_020445165.1 Gammaproteobacteria bacterium
GTTGTCCAACGGCGTCGTGAGATTGATCGTGTGCTGGCCGCCGACCAGTGCGTCCGGAATATCGAACGTGATGATGTCGCCACCGGCGGTCGCATTCGCGGCCAGGATCGCCTCGCGCAGCGAGATCTTGCCGTCGGCACCTGGGGATGCATTGAGGCCGTCGACATCGGTGATGGTCGCGTCGTGCACGTCGTCGGTGGTGTTGACGACGATGATTGATGCCGGGGTGACGTCGTTGTAGGTGGTGCCAACACGCAGCTCATCGAGGTAGGAATCGTTGCTTTCACCCGCGGGGCGACCCGCGGTGAACACCACCGTGTTGAAGGTATCGAGATCGATATCGTTCTTGGTGACCGAGTAGGTATCTTCAGGGCTGCCGATGCCGGGGGTTGGATCGACGTACAGCGTCAGGGTGTCGTCACCCGCCGCGAACGTCAGATGCACGGTCAACAGGTAGGTCTGGCCATCCACCGGATCGAGATTCTCGATGTAGTGGATTTTCGTCGCACCGGCATTCTGCAGGTTGAACTGCTTGTTGTAGAAGCCGGCGAACAGGCGGTCGCCGTCATTCTCGCCGAGGATCAGGCCAGCATAGGCAAGCGTGGTATCGGTCGCATCCGGCGTCAGCAGAAAGCTGAACCAGACCTCTGATTCGTCGTCGCCGAGCGTCTCGTTCAGGGTCCGGCCGTGGAACGACGTGTGTAAGATCGAACCCAGATTCGTCGTCAGGGCGTTGCCGGTCGTATCCAGCGCCCCGGTCGGGTCCTGTAGGCCCGGGTTGGCGACGACCAGCGCGCGGTTCGACTCGTCGGTCCAGTCGCTGGCCCAGCCGCTGCCGCCACTTACTGCTGCGCCATTGCCGAGCTCTTCGCCGGCCGTGTAGTCGAATCCGTCGTAGGCAATGAACGCCAGCGTGTGCTGCCACTGCGCGGTGGACATATCGACCATCAGCGCCTGCGCCTCGATCACGCCGGAGCGCACCTCCAGCTCCCAGTCACCACCTGCCGACAGGTTGCCGGTGATATCGGACGACGCCGCCACGTCGGCGCCGGTCAGTCGGCCAATGGCATCGACCAGCGCCTCACCCTGCGCGTCCGCCGCCACCTCGCAGCCATACAGCAGAATGTCGGCGGTCTCGCCCAGGGCAGCGTCCCAGCGCTGCAGCTGCGCGCTGTAGTCGTCGATAGTGGCATTGCTCAGCGTGGTGCTGCCGAGATGGATCTCACCGGCACTGCCGTGCGACAGGATGTGCACGGCATCGAGCTTGTCGTATCCGGACAGGATTGCACTGACCTGCTCCACCCCGTCGCGCTTGCCGTCGAGCAGGTGAATGCTGATGCTGCTGCGATCGCGTCCGGCCAGCAGCTCGGACAGCAGTTGTTCACTGTCGGCGACGTTGGCGTCGACGATAATCAGTTCACGGACGTTGACAGTGTCATCATCGGGCGTCGTCAGTGATGATGTGACAGGCGCGTCATCGTTCAGCAGCGCGTCGATGTCGTCGGTCGACGCCGGATTGTGACCGTCGAGCCAGGCTTGCGCCTCGGCCACGCCCCACTGTGGATTGGATTCATTGATGTCCAGGCCGGTGTCGACACCGAGCGCATCGGCCGACAACAACACGCGCGGCTCGAGCGCCTCGATCGCAAGGGCATAGGACGTCGCCCGCTTGCGCGCCTTCGCCCGTACCGCCCTGCGTCGCCAGAAGCCCATGACTGCCGCGGCCCGCCGTCAGTCGCGACCGAGTCCGACCAGCTGTTCCTTCGACTGGACAAGCTCGCGGTCGACGACCGCAGGACTGAAATCAAAACTGGTACGGCACTTGAGACCGGCCGGGATCTTCTGCTCGGGATTGGGCAGCACCAGGCGTACACCGAAGGTACCGCTGCCGGCATCACCCATCGGGTCGACCCGGTCGACCTCGGCCGCATAGGCGACGCCGTCATCCAGTTCGGCTACGACGCGTGCGCGCATACCCGACTTCACCTGGCCGAACAGGCGCATCGGTACGATTGCCTCGACGTGCAGCGGGTCGAGGCTGATGATTTTCAGCACCGCCTGGTCTTCGATGTATTCACCCGGGTCGTGCAGTCGCGAAAGCACCACGCCGTCGATCGGGCTGCGCAGGCTGCGGCGTGCCAGCACGGTTTCGGCGCGTGAAAGTTCCAATGCCGACAGATCGATGTCGTCCTGGGCCTGCTTGACCCGCCAGGCGGACAGGCGCGCCTCGCGGGCGGCACGGTCGCGTTCATGGGCCGAGGCGAGCTTGGACGACACCAGCGAATCGAGGCGCTGTTCGGTGCGTTGATCGATTTTCAGGGCGGCATCGCGCAGGCGCAGCTCGGTGTCGGTATCGGCTCGGAAACGGGCGATGTCGAGATTGGCCTGCTCCAGGGTCGACTCGAGGCGTGCGACCTCCTGCCCGACCCGCACCCGATCGCCGCGGTCGACCAGGACCGTGTCCAGCTGGCCCGGCACCGGGCTGCCCAGCTCGACCTGCTGCGACGGCAACATTACGCAGTCGAATGCGTCGTCACCCTGCGCCGCCTGCAACACCGGAGAAAAACCCAGCAGCAGCGCACAGCCGATTCCCCGGGTCTGAACCCACTTCGCTCGCAACGTCGTCACCTGTGTATGGATCGTCTACTGCACAAGCTATCGGCAAGGATGTCGGTTACTAAAAGGAATCGCGTTCCGCTGGGACGCGGAGAACAGCGCACGAACAGGAAGGGCCTGAGATCTGATCAGGCCCAACCCACGGCACTTTGGTTGATCGATTTCTTGTCATTCCTGAAGCCGCGCGGATGGCGATCCCCAGGGATCCCCTCAAACGCCGGCACGGTCGATCAGGGTGCGCCTGAACCAGTCATGTACCCGCATCAGCAGGGGTTCGGCGTCGTGTTCGATACGCACGAACGCGCGTCGGCCAACAAAACGGCCGGCCTCGCTGTCGTCGAGCGCGATGTCGAATGCGAAAACCGGTTGCAGTGTCGTGACCCCGCTGGCATCGCGGGCGTCGACCTGAATAGCGCCACCACCGCGGCTGCCCAAGGCGGCGGTCGGCAACTGTGCCGACGCCTGGGGCACCTCGCGCAGCAACTGCCCGCGGTACTCGCGGGAAGCGGGATCGGCGAAGCGCACCCGGATCCGGTCGGATTGTGCGCGGATGCGCGAGGCCTGGTCCTGGGTTGCGACCACCCTGACCACGCTCTGCCCACCGCCGGCCAGGTATGCAAGCATGTCGCCTTCGTGCACGTAGCGGCCGAGGTCATCGTCATCCACCGCCAACTGCAGGTAACCATCGCCCGGACTGCGCACCTCCAGCGCCGCCAGGCGACGTTGCACTTCGGCAAGCTCGGCCTCGGCCTCGACCAGGCGCTCATTGAACACCCGGCGGGCATTGCGATCGCCGAATCGGGTCCCGTCGAGGCGGGCACGCAACTCGCGCACGCGCGCTTCGAGTACCGCAACGTCGGTCGCCAGTTCGGCATTGTCGAACACGAACAGCAGGTCACCCTGCAGAACACGGGTCGCGTCCTCCACCAGCTGGCGACTCAGAAACCCGTCTCCCTGGGCGCGTACGATCGCCTGCTCCGGCAGCAAGACCACGCCATCGATGCTGGTGCGCTGTGCCAGGGGCAGCAGGGTGAACAGCAGGGTCGCGATGGCGACGATGGCAGCGACGCTGGTGACCGCGCGCACGCGTCGGCCCTGCAATGCCGTATCGGCGAACAGGAAACGCAACTGGCGCAGCAACGGCAACAGCCATTGCACCGAAAGCAGCCATACCGCCAACAGCACGCCGACCACCGGCAACAGATCGACCAGGAAAAAGGCAATGCCGAAACTGATCAGCAGGCGGTAGGCCAATGACGCCGGCGCATAGACGATCAGCCAGCGACGTTCGCCGTGTGCCGACAGCGGAGAGACCTGTCCTGCGATATCCAGCAGGTAGCGTTTCACCAGGTAGGCGTAATAGCGTGTCGCGCGCGTCGCCAGGTTGGGGATCTCGAGTGCATCACTGAGGACGTAGTAGCCATCGAAGCGCAACAGCGGATTGCCGTTGAACAGCAGGGTCGACATGCCGCCGATGAGCATGACCGAAAACGCAACCTCGCGCGCCGGACCGTCTTCCAGGCCGAGCCAGGCTAACAGCGCGATCGCGGCCAGCACCAGTTCGACGATGATCCCGGCCGCGCCGACCAGCATGCGCCGGTACTTGTTCGAGAACGCGCTCGTGGCACTGGCATCGACGTAGGGGACGGGCATGAAGACCAGCAGCGTGATGCCCATTTCGTTGACCCGGGCACCGCCCATCTTCGCGGTGATGCCATGTCCCAGTTCATGCAGCGCCTTGACCGCCGGGTATAGCGCCAGCAGCAACAACCACTGTCCCGGATCGTCGAAGCGCTGGGCGCCGTAGAGCGCCAGCTCACCGGCATGCATCAGCGCCTGCGCGCCGGCAAGCACGACCAACAGCAACCACAGGACCAGGGTTGCCGGGTGGAACAACCAGGCGGTCCACGGCACGAGCCGGTCCAGGAGACGGTCGGGATCGAACAACGCAAAGCGCGGAGACAACAGGCGCAGCCAGCGTGCCCGCCCGCTGCGCTGCCGGTGTTCGTGTTGCCGTTGCAGCAGGCGCACGACCGGGTCATCGTCGTCACCGACCAGCATGCCGGCAGCATGCAGCTGGGTGATCGTGGTCAGCCATTCATCGTCCGGCGCCTCGCCGGGGGGCATGTCGAGCACCTCGGCCAGGGTCTGCCGGCCATCAAGTTGCAGCAGGCGTTCGGCGACCTTCCCGCGTACACGGAACTGGAGACGTTCCAGGCCATCCTGGAACAGGAACCAGGGTTCGTTGCGGAACGACAAGGGCGTCGAGCGGACCGTGTCGCGCAGGCGCAGACGCGAAGCCGCCAGTTGCGGCCAAAGTGGTGACGCCGCTGCGGCTTGTGTGACGGCAGCGGGATTCATGGCCGCCAATGCCACCATTGCAGCTGCAGCCAGTCGGTCAGCGCATGGGTCCAGATCCACCAGCGCTGGCGCTGACCGGCATGTACCTTTGCAATCCCCTGCATGCCGGGTCGCAGTGCCGGCGGGTTGTCCCACAGGTCGGCCTCCACCCTGAACATCGGCTCACTGACCTGTTCATCGGCCAGGCTGCTGACATCGGTCAGTTCGAAGCGCACCGGCTGACGCGGCAGGGCGGTCAGGGTAAGGCTGCCCTGTTGACCGGGTGCGAGCGCAGCGATATCCCGGTCGTTGACCTGCAGCGCAACGCGATAGGCATCCAGCGGGGCGATCTCGAACATCAGGTCGCCACGGGTAACCGGTACACCGAGTGACCGGCTCCAGTCACCGGAGATCACGACACCGTCGAAGGGTGCCGTCAGCTCGGTGCGCGCGAGCCGCTCGTCGAGCAGGCCCAGGCGGGCACGGGTCTGAGCCAACTGCGCGTCGAGGATCTTCGATTTGGCATGATCCAATGCAGCGACCGCCTGGCGGTGGTTTTCGACCAGTTCGGTCTCCTCGGCCAGCAGGCCACGACGCTCGCCTTTGAGTTCACGGTCGTCCAGGCGCGCCAGCACCGTCCCGGTGCGCACACGCTGTCCGGCACGGACCTCGGCCGCCGCGACGTATCCATCGAACGGCGCCACGATCGCGCGCTGTACCTCGCCCTCGATGCTGGCGGTCGCACTGACCCGGTAATCGCCGCGGCTCAACGCGAAGGAAAGAGCGAGAACCGTCACTGCCAACGCCGTCAGCGCGCCGGCCCTGCGCATACGCGCCTGCAGTGTCGCGGCGCCATCGACGAGCAGTCCACGCAGGCGCTGTCGCCAGGGTCGATCGATTTCGTGCCGCAAGGCCAGCAGCGGCGCTGCCAGGCGTGCGACCTGCTCGCAGGCCTGGCGTGATCCACTGCCCCAGTCACGGACCGAGGAGAATTCGAAACACAGCACCATCGCGAACGGCAGCCCCCGCTGCAGGGGCACGCTGCATGCCGCGGCCAGGCCGGCCTCGGTCCGCAGTGCCTCGTGTTGCGGTGATGCAATGCGTGCCGGTTCGTCGTCGGCGTTGGTGGAGGGGCCCGGCACGCTCAGCATGACGCCGGCATCGTACGCCTCCTGCATTGCCGCGGTGACCGCACGGACGTGCTGTGCACGCGAATCGGGCATCGTCACATCGGACACCGCTTCGAGTACGACCCGATCTCCGCGCACCTGTCCGAGCGCCACCCGCGTGGCGCCACACAGGGCGGGCAGTCGCGCCAGCATGGCTGTGCGGGCATCGGCATAGTCTGCATGCCCCGCCGCCTCGTCCAGCAAGGGCACCAGGCCCGCCAGTGGAGAATCATCGGCATGCTGCCGCAAGGCCAGGCTCAGCCATGCCTCACCCCATTGCAGCATCTGCAGCACGGCGGCCTGGCGTTCCAACGGGGCATCGAGCTCGACCAGCACAGCGCCGTTCGCCTGGGCGCCGATGTGCAGCGGATAGGCAATGCGCAGGCCCGAACGGCCGTCGTCATCGGTACCGCCACTGGTGACCGGCTGATCGGCCGACAGCGCCAGGCGCGTCGCCAGGGCCCAGTCGTCATGGCGATGTGCATCGTGCGGATAGGTGAACAGCAGTGCGCCGTTGTGCACACCGCCACCTCGCAGGTCGATATAGACCACGCGCAGCCCGCCGATCAGCTGGTGCAGCATGGCCGACCAGCTGTTCAGGACCGATTCTGTGACCAGCATGTCGGTGGCTTACCGCACCCGTCAGTGGGAACGGCCGTGATGAATAGAAGGAAGCCCATGCCTGCTTAGCGGCGCGCACAGACCTTAGTTGAGAATTCTCAGGGGCAGCAAACAGCGGGCAGACCGTGAGCCCGGACCCGGCAGGTGCGGAATCAGGTCCGGCTGAGCGGACGCCGGTGCAGGAAGCAGGTGCCGTCCTCGGACGCCATGCACGGACCGAACGGCGTGTCGGGATTGCAGCGCGACGCGAACAGCGGACAGGCCGATGGGGCCTTGTCTCCGGCCAGCACCGCCGCACATTCGCAACCATCGGGCATCGCGTTACCCGCGGCCTGCAGCAGTCCGCGGTAGTTGGGGTGGCGGCAGTCGGCGTTGATCACGTCGTAAGCGTGTCGCAGGCGAAAGCCGGTACCGTCTACCACACCGAAGCCGCGCCAATCACCGGCATAGGGCTCGAACACTCGCTCCAGCTGGTCGCGGGCCAGCGCACTGCCTTCCGGTCGCGCCAGGGTGCGGTAGAAATTCACGACCTCGGCCGTACCCGTACTCAGCTGCTGCAACACCGCGTGCACCGCCGAGAGGATGTTGCCGGCGGTGTAACCAGCCACCGCGGCCGGCTTGGCATGGGTCCGGCTCAGCCGATCCCAGTCTGCCGTTCCGGTCAGCGCACAGCGGTTTCCGGGCAGCAGCAAGGCATCGAAGCGGTCTGCGTTGGCCGCCAACCAGTCACCGATCAGCGGCTCGGCGCGACGACCACAGAGCAGCAGGCTCAGATTGTCCGGCAAGCCATCGAGGACCATGCCGGCGAGCGGTGCCAACAGCGTCTCGAACCCGGATACAAAAAACACCATGTCGCGTTGCGGATCGGCACGCGCCGCCAAAACCGCCTCGATCGGCGCAGCGACCGGTACGATATCGGCACCCGCAGCCATCGCTTCGGCCAGGCTGCGTGGTCCATCCCCCGGTCGACTCAGCGGCACCCGCATCAGGTTGTCGCTGACCAGCAGCGTCAGCGCATGCCGCCTGACCAGCTGGAGTGCCTGGAAGACGTCGCTTTCCGGGCAGATACTGGCCGGGCAGCCCGGGCCCGGCAGCAGTTCGACCGCCTGCGGTAATTGCCGTCGCATCTCCGACCAGGTGATCACGCGCTCCTGGTCCCCACAAAGATTCAACACGCGCACGGTGCGCGGCAGGGACAATGCCGATATGGCATCGAGCACCTGGCGGGACGCACTCATGGGCGGACTGTCATCGTCGACAGCGAAGAGCAGGACATTGGAGCCTCAAGCGACAAAATAGGGAGCGGGCCACACAACCCGAAGAGGTGTCTCATTCAATGCTGGCAGCAGGACGATACATTAACAAGGCAAAATACGACAAAACCCTGTCTTTGATAAAGTGTATTGATTCAAATCAAGTTCGTCCGGGCCGCGCCCCTCCCGGCTGCGCTGAAACGTAACGAACTTCTGACTCACCACACTAAAATGGCTTCGCACCGTCCCAAGGAGAAAAAGAAATGACCCTGCGCTCTCATCCAGCCCGCTCCGCCGCAGCCCCTGCGCTGGCACTGGCGCTGGCACTGAACGCCAGCCATGCCGTCGGCGGGATCCTCAACGGCGAACAGGCCCTCGCGCGAGTCGCCCCGCAGGTCCGCAACATCGTCACCTTTGAATTGCAGGAACAGCTGCGCGAGCGCCCTGATACCGTGCTGATCGACGTACGCAACAGCGACGAGATCCTGCTGCTCGGCGGCATGATCGATGCGCCACGCATCTACAACGTGAGCCGTGGCTGGCTTGAATTCCGTATGCCCGACCTGGTACCGGATGCAGACACGCCAATCGTCGTTTACTGCGGCATCAACCAGCGCAGTCCACTGGCGGCGGCCACGCTGAGCGAAATGGGCTACACCGATGTGCGCAACTACGCCGACGGGTTCTTCGTCTGGCGCGACAGCGGCCTGCCGGTCGAAGCGCCCGACCTCGCGCTCGACAGCATGCTGTACAGCAAGCCGCAGAAGGTCGCCGAGGGTGTGTGGTCGGCGATCGGCGCCACGGAGCCGCCCAGCTATACCAATTCCGGACACAACAACAACCTGTCGTTCATCATCACCGACGACGGCGTGGTCGTGATCAATGCCAGCGACAACTATCTGCTGGCGCGTTCGCTGCACGAAGAGATCAGGAAGCTCACCGACCAGCCAGTGAAGTACGTTGTGCTGGAGAATGGCCAGGGCCATGCTGCGATGGGTTCGGCCTACTGGAAGGAACAGGGCGCGCACATCATCGCTCACCGCGACACCCTGACCGAGTTGCAGAAATACGGTGAGCGCATTCTCGAGCGCGTACTGCAACGCTCGCGAGACAAGGGCATGGGCACGAAACTGGTGCTGCCCGACGAGGTGTTCGACGAGCAGAAGGTGATCGAACTGGGCGGGCGCCGCATCGAGCTGCTGCACCTGGGGCCGGCGCACAGCCCGGGCGACATCTCGGTCTGGCTGCCGGACGAGAAGATCGTGATCGCCGGAGACATCGCGTTCCATCAGCGCATGCTGCCGGTGTTCGAACACACAGACACCGCCGCCTGGGTCGAGACCTGGGACAAGTTCGAGGCGCTCGGCGCCGAGATCGTGGTACCCGGTCACGGCGTCCCGACCGATATGGCCGAAGTGACACGTTATACGAGGGACTACCTGGTGTTCATGCGCGAGCAGATCCGCGCACTCATGGATTCGGGTGGCACCCTGGCCGACGTGTCGAAGATCGACCAGTCAGCGTACAGCCACCTTGACACCTATGATGAGCTGGCCGCACTGAATGCAAGCATGATCTTCCGCGCGATGGAGTTCGAGTAGGCGATCAGCCGCCCGCACGGAACTGGTTCAGCGTGCCGTCGTAGTGATAACCCGCTTTGACGAGGCGCTGTTGCAGCGCCTCGCCGTCGATACCCTGGCTCTTCGCCAGGTCCTGCAGATCAGCGTACTCGTTGCGCAGCCGGGTATTGATCAGGCTGTACAGCAGGTGCACGTCCATGGTCGCGAAGCCGCTCAGATCGATCATGCGGCCACCATGTCCATCCGGTCGACAGCGCGCCGGTTGCGGATGCGCTCCCAGACACGGTCGTGGAAGTAGTAGGCCACCGTGTTCACGGCGGGCTCGATCAGCGCCACGGCGCCGCCGATCACGATGTCACCGGTCAACAGGTAGGCGACCGTGAAGGCGATGCTGAAATGCATGACGGCGAATGTTGCGGTCTTGATCATGGTCGTTCTCCTGTTATCGAAGCCATGAATGAATGATAGTGATTCTCATCTAAAAGAGAATTGAATTATTTCTCTCAGACCAATAGCTTTTTACAATGAAGCTTAAGGAGGCCGATTGGGCTTCAGCGCCGCTCCGGCAGCGGCGCGCCAGGCACCGGCGGCGGTCGCCGGTTGGCCAGGGCCACTCCGAGCAGGATCAGTCCACCGCCGATCAGCATCGACAGGCTCAGCGACTCGTCCAGCAGCAACGCCCCCCAGGCGATCGCGAACAACGGGATCAGGTAGGTGACGGTCAGGGTGCGCTGCGGCCCGACCTCGCGGATCATTTGGATATAGATCAGGAAGGCGAGCGAAGTGGAAAGCAGGGCAAGCGCCAGCACCGCCCCCAGTACCAGGGCCCCGGGTGTCGCCGGCGGCGGAAAGAATGGCAGCAGGGGCAGCAGGATAGCGGCGGCCCCCAGCTGACTGCCGGTGACGAAGACCAGCCCGGAGACATGGCCGAGGCGGTTCCTGGCGAGGTTGGCGGCAAACACGTACGACACCGCGGCGGCCAGGCCGACCACGACGGCGGGCAATGAGCGCGCCTCCCCTGCCTGTGGCAGCCCGACCAGGACCACGACGCCGGCAAACCCCAGCAGCACCCCGAATGCGCGGCGCCGGTCGAGCGCCTGACGGTACACCAGGAATCCGATCAGGGCGCCGAAGATCGGTACCGTGGCATTGAGGATCGAGGTGGTGCCGGCGGTCAGGTACAGCGATGAATAGGCCAGCAGCGTGAACGGCAGCGCGGCATTCAGCAGCCCGACCCAGAGCAGCAGGCGCCAGTTGTCACGCAACTGGGCCAATTGACCACGCCGCATGACCAATGGCAGCAGCGCCAGCCCGGCGAGCAGCACGCGCACCTCGATCAGCCCGACCGGCCCGAGCACCGGGGCCGCGATGCGCATGAACAGGAACGAGCCACCCCACAATGCGGCCAGCAGGAACAGGGCGGGATAGAAGGGAATGGACACGTTGGCGGCTGCGCCCGGCGACAGGCAATGGAATGTGACGACAGGCGTGAGCTTACGCCAAGCGAGCTCGATTGGGTGGCCGCACTGCCGACAGGAACGCGTCGAAGTGGCACACTGCCCTGCCGTTCAACCGGAGTGACGAAATGGCCATCTGGGTCGATGCCGATGCCTGTCCACGCGCCGTGCGTGAAATCCTGTTCCGCGCCGCCGAGCGCAACCGGATCGAATTGACGCTGGTTGCCAACCAGGCCCTGGACGTCCCGCGCTCGCGCTACATCAAAATGCTGCAGGTGGCGCGTGGCTTCGATGTGGCCGACAACGAGATCGCGGCACGGGTCGCCGACGGCGACCTGGTCGTCACGTCCGACATTCCGCTCGCTGCCGATGCCATCGCCCGCGGCGCCCAGGTGGTCAGCGCGCGCGGCGAGCAGTTCACCAGGAACAACATCGGCGAGCGCCTGAACATGCGCGACTTCATGGACACGATGCGCAGCAGCGGCCTGGCCGGAGGTGGGCCGCCGCCGTTGTCGGCCAGTGACCGCCAGGCCTTCGCCAACGTGCTCGACCGCTACCTGGCCAGGCTGCCGCGCAGCTGAGCCACTGCGCTGGATTCGCGTGCAAGAAGGACGCGGAGTTCGCAGAGAAGCGCAGAGACCACAGAGGTTCAATGTAGGTATCACGCGCCTCAGGCTGGGCACGTTGAATAAAGACACCGGCAGCAAAAAAGCGCTCTGTGTGCTCTGCGCTTCTCTGTGTACTCTGCGTCCTCTTACGAAAGAGTCGAACGGGACGACAGTGCCGGCTTATCAGTCGTCGCTGGTCACCATCGGCAGACCGGCATCGCGCCAGCCGGCCATCCCTTCGCGGAAATACTTCACCTGGCTGAAGCCCCACTCGACCGCCCAGGCCGCGGCGTCGGAACTGCGGCTGCAGGTGATCCCGCTGCAGTAGATGACGAAAGGCTCGTCCTTGCCGACCGTGGCAGAGAGGTTGGCGAGGTTGAAATCATCGGTCAGGTTGAGATGGATGGCGCCCGGCACATGTCGGCGCGCGAACAGGCGCGGATTGCGAACGTCGATGAACTTGACGCCAGCGGCATGCAGGCGTTGCGCCTCCGGGATATCGATCGTGGTCGCGCCCTCGACAGACGGCGGCGACTCGCCTTCTTCACCGGCATGCGCGGCAAAGCCGATGACGCCGAGCAGGAACAACCCGGCCAGGCGCGGCCAATATGCGTTCAGTCGAGACGTCATTTGTCATTTCCCCTGCGCTGCTTGCCAGCCAACTTTAGTGGACGCGGCGGCTTCATGCCCGCGGGTTTACCCGGGGATTTCGCGGCGCCCTTGCGCGCACTCAGGGTGGCGCGCTTGGCCGGGTTGCGCGTCGCCTTGGTGTTCGGGTCGCGGCGCGGATCCTGGTCTGCTTCCTGCCGGGTGGTATCGCGCTGTGCAGGCCGGGCATCCGGCTTGCGCCCGGCCGCGGGCTTGCGCCCCCCCTTGTCGGCGGCACCCGGTTTGCGCTTGTCTTTGCGCATCGCACCGGCTGCGCCGCTGTCTTTGGGCTTGCGCGCCGGTCCACGGGCGCGTTCGTCGCGAACGTCGTCGCGTGCCCGCTTTGCGCGCTTGACCGGTCGAGCCGCGGGCTTCTCGTCGACGGGCTTGTTCGGATCGAAATCCGCCAACGGCTGCAGGGCGAGCCTGCGTTGGCAGACCCAGGTGTTCTGCAGGTCGCGCAAGGTGTCGGGCGGCATGCCATCGGGTAGATCGACGGTCGTGAACTCGTCGAAGATCTCGATGTGGCCGATGTACCTGCTCTCGATGTCGGCCTCGTTGGCGATCGCGCCGACGATATTGGCCGGCTTGACGCCATCACGGTAACCGACCGCCAAGCGGAAGCGAACCATCGGGATCTCGGGAAAGTCTTTCAACGGCAGGGCGTCGGGCTCGACCTGTTTGCGCGGACGCTCGCGCTCAGTACGATCGTCGCGCCGGGCGGGACGTTCACGGTCGTCATCGAGGCGCTCCTGGCTCTTGCGCCGCACGTCGTCCTTGGGATCGAGCAGCAGCGGCGAGTCACCCTGGGCCAGGCTTGCCAGCGCCGCCGCGATCTGCAGTGCGTCGAAATCGCCTTCCTGTTCGAGTTCGCTGACCAGGCGGTAGTAGAGCTCGAGTTTCCCGCCGGCCGCCACCTCGCGCACGCTCTGCTTGAAACGCTCGGTACGACGGCTGTTGATGTCGTGTACCGACGGAACGTCCATCTGTTCGATGCGCTGGCCGGTCGCCTTCTCGATCACGCGCAGCATGCGCCGTTCACGCGGCGCGACGAACAGGATCGCCTCGCCCGAGGCACCGGCACGCCCGGTGCGGCCGATCCGGTGCACATAGGACTCGGTGTCGTACGGGATGTCGTAGTTGATCACGTGGCTGACACGCTTCACATCCAGCCCGCGCGCAACCACGTCGGTCGCGACC
>JAGRHE010000066.1 GCA_020445165.1 Gammaproteobacteria bacterium
GTGGTGATCCTTTCGGCCGGCACGGGAAACCCTTACTTCACAACCGATTCTGCGGCAAGCCTGCGAGCGATCGAGATCGGCGCCGACGTCATGATCAAGGCGACCAAGGTCGACGGTGTCTATTCTGCCGATCCACTGGGCAATCCGGATGCAATCTTCTATCCCGAGCTGAGCTACGATCGGGTTCTGCGCGACGGGCTGGCAGTGATGGACGCCACTGCCGTCGTTCTGTGCAAGGAACAGAACATGCCGTTGCGGGTGATGAACATCAATACCGAAGGCGCACTACAAAGACTGGTGCAGGGTGAAGCCGTTGGAACCCTGGTCACGAGCGGAGAGAAGTCATGATCGACGACATCAAGAAAGACGCGGCTGGGCGCATGACCAAGAGCGTCGAGTCACTGGGCGACAACCTTGCGAAGGTCCGTACCGGGCGCGCGCATCCCAGCCTGCTGGATCATCTTACCGTGTCGTACTACGGTAGCGACGTTCCGCTCAAGCAGGTTGCGAACATCGGGGTCGAAGACGCGCGTACCATCACGGTGCAGCCATTCGAACAGCAGATGGTGAGTGCAGTGGAAAAGGCCATCATGGAGTCGGACCTGGGTCTGAACCCGAACTCCGCCGGGACCGTGATCCGCGTGCCGATGCCACCGCTGACCGAGGAACGCCGTCGCGATATGACCAAGATCGTGCGAGCGGAAGCCGAACAGGCGCGGGTTGCGGTGCGCAACATCCGTCGCGATGCGAACAATGACCTGAAGGCGCTGGTTAAAGAAAAGTTGATCTCGGAAGATGATGAGCGTCGCGGGCAGGAGATTATCCAGAAACTGACCGATCAGCACGTCAAGGAAATCGACGAGATGCTCGAGACCAAGGAAGCGGATCTGATGTCCGTCTGACCCTGCCGGTTGGCTGTGCGGATCGGCGAATGGCGATGGGATGCGGGTTTCGGCATGAATGACCCGGGTTTATTCCGGGTGGAGTCGGGCTTGCGGCGAACGAGGCAGCGAGGCGTGCAGCCGGGCGCGAGCATGTACCCGTCAGCCTTGCCGGTGATCTTGACGTGAGTGCCGAGGTCGAAGTCGGCACCGGGTCGGCGGAACCAGGGCGGATCCCGCTGCACGTGGCGGTCATCATGGATGGCAACGGCCGTTGGGCCGAGGCGCGTGGCAAGCCGCGTCATGCCGGACACAAGGCTGGTGTGGCGAGTGTACGCAGCACGATCGAGGAATGTATTCGCCACGGCGTCCAGGTCCTGACGCTGTTCGCGTTCAGCAGCGAAAACTGGCGCCGGCCGAAGACCGAGGTCAATCTGCTGATGGATCTGTTCTTCTCGGCGCTGCAGCGCGAGGTGAAAAGGATGCAGTCCAACGATATCCAATTGCGGGTGATCGGTGACCTGTCGGCCTTCCCGGAAAAGCTGCAGAAGCGGATCCGGGCCTCGGAAAGCGCAACCAGCGAAAATCGTCGCCTGGTGTTGCAGATTGCCGCCAATTACGGCGGTCGCTGGGACGTTGTCCAGGCGGCACGACGGCTGGCGGAGGCCGCCAGAAAGGGTGAAATCGCACCCGATGATATCGACGAGGAGATGTTCTCGCGTAACACCTCCATCGGCGGCCTGCCCGATCCCGATCTCTTCATCCGCACCGGTGGCGACTACCGCATCAGCAATTTCCTGTTGTGGCACTGCGCTTATTCCGAACTCTATTTCACCCCGACCTTGTGGCCGGATTTCGATGCCGACGAGTTCGGCAAAGCATTGCGTGAGTACGCTGGCCGTCAACGGCGCTTCGGCAAGACCGGCGCCCAGGTCGAGGCCGGCGACTGATGCTCTGGCAGCGCGTCCTCACCGCTCTGGTTCTGATTCCCGTTGTCGTCGGCGGGATACTCCTGCTCGATACTGGCATCCTGGCCCTGGTCCTGGGCGCCGTGCTGTTGCTTGGAGCCTGGGAGATGGGTCGGCTGGGCGGGCTCGCGCAAGGTTGGCTCCTGGCTGTGTATGCCGGTGTTGTTGGCGTGTTGATGTGGCTGGCCTGGCGTTTCCTCGTCGGTGACTTGCTGATTGCCGTGCAATGGCTCATGACCGGCTGGTGGGTGGTGACCAGCGTTGTACTGGTCGCCCGCCGGCAACCGCTCGACCGCGTCGACGGCCAGCGCCCCGTGATCCTGCTTCTCGGCGCACTGGTGCTGGTGACCGCCTGGATTTCGACCTTGCGCCTGCACGCGGTTGAGGAAAATGGACCGGCGCTGCTGCTGTTCCTTTTCATCCTGATCTGGGTGGCCGATTCCGGCGCCTACTTCGCCGGACGCGCGTTCGGCCGGCGCAAGCTCTCGCCCCAGGTCAGTCCCGGCAAGACCTGGGCCGGGGTCGCCGGCGCGATGGCCGGCGCGCTGCTGTGTGCAGCCGGCCTGATGCTCGGCGGCTGGTCCGGCAACGCGGCGGTCGTTCCGCTGGCCCTGCTGTGCCTGCTGGTCACGGCTCTGTCGATCGGTGGCGACCTTTGGGAAAGCCGCCTGAAACGCGAGGCCGGGGTCAAGGACAGTGGGGCGATACTTCCAGGACACGGTGGTGCACTCGACCGGATCGACAGTCTGCTCGCCGCAGCGCCGGTTTTCGTACTCGGTGCGGCCCTGATCGGGGTCACCCCGTGAGGGGCGTGGCCATCCTCGGCTCGACCGGCTCGATCGGAGAAAGTACGCTCGACGTGATCGCGCGCCATCCGGATGCCTACCGGGTGGTCGCGCTTAGTGCCAATCGCGACGTGTCCCGCATGTTGCAGCAATGCCAGCGTTTCCGCCCAAGCCTGGTGGCCATGGCGGACCAGGTGGCAGCGGCGGAGCTGCGCCGGCAGCTGCACGATGCCGGCCTCGAGACCGAAGTCATGCAAGGTGCCGAGGGCCTGGCGGCGGTCGCGACCCATCCCGACGCCGTTGACCTGATGGCAGCTATCGTCGGCGCCGCCGGGGTGTTGCCGACCCTGGCCGCGGTGCGCCTGGGGCGTCGCATCCTGTTGGCGAACAAGGAGGCACTGGTCGTATCCGGGGCGCTGTTCATGCGCGAGGCGCACGCCAGCGGTGCCACCATCCTGCCGATCGACAGTGAACACAATGCCGTGTTCCAGTGTCTGCCGGAGAACTTCGCCGACGGCCTCGATCAGGTCGGCGTCGAACGGATACTGCTGACCGCATCCGGCGGCCCGTTCCGCAGCCGGGCGCTCGCGGAACTGCACGAAGTGACCCCGGACGAAGCCTGCGACCACCCCAACTGGGATATGGGCCGCAAGATCTCGGTCGATTCGGCGACCATGATGAACAAGGGACTGGAGGTCATCGAGGCATGCTGGTTGTTCAACGCTCGGCCCGAGCAGATCCAGGTGGTCGTGCATCCGCAGAGCGTGATCCATTCCATGGTGCAGTACGTCGATGGGTCGGTTCTGGCGCAGCTCGGCAATCCCGACATGCGCACCCCGATCGCGCACGCTCTGGCCTGGCCGCGGCGCCATGCCTCCGGTGTGTCGGCGCTCGACCTGTTCGCCACAGGGCGGTTGGATTTCGAGCCGCCCGACATGAAGCGTTTCGCCTGCCTACGCCTGGCCTACGAGGCGATTTCCGCCGGTGGTACGGCGCCGGCGGTCCTGAACGCGGCCAACGAGGTGGCGGTGGCCTGTTTTCTGGATGGCCGGTTGCGCTTCACCGGGATCGCCGACCTGGTCGAGCGAACGCTGGCCGAGTACCCGCATGGTCCGGCCGAGGACCTTGATGCATTGCTCGAAGCCGATGCCCGGGCGCGCGATATTGCGGAACACCAGGCACGCGAGGTGGTCTGAAACGCCATGGAAAGTATTCTGTTCAAAGTGCTGGCCTTCATCGTCGCCGTCGGTGTGCTGGTTGCAATTCACGAGTTCGGCCACTTCTGGGTCGCCCGTCGGCTCGGCGTCAAGGTCCTGCGTTTCTCGATCGGATTCGGACGCCCCTTGTGGCGCCGCCAGTCCAGCCCGGAAGAACCGGAGTACGTGATTGCCGCGATTCCGCTCGGCGGTTACGTGAAGATGCTCGATGAACACGAGGGTCCAGTGGCCCCCGATGAGGTGCATCGTGCCTTCAATCGCCAGTCTCTCGCGGTGCGGTCGGCGATCGTGGTTGCCGGTCCGCTGTTCAATTTCCTGTTCGCCATTGCCGCGTTCTGGGGTGTCCTGATCCTCGGCGAGACCGGGGTGCGTCCCCTGGTCGGCGAGGTAGCCGCGCAGACGCCGGCAGCGCGTGCTGGTTTCGGTCCGGGTGACGAGATACTCGCGGTCAACGAAGAAACCACGCCGACCTGGTCGCTGGCGCTGCAGGAGCTGGCGACGGCATCCGTTGCCACGCCGGAGGTGCGGATCGATGTGCGCACGGCGAACGGCAGCACTGCTCGGCGCACGATTCCGTCGGATGATATCGGCGATCTGGCAGAAACGCGTGACTTGCTCGGCCATCTCGGCCTGACCCCCGAGCGGCCGCTCATCCCGGCGGTGTTCGGCAGGCTGCTCGACGGCGAAGCCGCACAGAGCGCCGGTATTCGCAGCGGCGACCGCATCACGCGGGCGGACGGCAACGCGATCGACAACTGGAATGC
Organism: Gammaproteobacteria bacterium; assembly: GCA_020445165.1. The sequence continues at coordinate 4,616 of JAGRHE010000066.1, forward strand.
CTGGGTTGACTACGTGAAGGCGCGCCCTGGCGTCCGGATCGAGCTCGAGGTCGAGCGCGATGGGGTGCCGGTGGCGATTGACCTGACGCCGGCCCCCATGGCGCAGAATGGCGAGGTGATCGGCCGGATCGGGGCATCCAATGCGCCGGTCGATGGGCTCATGGAGAGATACCAGGCGACCTACCGGCTGGGATTGATCGAGGCGTTGCCAGCGGCGGTGGCCAAGACCTGGGAATACTCGATTCTGACCCTGAAGGTGATCTGGCGCGTGTTGACCGGGCAGGCATCGATCCACAACCTGAGTGGTCCGATCACGATTGCCGATGCAGCAGGAAAAACCGCGAGCATCGGTTTCGTATATTTCCTCAAGTTCCTTGCGATCGTCAGCATCAGCCTGGGTGTGCTGAATCTTCTCCCGGTTCCCGTGCTCGATGGCGGGCACCTGCTGTACTTTGCCATCGAGGCAGTCAAGGGCAGCCCATTGTCGGAACAGGCGATGATCCAGGGACAGAAGATCGGCCTGCTGATGTTGCTGGGGTTGATGTCGATCGCCTTCTATGTCGACATCCTGCGCATACTCGGTTGACAGCGGCTGCGCCAGCCTACTTTTGACCTGCCCGATATCCTATAATCGCGGCTTTTCCAGCACCGGTTCCAGACGCCGCAGTCCCACGGGCTGAGCGTGGAACGGGACGACGAGAAACGTTTTATGCGGGCAAGACTCTGGATCGTTGGTTTGTTGCTGTGTTTGGTGGCGCAGGGCCAGGCGGCCGGTTTCCGTGTCGAGGATATCCGGGTCGAAGGGCTGCAGCGCATCACCGCCGGCACGGTGTTCAACTACCTGCCCATCAAGCCCGGTGATGTCGTCGATTTCGATCGGACCTCCGACATCGTCCGCGCCCTCTACAAGACCGGGTTTTTCAAGGATGTGCGCCTGGAGAAAGCCGGTAACGTCCTGGTCGTGGTCGTGACCGAGCGCCCGGCCATCTCCGAGATCCGTTTCACCGGCAACAAGTCGATCGATACCGAGAAACTGAAGGAAGGTCTCAAAGACATCGGCCTGGCTGAAGGACGAACCTTCGATCGCTCCGTTCTGGAACGCATCGAGCAGGAACTCGAACGGCAGTACTACAACCAGGGCAAGTACGCGGTCAAACTGACCTCGACGGTAACGCCACTGGAGCGTAACCGGGTATCAATCGATATCGATGTCGTCGAGGGCGCGACGGCGCTGATCAAGAAGATCAACATCGTCGGTAACCAGGTGTTCGAAGATGATGATCTGCTCGACGAACTGGAACTGTCCACGGGCGGCTGGTTGTCGCGTCTGACCAAGGACAACCAGTATTCGAAACCCAAGCTGGCAGGGGATCTCGAAACCTTGCGGTCCTACTACCTCGATCGCGGGTACGTGAATTTCAAGATCGATTCGACCCAGGTCACGATCACCCCGGACAAGCAGGACATCTACATCACGATCAACGTGAACGAAGGGGATATCTACACCATCAAGGATATCCGCCTGGCGGGAGATCTGATCGGCGAGCCGGAGGAGTATTTTCCGCTGATCCACTTGCGTCGGGGCGAGCCGTTTGCGCGTCGTGCGGTTGTGGAGAGCAGCGACAGGATTTCAGCCAAACTGTCTGATCTGGGCTATGCCTTCGGTAACGTCAACAGCATTCCGGAGATCGACGAAGAGACCAAGAGTGTCGTCGTCACCCTGTTCATCGACCCCGGCAAGCGGGCGTACGTGCGCAGGATCAATATCAGCGGTAACTCGCGCACGCGAGACGCCGTCATCCGGCGCGAGTTCCGGCAGATGGAGTCGGCCTGGTTCTCGGGTGAGAAACTCAAGCTGTCGCGTGAGCGCGTACAGAGAACCGGCTATTTCGACAGCGTAAACGTCGAAACGCCATCGGTGCCGGGGTCCGCTGACGAAGTCGACATCAATATGACGGTGACCGAAAAACCGTCCGGCCAACTCCTCGCCGGTCTGGGTTTCTCGCAGTCTGACGGTCTGATCGTCAATGCGTCGATCAACCAGGCCAACTTTGCCGGAACCGGCAAGAAGGTATCGCTGGCATTGCAGACCAGTGCGGCCGACCAGGCCTACCAGGTTTCCTACACCAACCCGTATTACACCGTCGACGGTATCAGTCGCGGATTCAATCTCAGCTATCGCTCGACCGATTTCGACGAGTTGGATACCGCCGACTACAAAACCGACGACGCGATTGCCGCGGTCAGCTTCGGGTTTCCGCTGAGTGAGTTCAACCGGTTCAATTTCGGCCTTGCCATCCATCATATCGATTTCGAGCTGGGCGCCACGCCATCGAACGAGATTCGTGCCTTCGAGACTACCGAGGGCAACAAGTTCCTCAACCTGGAGACCACCGTCAGCTGGCGCCATGATTCACGCGATACCGCGATCTTCCCGCGCAAAGGCGCCATACAGTCGCTGTACGGTGAACTGAGTGTGCCTGGTAGTGACCTCCAATATTGGAAGCTCTCTTACGACTATCGCCGCTACTGGGAGGTCGCCGGGGATGTCGTCATCTCGCTGGCGGGTGAGGTCGGCTATGGTGACTCCTATGGGGATACCACGCGCCTACCGTTCTTTGAGAACTTTTTTGGCGGTGGGCCGAATTCGATTCGCGGTTTTGCCGCGCGCTCGGTCGGACCGCGCGATTCGCAAGGCGACTCGATCGGTGGCAATGCGATGTATGCGGGCAAGATTGAACTGCTGTTCCCGCCACCTTTCAAGCAGCGCTCTGAAACGATTCGGGTGGCGGCATTCTTCGACTTCGGTAGCGTGGTCGATACCGACAAGGACTTGTTCGATGCTGACGAGTTGCGCTATTCGACAGGAATCGGCCTATCGTGGCTGTCGCCGCTGGGCGCATTGACGGTGAGCTACGCCATACCATTCAGGGCTGACAGCCAGGACGATGAGGAGCAGTTCCAGTTCTCGCTGGGTACCACATTCTGATCACGCGCAGGGGGCGGTGATGAACAGGTTTTGGTTGATGGGATCGTTGTCTCTACAGCTACTCCTGGCAGGCACGGCGCTTGCCGTGGAGCTAACGGTGGCAGTAGTCAACCCTTTGCGGTTGCAGAGCGAGGCGCCTCAGGTGGCGACCGTGCGTGAGAAGATTCAGCTCGAGTTTGCCGCGCGCGAGGCAAAGACGGCTGCCCAGCAGGACCAGATAAACCAGCTGGAAGAAAAGTTGCATCGGGATCGCGCCACGATGGCAGAAGCTGAGGCGAAGAGTCTGCAACGGGATATACGCTCGCGCACCTTGCGCCTGGAGAATGCCAAGGAAGAGCTGGAAAGTGATCGTCGGCTGCGTTTGAGCGAGGAAATGGATCGTCTGCGCCGCGTGCTTGCAGAAGTGATCGCAGAAGTGGCAAAGAACGAGAACCTCGATATCGTGCTCGAAAGTGGTGTGACCTGGGCGTCGGAGCGCGCGAACATCACCGACAAAGTGCTGCAGCGGATGCGTGAACTGGACGCCTCCAGCAAGTAGCGGGAGCTGCTCATGTCGATGACGCTCGAAGCTCTTGCCGCGGTTGCCGGCGCTCGTCTGCGCGGCGATCCGCAGCGATCGATCGTCCGTACTGCCACGCTGCACGACGCCGGGCCCGGCGACATCAGTTTTCTGGCCAACCCGAAATACCGGGCGGCACTGCAGACGACGCACGCATCCGCCGTGATCCTTTCTGCGGAGCACGCCGAAGACTGCAAGGTTGACTGCCTGATCAGCGACAACCCCTATCTTGCTCATGCCAAGGTGACAGCAGCGCTGCATCCACAGCGTTCGTATCCGGCCGGAATCTCGTCGAGTGCAGTGATCGACGATGCGGCAACGATCGCTGACAGCGCTTACGTCGGGCCTCAGTGCTATATCGCGGCGGGTGCACGTATCGCTGATGATGTTGTGATCGGACCGGGTTGCGTGGTGATGGAAGACGTGGTCGTCGGTCGCGGAACCTGCCTGGTTGCCACCGTGACTCTGTGTCACGGTACGGTACTCGGCAACAACTGCCTGGTGCATCCTGGCGCGGTGATCGGCAGCGATGGCTTCGGCCTGGCGAACGACGCCGGGCGGTGGGTCAAGGTGCCTCAGATCGGACGTGCGATTCTCGGCAATGATGTCGAGGTCGGGTCCTGTACCTCGATCGATCGTGGTGCGATCGGCGACACGCGTATCGGCGACGGCGTGAAGCTGGACAGCCAGGTACATATCGCGCACAACGTCCAGGTCGGTGAGCATACCGCGATGGCCGGCTGCGCTGCCGTGGCCGGTTCCACGTCGATCGGTGCCTATTGCACGATCGCCGGTGGTGCCGGTTTGACCGGTCACATCGAGTTGGCTGACCATGTGCACATCTCCGGTGCGACCGCGGTCACGCGATCGATTCGCAAGCCCGGCGTCTACACCGGTACCGTGCCGGCGATGGAACATGCCGACTGGTTGAAGAACTTCGCGCGATTGCGTCAACTCGACGACGTGTCACGTCGCGTGAAGGCACTTGAAAAACAATTGGCCGAGCGCGGTGGCCCAGCGGATGAGAAAGCCTGAAACGTCTGCTGCCGCCGTGTTGGACTAGACTTTGGTATTAGCGCGCGCAGCGCGTGGAGGTTTCCTTAGACGCCATGGATATTCAGAAGATTCAGAGCCTGCTGCCGCACAGATACCCGTTCCTGCTGGTCGACCGGGTTCTCGAGAGCGAGCCGGGTACGCGTCTGGTTGCGATCAAGAACGTGACAATCAACGAGCCGTTTTTCCAGGGGCATTTTCCGCACAAGCCGGTCATGCCAGGGGTGCTTCTGATCGAGGCCATGGCTCAGGCGACGGGTCTGCTGGCGATGGAAAGCGCCGATGTTCCGAAAGACGCAATCTACTATCTGGTCGGTGTCGACAAGGCGCGTTTCAAGCGCCCCGTGGTTCCTGGTGATCAACTCGTGTTCGAAGTCGAGGTGCTCAAGCATAAGCGCGACATCTGGGTGTTTGCCGCCGAAGCCAAGGTTGATGGTGCCGTGGTCGCTTCGGCCGAAATCATGTGCACAGCGCGGAATCTCTGAGCGGTGATTGATCCTCGTGCGGTAATCGACCCCGAGGCCGAGATCGACGAGGGCGTGACGATTGGTCCGTTCTGCGTTATCGGCCCCAAGGTGCAGATCGGCAAGGGCACCCGGATCGGTCCGCACGTGGTGATCAAGGGGCCATGTCGGATCGGTCGTGACAACCGGATCTATCAGTTCGCATCCGTCGGCGAGGATCCGCAGGACAAGAAATATGCCGACGAAGAAACCCTGCTGGTCATTGGCGACCGCAACACGATCCGCGAGAGCGCCACGATCCACCGTGGCACCGTGCAGGACGAATCGCTGACCGAGATCGGCAATGACAACCTGTTCATGGCCTACACCCACGTCGCGCATGATTGCCGTGTCGGCAGTCACGTGATCATGGCGAACGCGGCCTCGCTCGGCGGGCATGTGCACATCGGTGACTGGGCGATCCTGGGTGGCTTCACGACCGTGCACCAGTTCTGCCGTCTCGGCGCCCACTGCTTCAGCGCCATGGGCAGCGGGATCGGAAAGGATGTGCCACCCTTCGTCATGGTCAGCGGTCAGCCGGCCCAGCCGCATGGCATCAACAGTGAAGGGCTGAAACGGCGCGACTTCAGTGCGCAGCAGATCGCATCGATCAAGCGTGCCTACCGCACCCTGTACAACTTCGGATTGTCACTCGCCGAGGCGCGCGAGCAGATCGTGCAGGCAGCCGTGGACAATGCCGAGATGCGGATGTTTGCGGATTTCCTGGCGACCAGCGAACGCAGTATCGTGCGCTGAACGGCATGCCGGAGCTGCGTATCGGGATCGTGGCCGCGGAACCGTCCGCCGACCTGCTGGCGGCCGGTCTCATGCAAGCCTTGCGTGAGCGCCTCCCCGAGGTGCATTTCGAAGGTGTCGCCGGTCCGTTGATGCGGCGCAGTGGCATCGACGCCTGGGAAGACATGGACAGCCTGTCGGTAATGGGCCTGTTCGAGGTCCTGCGGCACCTGCCGCGACTGCTGCGATTGCGTGCCCGGCTGCTTGCACGTTGGCGTGACACGCCACCCGCAGCCTTCATCGGGGTCGATGCACCCGACTTCAACCTCACCGTTGAACAGCGCTTGCGTGAGCACGGCGTGCCGACGATTCATTATGTGAGCCCGACCGTGTGGGCCTGGCGCAGCGGCCGGGTGTGCAAGATCCGGCGCGCGGTCGACCTGTTGCTGGCGATCTTCCCTTTCGAGAAGGACTATCTGCAAAAAAGAGGCGTGGAGTCGGTTTACGTCGGTCATCCGCTGGCCTGGGAGATGCCGCTCGAACCCGATCGCGAAGCGGCCTGCCAGGCACTGGGTGTCGACGGTGCACTGCCGGTCCTGGCCGTGCTGCCCGGCAGCCGCCGGGGCGAGGTCTCGCGTATCGCACCCCCGTTCATCGAAGCCGCTTCGCGCCTGCAGGGTGCGCGGCCGACCCTGCAGGTCGTGCTGCCGCTGGTGAACGAAAGCACCCGGGAGATGGCGGAGAAGGTGCTCGCCGAAACGGCGCCGGGTCTTCGCTGTCACCTTTCGGTCGGCAACGCGCGTACCGCCATGGCCGCTGCCGATGTCGTCCTGGTCGCGTCGGGCACGGCGACGCTCGAAGGCATGCTGTGCAAACGGCCGATGGTGGTGGGCTACCGGGTTTCGGCGGCGACCTGGCGCGTCGCCCGGCTTTTCCGCCTGCTCAAGGTCAAGCACGTGGCGATGGCCAACCTGCTGGCCGATGAGCGCCTCGCGCCGGAACTGCTGCAGGATGAATGCACTCCCGATCGCCTGTTCGAGGAGTTGCAGCGCCTGTTCGACGACGCCTCGCTGCGCGAGCGAATCGGGCGTCGGTATCACGAGATCCACGCGCAGATGCGGATGGACACCAACCGTGCGGCCGCCGCTGCCGTGCACGATTTGCTGAAGGAGCGGGGTATTGTCTGAGCGTTGGATTTGCGGTGTCGACGAAGTCGGGCGCGGTCCCTTGGCCGGGCCGGTTGTCGCGGCCGCCGTGATCCTGGATCCGGCGCGGCCGATCGATGGCCTGAACGACTCGAAGAAACTCACCGAAAAGCGTCGCGAACAGTTGTTCGAGCTGATCTGCGAACGCTCCCTCGCCTGGTCACTGGGACGTGCAGAGGTCGAGGAGATCGATCGCATCAATATCCTGCAGGCCAGCCTGCTGGCGATGCAGCGTGCGGTGCGGGGGCTGGCGACACCGCCAACGCATGCGCTGGTCGACGGCAATCGGCTGCCGGATCTGCCCTGCAGCGCGCGCGCAATCGTCGGCGGTGATGCCAGCGAGGCGTGCATCTCGGCGGCGTCGATCGTCGCCAAGGTGGCACGTGACCGCGAGATGGTGGCGCTGGATGCGCGCTACCCGGGCTACGGCCTGGCGCGCCACAAGGGCTATCCGACCAAGGTCCATCTGCAGGCGTTGGAGGCGCTGGGCGTCAGCGAGATTCATCGGCGCTCGTTCGGTCCTGTTCGACGAATTTGTGCCGTTTGAGCCCGAATTAGCCGGGTGTTCGGGACATTTCCTGGCACCCCGGCAAACCCGTCTGGCACACCTGCCCGGGCCGCGTTATTCTCTCCGCCATTCCCCCTCATCCTGACAGCGAATCGCCCATGGCCGCCGACTTCGTCCACCTGCATGTGCATTCCGAGTACTCGCTGGTGGACGGTGTGGCGCGCATCAAGCCGCTGGTCAAAAGGGTGGCCGAACTGGACATGCCGGCGGTCGCGCTGACCGACCAGTCGAACATGTTCGCGCTGGTGCGCTTCTACAAGGCGGCCATGGCCGCCGGCGTCAAACCGATCGGTGGGGTCGATGCCTGGCTGAGCAATCCCGACGACATCAACAAGCCCGATCGCCTGGTCCTGCTGGTTCAGGACCGGGACGGGTACCGCAACCTCACGGAGTTGGTCTCGCGCAGTTACCGCGAGGGTCAACATCTCGGGCGTGCGATGATGGACCGGGACTGGTTCACGCCACAGACCACCGCCGGGCTGATTGCCTTGTCCGGTGGTCGGGAGGGAGACGTCGGGCGCGCCCTGATCTCAGGCAACGCCACGCTCGCCAGCGAGCGCGCCAGGGTCTGGCTGGACCTGTTCGGCGATCGTTACTACCTGCAGCTGGTACGCACCGGACGCCCCGACGAGGAAGACGTGTTGCACGCCAGCGTCTCGCTCGCGGCGCAGGAGGGCATCCCGGTTGTGGCGACCAACGGTGTGTGTTTCCTGGCGGCCGATGAGTTCCAGGCGCACGAGGTGCGGGTCTGCATCCACGAAGGCCGCACGCTGGACGACCCGCGTCGCAACAAGGCCTATTCGCCGCAGCAGTACCTGCGTACGCCGGACGAGATGGCGGAACTGTTCGCCGACGTTCCGGAGGCGCTGGCCAACACGGTCGAGATCGCCAAACGCTGCAACCTCGAGATCACGCTGGGCAAGAATTTTCTGCCCGACTTCCCGATCCCGGACGGTATGACGATCGACGAGTTCTTTCGCGAGCAATCGCGCAAGGGACTGGAATGGCGGCTGCAGCGTATTCTCGATCCGGATGCGGACGATTTTGCCGAGCGGCGCAAGCCCTACGATGAACGCCTGGAGATCGAACTCGATGTCATCAACACGATGGGGTTCCCCGGTTACTTCCTGATCGTGGCCGACTTCATCCAGTGGGCCAAGGACAACGACGTTCCGGTCGGGCCGGGGCGCGGATCCGGTGCAGGTTCCCTGGTTGCCTATGCGTTGAAGATCAC
>JAGRHE010000067.1 GCA_020445165.1 Gammaproteobacteria bacterium
CAAGGGTCGGGATGCTTTCTATTTCAACTGGCAGTTGCGCATCGATGATGCCCTTCAGCAGCCATTCGAGCCAACCCATGCGGCCGTTGCGGCCTTGCCGCTGGATCGCAGTCTCCCGGCACACGACCTCGCCGCCAATCTGCGCCGGGTTTTTTCCTCGATCGTCGCCGGCAACGTCAAGGAACAGGGTATCCGTGCGGTCGAGCGACACGGGCCGTTCGAGATCCGCGCCGAGCCGGTGATGGCTGCGGCGATGGATGACCTGCTGCAGCGGTTTGTCGAACAGCGGCGGATGAAACTCGAAGGCGAATACACCCCCTGCTACCGTCTCGTCCATTGAACGCGGTGTTTGAGCAAAATTGTTGACCTGGCGCAAGATCCGCGTCCCTTGAAACCTGTTCTGTTCGCCCCGATCTACAAGGCAGAAGGCGGGGATGGCTCCCGCCGGTGTTGCTGTCTGGAAAATGCATAGATGGGAGGAACACATCATGAACATGATAAGACATGAACCCTGGAGCCTGCTGGAGCAGATGCGTCGCGAGATGGCGCAGGCGATGGAGTCGCGCGCTTCGGAAGGCAGCAGTGTGGCCACGAGCGACTGGGTACCGGCCGTCGACATCAAGGAGGAGAAGGATAACTTCCTGATCGTTGCCGATATCCCCGGTGTTGACCCGAAAGATATCGAAGTCCACATGGAAAACGGTATCCTGACGATCAAGGGCGAGAAGGAAACCGAGAAGAAGGAAGACCGGGACGGTTACAAGCGCGTAGAGCGCAGCTTTGGCAGCTTCTACCGGCGCTTCAGCCTGCCGGACTCGGCCGATCCGGAAAAGATCACCGCGAAAAGCAATCACGGCGTTCTCGAAGTACGGATCGCGAAGCACGAAAAGGTGCAGCCTCGCAAGATCGCGGTCAATAGCTGATGCGATAGGTGCCCGGTGCAGAACCTGACCTGCATCGGGCACTTCCTGGGTGGGCGAACTGACTGATGGACTACAAAGACTACTACGCGGTGCTGGGCGTCGCGCGTGACGCCACGCAGGACGAGGTCAAGCGGGCTTACCGCAAACTTGCCCGCAAGTACCACCCTGACGTCAGCAAGGAGACGGACGCCGAACGCAAGTTCAAGGATCTCGGCGAGGCCTACGAGGTGCTCAAGGATCCCGAGAAGCGTGCGGCCTACGATCAGCTCGGCAAGGGCTGGCAGAGCGGCCAGGATTTCCGGCCTCCACCAGGTTGGGATTCCGGGTTCGAGTTTTCCGGTGGCGGTTATACCGATGCCGGCCGGGATGATTTCTCCGACTTCTTCGAGTCACTGTTCGGCAGGGCAGCGCGCGGTCAGCCGCGCGCCCGTGGTTTCTCCCACGCTGCCTACGAACGTGGCCAGGATCACCATGCAACCATCGATGTCTCACTCGACGACGCTTACAACGGTGCCACGCTGTCGTTGCAGTTGCAGGTTCCGGAGTACGACCCCCACGGCCGACTGAGCGCGCGACAGCGCAAGCTCCAGGTCAAGATCCCGCGTGGTGTCACGTCTGGCAAGCGCATCCGCCTTGCCGGGCAGGGTGCGCCCGGGGCGAGTGGGACTGCGCCCGGCGATCTCTATCTGACGGTCAATCTCAAGAATCACCGATTGTTCGAAGTCGATGGAAAAGACGTGTTTCTGACCCTGCCGGTCACCCCCTGGGAGGCGGCTCTGGGGGCAAAGGTGGAGGTGCCGACGCTCGCGGGCAAGGTCGACCTGGCAGTCCCTGCCGGTGCGCGCAGTGGCCAGAAGCTGAGGCTGAAGGGGCGTGGCCTGCCAGTGCCGGGTGGCGCGGCCGGCGACCAGTTTGCAATCGTTCAGATCACGACACCGCCAGCAGACACGGCCGAGAAAAAAGCGTTCTACGAAAATATGCGTACCGAATTCGATTTTGATCCACGGACCCATTTCGGAGGGCATTGACCGATGCCAACCACGACACATGTGTCTGCCGACGAACTCCTGACACTCGCCGAGTTGTCGAGTTGTTGTGGTTTGACCGCTGAGCAGACCCTGGTGCTGGTCAGCGAAGGGGTGATCAATCCGCTCGGTCGCGACCCAAGTGAGTGGCGCTTCGCTCTCGACGACCTGCGGCGCGCCCAAAGCGTCCTGCGGATTCAGCGTGACCTCGGAGCGAACTGTGCAGGCGCAGCGCTGGCGGTTGACCTGTTGGACGAGATGCAGCGCTTGCGCTCACGCATCAGGCTGCTCGAAACACTGATTTTCGATCGCTGACACAGCCGCTATCGGCGCCATACCTGGCGCTGTTCGAGCGCTCAGAATCCCCCCTGTAACGAAAGCTTAACTTGTCTTCACATCGGCGGCTGCAATATATTCCGAAAAGTGAATATAACGCCGGTAACCCTGTTTTCGCTGCTGTCGCACGAAACGCGTCTGCGCAGCGTGCTGATGCTGCGGGAACATGCCGAGCTGTGCGTGTGCGAGCTGACCGCTGTCCTGGATGCGCCGCAACCGCATGTGTCGCGTCACCTGGCCCAGCTTCGGGAAGCGGGCTTGCTGGTCGATCGTCGGCAGGGTCAGTGGATCTACTACCGCATCAATCCCGATCTGCCGGACTGGATCCAGACCCTGCTGACCCAGGCTGCGTCGCAGGTCGCCGCGTTCGAACCGTATGCGACGGATCTGCGGGTCCTCGGCGAGGGGCTGGTGACGCGCAGCAACTGTCCGGTCTGAATCCAGGTGCCGCGCAGACTGAGCGGTGGCGCATTGTTTTCCATGAGGTGTTTTACATATGAGCGTACGCGTGGGAATCAACGGCTTCGGCCGCATGGGCAGGCTTGGCCTGCGCGCCGGATGGGAGCGCGACGGGTTCGAGGTCATACGCGTCAACGAGATCGCGACCGATGCCGCGGGATCCGCACATCTGTTGAAGTTCGATTCGGTGCACGGCATCTGGCCGGTCGATTGCGAAGGGCGGGACGGGTCCCTGCAGGTGGGCGACAGAGAGCTCGCGTACAGCGCTGAAAGCCGTATCGCCAGTGGCGACTGGAGTGACTGCGACATCGTCATCGAAGCGACCGGGAAGCATCACAAGAAGCCGGAAACACTCGATGACTATTTCGCCCAGGGGGTGCGCAAGGTCATCGTGGCGGCACCGACCGAAGGTGCGCTGAATGTCGTGTTCGGTATTAACGACGACCTCTACCAGCCGTCGACCCACAAGCTGCTCACGGCCGCGTCATGCACGACCAATTGTCTGGCACCGCTGATCAAGGTAATGCACGAAAAAGTCGGGATCGTGCATGGCTGCATGACCACGATTCACGACATTACCAACACGCAAACGATCGTGGACAAGGGACACAAGGACCTGCGTCGCGCACGTGCCTGTGGACAGTCTTTGATCCCGACCACCACGGGGTCGGCACGCGCGATTGCGAAGATCTTTCCGGAACTTGAAGGCAAGCTGAATGGCCATGCGGTTCGTGTGCCCTTGCTGAATGCCTCCTTGACCGACTTCGTCTTCGAGGCCGCGCGGCCGGTTACGGTAGAGGAGGTCAATGGGTACTTCGCCGATGCTGCCGCGAACGGGCTACAGGGGATACTCGGTTTCGAGTCCCGGCCACTCGTCTCTGTCGACTATGTCAACGATCCACGCTCGTGCGTGATCGATGGTTTGTCGACCATGGTGATCGATGGCACACAGGTGAAGGTTTATGCCTGGTACGACAATGAATGGGGTTACGTGAACCGGATGATGGATCTGGTCGCCAAGGTTGCCGCAAGCCTGTGACGCGATCCCCGGGTACGGTCCAAGGGCCTTGCTGATGAGCGATTCAGGGTTTCGCAATTACCTGGTGGTCACGGCCGGTTACTGGGCATTCACCGTGACCGACGGTGCGATCCGGATGCTGGTGGTGTTGTATTTCCATCAGTTGGGATATTCGCCATTCCAAGTGGCGCTGTTGTTTCTGTTCTACGAGGCCTTCGGCTTAGCGACCAACCTGGTGGGCGGCTGGCTTGGCGCGCGGATCGGACTCAACCTGACCATGCACATCGGCATGGCATTGCAGGTCGCGGCATTGCTGCTGCTCACGGTTCCCGACCCTTGGCTGTCGGTTGCCTACGTGATGGCCGTTCAGGCCATTTCGGGCATCGCCAAGGACCTGAACAAGATGTCGGCCAAGGCCAGCGTAAAGGTGTTGGCCGGCGCGGCCAGCGAATCCCGTCTTTTTCGTTACGTCGCGGTGCTGACAGGATCGAAGAATGCCTTGAAGGGCGCCGGCTTTTTCATCGGTGCCGCGCTGCTCGACGCGGTCGGTTTTCGTATGACCCTGGTTGTCTTGGCCGTTGCATTGGCCATGGTGCTGCTGCTTACCGTCAGCATCCTGCCGCGAGCGGTTGGCGTGATGTCGTTCAAGCCGAAGTTCACGGAGGTGTTCAGCAAGCGGCAGGAAATCAACTGGCTTTCCGCTGCCAGGTTCTTCCTGTTCGGGGCCCGTGACGTCTGGTTCGTCGTTGGATTGCCGGTTTTCCTGTACGAAACGCTGGGATGGTCTTTCACCGAGGTCGGTGGCTTCTTTGCACTCTGGATAATTGGTTACGGGACGGTCCAGGCACTCGCACCCCAAGTGCTGCGCCAGTCACGACACGGGCGCGGCCCTGGGGGTGGCAGCGCCAGGCGCTGGGTTGCGCTGCTCACGTTGGTACCGGCGACGATGGCGGTGTTTCTGCAAAGTGGCGAGATCGGCGCAGCCGTCGTGGTCGGTGGCCTGGTGGTGTTCGCGATCGTGTTCGCGATCAACTCGGCGGTTCATTCCTACCTGGTGCTGGCTTATTCCGATTCGGAACGTGTTGCTCTCAATGTCGGCTTCTATTACATGGCCAACGCCGGCGGGCGCCTGGTGGGAACGCTGTTGTCCGGGGCCATCTACCAGGTCTACGGCCTGACCGGGTGCCTGTGGTGGTCGACGGCATTTCTGGCAGCGGCATGGCTGGCATCGCAACGCCTGCCGGAGCCGCATGCGCTGGTATCGTCTGTCCGTCCAGGCGGCAATTGATGCAGGGGTTCGTGCAGTTCTGCCACTCATTGGCAGGCCGCTTTGAAGTACGCGGCGATCCCTTCATTCGGTACAGGCGCTATGATACTGCAGCGATTTTTCGACTTTGCCGGATTCGCGTAATCCCGACCTAACCGGCGAACAATTCGCAGGGCACGTGTTCCAACTAAGATCAACAAAGCCCGGATCGTGCGGCATCGGAGCATTGAGATCGGAGCGCTCAAACAGGCCCGCGGACGGAAACCGGGGGGCACCGACGGGGGATATCGCCGCTGAACATGTATTCCGATCAAATGCCAGTTTGCAGGCAGATTGTCTGTTTCGCCGCTCGGATGGCGGTTCGATGACCCATGAACGCCGGCACTCGCCTCGATTTACGCTGGAAGGCAGCGTGCGCCTGAGTGCCCCTGGGTGTCCGGTGCAAGAGGTACGATTGACCGATATCTCGCTGCTCGGCGCCGGTATGTCGGTTTCGCGTTCCGCCATCGAGATGCTGGCGCAGGGGGGCAAGGTATTGTTGGAAGGAGACCGGGTTCAGTTGGATTTGTCGAATGGGCTGCCGTCTGTTGCCAACGATATTCCGGCTGTTTCCTGCCGCGTCAGGCATGCCCGTCGCCTGTCGCTGGACCGCTATCATGTCGGCGTATTGTTCGTCGACCCGGACGACGGCCAGCGCGCAGGTATCGCCGGGCTCGTTGAGATGGCGCGTGCGGCGGCAGGGCACTGAATGCTGAAACCGCCGGCATGTCGGCGCCTCCCTGCCGTGACGGTCAGGTTGCATCACCTGGCTGGAGATGGCCGCGATGCATGAGATGTCTTTGTGCGAATCCATTCTGCAGATCATCGAGAATGAAGCACGGCAGCAGGGTTTTGTGCGCGTTACGCGGGTGCGACTGGAGATTGGCCGGTTGGCGGGTGCCGAGCCGGAAGCGATGAAGTTCGGTTTTGACGCGGTTACCCGTGGATCACTGGCGGAGGGCGCACGGCTGGAGATACTGAACATTCCTGGCAGGGCCTGGTGCATGGCTTGTGCGCGCGAGGTTGAAATCGACAATCGCTTCGACGCCTGTCCACAGTGCGGCGGTTTCCAGCTGCAGGTGACTGGCGGCGAACAGTTACGTATCAAGGATCTCGAGGTTGAGTGACCGGCTTGGTCGTCTGGCCCCTGCTTCAACTGACGGTGACTGCGGTGCCGCTCACGCTGACCATCAGCATGCCGCCTTTCTCACCGACGACTTCGTAGTCGATGTCGATCCCAACAACGGCATTTGCGCCCAGCCCCTGGGCAGCGGTTTCGATCTCCTGAAAAGCGATTTCGCGCGCCTTGCGCAGTTCTTTCTCATAGGCGCCAGATCGTCCACCGACGATGTCGCGTATCCCGGCAAACAGGTCGCGGAAGAGGTTTGCCCCCAGGATCGCTTCTCCGGTGACGATGCCGTGATATTGCGTGATCTTGCGGCCTTCGATGGACGATGTCGTGGTCATGATCATTTACATATTCCTCGATGTCGTGGATCAGCCTGACCGAACTGGTGGCGAATCATCGACCGGATGATCGGCGGTATTGCGCATGTGATCGGCGGTCGCCTGGAAGGCGGCCAGGAGTTTCTGTTCGAGTGCCGGATCGATGGCCATGTCTTTCAGAGCCAATTTCATGCAATGCATCCATTGGTCGCGAGCGCGACTGTCGATGCTGAACGGCAGATGCCGCTGCCGCAGCCTGGGATGGCCGTACTTCTGCACGTACAGATCGGGTCCACCGAGCCAGCCGGAAAGGAACAGGAACAGCTTTTCTCTCGATCCACGCAGGCTCTTTGCATGCATGTTGCGTAACTCTCGGGACTGCGGGTCCTGTTCCATGTGATCGTAGAAGGTGTCGACCAGGCGGCGTACGCCATCTTCGCCACCAATCAGCTCGTAAGGTGTCCGCTCATTCATCAGCGCAGGTCCGGTCTTTGGGTACCGCATCAATATGCCATCGTGGCAGGGACCATTGCCAGAATTCGGTCGTGGAACGGATCCTGTGTGCGGGGGTGACCTGGCCGAGATAGGACCAGGCGGAAAGCATCGCCGGCAATGGATTCTGGTCATCGATCGGGTGAGCCGAGTCGCGCTTGCTGAGCTTGTGGCCATCCAAGCCATAGACCAGCGGCACGTGGGCATACTGTGGGTGACGGTAACCGAGCATGTCCTGCAGCCAGACCTGGCGCGGAGTCGACCATAGCAGGTCAGCGCCGCGTACGACGTGGCTGATGCCCTGGTCCTGGTCGTCGACGACCACAGCCAGTTGATACGCGGTGTAGCCATCGATTCGCTTGATGATGAAATCGCCGATGTCCTGCGCAAGATTCTGCGTGATGGCACCGCAGATCCGGTCAGCCACGCTGACGGCCCGGTCTTCGACCCGGGCCCGCCAGGCGGCGGCGGCTCCGATCGGAGGTGGCGTGGCGCGGCAGGTGCCGGGATAGATCGGGCCTTCCGGCCCCAGCCGGCCGGATGCGGCGACCGTGTTGCGGCTGCAGTTGCAGCGAAAGGCAACGCCCCTGGAGACCAGGCATTCGAGCGCCCGGGCATAATTCTGCTTGCGATCGCTTTGATGCTGGAGTTCACCATCCCAGGACATGCCGCAATTGGTCAGGGTGGCGAGTATCTGCCGTTCCGCGCCGTCCTGGCAGCGCAATTCGTCGACGTCCTCGATCCGGACCATCCATTTCCCGTTTTGACTGCGCGCATCGGCATAACTCGCCATCGCGGCGACCAGTGAGCCGAAGTGGAGAGGCCCCGTAGGTGATGGCGCAAAACGCCCTCGGTGAGGTACTCGAGACATGGTGTGAATGACTGTGGTCCGAGGCGGTCGGGAACAGCGCGAGATTTTACGCACCCGGCGCTGACAATGGGACTGGTAGGCATGCTGGAATTCGGTCACCCGGCTTGCATGGGATTTGCAACCGGTTCGAAACGAGGTCAAAAGCCCATGCAATTTCGGTAAGCTCGCGCATTTGTACTGGCGGGAGAGTCGCGATGGCGGTGTTGCAGGCGTTGGTGTTCGATGTTGATGGTACGCTGGCCGATACCGAGAGGGATGGGCACCGCATCGCCTTCAATCGTGCTTTTGCAGATGCCGGCCTCGATTGGGATTGGACAGTCGCCCTGTATGGCAAACTGTTGAGCGTGACGGGTGGCAAGGAGCGAATCCGGTATTACCTGGACGAGTTCAACCGGGATTTCGTGCGCCCCGACGATCTGGATTCGTTCATTGCCGGTCTGCACCGTTCCAAGACCCAACACTACATGGCGATGATGGCCCAGGGAGCGATTCCTCTCCGCCCCGGCGTTCGTCGGCTGCTCGAACAGGCACGCCGGCAGGGAGTCCGTCTGGCGATTGCCACCACGACTACGCCTGAAAACGTTACTGCGCTGATCGACAGCACCTTGCCTGCCGGAGCGATGAACTGGTTCGAAGTGGTCGGTGCGGGCGATATCGTGCCGCTGAAGAAGCCAGCGCCTGACATCTACAACTGGGTGTTGGAACAGTTGCATCTCGATCCGGCCGAAGTCGTCGCGTTCGAGGATTCCGCTCATGGTGTCACCTCGGCAGAGCGTGCCGGTATCAGACATATCGTGGTCACCACCAACGATTACACAGCGGGACAGAATTTCGATGCTGCCTCGGTTGTACTGGACAGCCTGGGCGAACCGACATCACCGGCGGTTGCGAGTGCCGGCAGCGCCCCGCAGGCCGGGGTTGTGGATATCGATTTCCTGCGTGCGTTGGCCGGCGCATGACGCGCATTGCCACACGGCTGGATGGCATTGCACCGTTTCGGGTGATGCAGATCCTGGCGCGCGCCCGGGCGCTCGAAGCGGAGGGTCACGATATCGTTCACATGGAAATCGGTGAACCGGATTTCGTATCTCCGGAACCGGTGATGGCAGCAGGGCGGGCGGCGCTGCTGGCGGGCAAGACACACTACACGCCGGCGGCCGGCCTGTGGGATTTACGGCTCGCGATCGCCGAGTATTATCACCGACGTTTCTCGGTTGAAATCGATCCGGGCCGGATCCTCGTCACGCCGGGTGCGTCAGGTGCGCTGCAGCTGTTGCTGGGTGCCATCGTCGATCCCGGTGACCGCGTGGCGGTGACCGATCCCGGATATCCCTGCAATCGCCACATGATCGCCCTGTATGGCGGTATCCCCGTCGCGATTCCGGTATCGGCAGCGGATGACTTCACCGTGTCTTCAGCGCAGCTTGCCGAAGCCATGACGGGCGGCCTGCGCGCGCTGATGCTGGCATCGCCTGCCAATCCGACCGGCAATCTGGTGGATATTCAGACCGTGGCCGCGCTGGCCGATCAGCTGGCGGCGTCGAACGATTCGTTGCTGATCTGCGACGAAATCTACCAGGGTCTGCAATACGACAGAGAACCGCAGACCGCCTTGTCGTTGCGGCGTGACAACATCGTGGTCGTCAATAGCTTTTCGAAATACTTCGGGATGACCGGATGGCGCATTGGTTGGATTGTTGCGCCGGAGTGGCTGATCGACCCGATGGAGCGCCTGGCGCAAAACCTTTTCCTGGCTGCACCCACGCTGGGTCAGTATGCGGCACTGGCGGCTTTTTCAGACCGGACGCGGAAGATTCTCGAACAGCGGCGCCGGGAGTTCGGCCTGCGGCGGGATTTCATGTACGCGGCGTTGCGCGACATTGGGTTGGTGATCGAGCATCCCCCGTCCGGCGCCTTCTACCTGTACGCGGACGTCTCAGCGCACGCTGGCGATTGTCAGCAATTCTGTTCTGATTTGCTCGATCGGGCGGGTGTCGCCGTCACGCCAGGCGTGGATTTTGGCAACTACAGGGCTGCAGACCATGTCCGGTTCGCATTCACGACCGGGCTCGACGGGCTGGAACTCGGTGTCGAGCGCATCCGCCGGTTTCTGGCCGCCGGCGGCTGACCGGGTCAGGCACTCTTCAGGTCGTCGACCCAGAACCGGGTCGCACCGGCCACTGCTGCCGGCATGGCCGCAAATTGCACCAGAGGAATCAGCATCATCACCGTGACACCGGCCCCGAATGCCAATGACTTGAAACGGCGACGGCGCAGCTGCGCTCGTTGTTGCGAGGCGCGCAGTGCGTGATTGCCCATCGGGTAGTCCGCATATTCGATCGTGAGGAACCAGAAGCCGAACAGCAGCCAGCCGACACTGACGAGAATGTTGAGCCCCGGGACCAGGAAAAGCAGCAACAGCGGCAGCGCCCGGCTGACGAGGTAGATGATCTTGCCGATCTCTCCCGTGATTGCAGGCACCACGGCCTTGAGCAGCGACTCGTCGGCATCGGCGGGACGTTCGCCGGTTAACTTTTCCTCGACCCTGGCCGCTAGCATGGCATTGAACGGTGAAGCGATCAGGTTGGCAACCAGGGTGAAGCCGTAGAAGAAAGTCAGCGCGTAGGCGGCGGCAAACAACAACCAAAGCAACCAGCGCAGAAATTCGAGCCATTCCTGCGTCGGCAGCCAGCGATCCATGAACTGATCGAAGTAGCTGCCGCCGACGTAGGCCAGGGCGGCGAAAATGACCAGATTCAGGGTCAGGGGGACAACGACGTAGCGGCGCAGTCCGGGTGAAAAGATCAGGCGCAGGCCCGCGAACGGCAGAAGGAAGCCGCTGATGCTCGACAACATGGAAACCCAGGGCTCGTTTGGAGTAAAGGTCTGACATTATATCGGCTGTGCAGGTCATAGCCCCGTGCGATCCGGAAAACTGCACGCAGTGTCAAAAAACTTTACAGCGACAGCCTGCAAGCGCCTGACTGGCAAGCTTTTGCGAACAACATTGAGTAAACTTGCCCGGCCGTCAGCGGCGGCACTTCCCAGATCGGGTGGACTGTGAGTCAGAAAGAGAGGAATACGATGACAAATCTCCATAAATCAGTGCGTTTCGGCGCCTTGCTGAGTGCGCTATCGGGGGTTTTGATGCTTAGCGGCTGTGCGACGCAAAACGATCCCCGTGCCGAATTGCCGCCGGCCAGCGGTGATGCCCAGTACTCGACGCGCTATCGCATCGCCCCGGGTGACACAGTCCAGATTTTCGTTTGGCGCAATCCGGAAGTCACGACCACGGTGCCGGTGCGTCCGGACGGCCTGCTTTCGGCGCCGCTGCTGGAAGAGATTCCGGCCGCAGGCAAGACCCCGGCCGAACTTGCGCGGGACCTCGAAGCCGAGCTGGCGACATACTTGCGCGACCCGCTGGTTACCGTGATCGTGAATGGCTTCACCGGCACCTACCGGGAGCAGATCCGGGTGGTGGGCGAGGCCGCGGATTCGCAGGCCCTGCTGTACCGAGATTCGATGACGCTTTTGGATGTCATGCTGCAGAGCGGTGGTCTCACGCAGTACGCGGACGGTAACAACGCGACCCTGGTGCGAGTTGTTGATGGCGTTCAGGAATCGTTCCGGGTGCGGCTCGACGATTTACTGCGTGAAGGCGACATCTCGGCCAACGTCGATATGCGTCCCGGCGACGTGATCATCATTCCGGAAGCCTGGTTCTAGTCCTCAGAGAGAGTAAGGCATGCATGAGGTAGTCGTACTTTTGCTGCGTTACGCCAGGGGTACCTGGCGGTTTCGCTGGTGGATGCTCGGAATCGCATGGGCGGTCTCCGTGATCGGCTGGTCGATCGTGGCAAAGATGCCAGACAGGTTCGAGGCGTCGGCACGGGTATTCGTCGATACTTCGTCGGTTCTGGAGCCGTTGCTGAAGGGTATCGCAATCAACACCAGCGACTCCCAGCAGAAGATCTTCCTGATGACGCGCACGCTGTTAAGCCGGCCGAATCTCGAGAAGGTCATGCGCATGACCGATCTCGATCTGCATGCGACGACGGAGACAGAGAAGGAAGAGATCGTCAACCATCTCAAGGAAAAGATCGAGTTCACCGGTACTGAACGGGAGAACCTGTACACGATCTCCTATGAAGCAGAATCGCCTGACCTCGCCAAACTCGTCGTCAAGTCGTTGTTGACCATCTTTATGGAAAGCAACCTCGGCGAGGTTCGTAAGGAACAGGATTCGGCGGCTCAGTTCCTCGAACAGCAGAAAGCCGAATACGAACGTCGGATGCGTGAACTCGAAAACGAACTGACGCGTTTCAAGCAACGCAACCTGATGCTGCTGCCTGACACTTCAGGTGGTTATTACGAGCGTATTCGCGAAGGCAAGCAGAAAATCGACGAGGTGAAGCTGGAGCTTTCCGTATTGCAGGAAAGACTGGATACGACGCGTCGCCAGGTGGAGGGAGAAGAGCCGACGTTCGGCCTCGGGCCGGCGCCAGAAGTCGAGTTCCAGGCCCAGACCGGCGATATCGACCGACGCATCAACGCTGTCGAAATGCGGCTCGATGAATTGAATGTCAAGTACACCAATCGTCATCCCGACGTCGTGCAGACGCGCAAATCTCTGGCGGATCTAAAGGCACAGCGGCGGAAGATCATCGAAGAAGCCAGGGCCAGCATGCCGGCGGATGCAGGTCCTTCGGACTACAACGTCGACAAGAACCCGATTTATCAACAAATGCGTATCTCGTTGGCCAATCTCGAGGCGGACGTGGCAGCCAAGCGTCGTTTACTGGCCGAGCACGAAGCCCAAGTGGCTGATCTCGAAGGGTCCGTGGACAAGGTGCTGGCACTCGAAGCAGAGCGACGGGATTTGCAAAGCGATTACGAAATCGTCAAGAAGAACCACGCGGCACTGGAGTCACGTCTCGAATCGGCAAAACTTGGCCGGAAAGCCGATAGTAGTTCTGACAATGTGCGCTTCAGAGTGGTCGATCCGCCGCGTGCGCCGACCCAACCCTCGGGCCCGAACCGCGTGTTGTTCAGTGCTGTGGTGCTGCTGGCTGGTCTCGCGGTGGGTTTCGGCGTGGCCTTCCTGATGTCCCAGTTCCGTCCCACCTTCGATGAGCGCCAGATGCTGTCGGATACGCTTGGACTGCCTGTCCTTGGCAGCGTCAACATGGTGTGGACGACTGACCAAGTCCGTGCCCGAAAAGTGCGAAATGTCAGCTTTGTACTGACACTCAGCGGACTCTTGCTGACCTTCGGTATCGTGTTGGCGTTGTACCAGTTTGACGTCGAGCTGCTGCCTCGGCTCGCCCAATCATTGAACCTGGCCTGATCATGAAAATAATCGAAAAAGCTGTTGACAAAATGATGGGGAAGCCGGAGCCGCCGGCTGTACCGAAGTCTCATCAGCCGCGCAACCCATCCGAGGAAGTCACGCAAGAGCGCGTTGCCGCGGAGGTCCCGTCGAACCGGACATCGTCGTCGCAGGCTGCCGAAGTGCCTGTCGCTCGAGAAGA
>JAGRHE010000068.1 GCA_020445165.1 Gammaproteobacteria bacterium
CCATCCATGATTGCCAGCGCGCCGCCTGCCTGATCATGTCGCTGGCGATCGTCTGGTTCCGGCGCGACCTGCGTGTGCACGACAACCCGGCACTGGCGGCGGCGCTCGATGCCCATCGCTGGGTCCTGCCGATCTATATCCACGCACCGCAGGAAGAGGGTGACTGGGCACCCGGCGCGGCATCGGACTGGTGGCTGCACCATGCCCTGGCCGATCTCTCGCAGCAGCTCGACGGCCGCCTGCTGGTCCGTCGCGGCGACAGCCTCGCAACGCTGCGGGATCTGGTCGCCCGGACCGAGGCCGAGGCGGTCTATTGGAACCGCCTGTACGAGCCGTCGCTCATCGAGCGCGACACGCAGATCAAGCAGGCCATGCGCGATGCCGGGATACGGGCGTCGAGCCACAATGCCGCCCTGATGTTCGAACCCTGGGAGGTCAGCAACAAACAGGAAGCGCCGTACCGCGTGTTCACCCCGTTCTGGAAACGCCTACGCGAGATCGGCCTGCCGCAGCGCGCGGTCACCGTCGACGACGTTGACGGCAAGCTGGCCGGCGAACAGCGGATCTCGGAGCTCGACCCGGTCGCGCTCGACGACCTGGGTCTGTTACCCGATATCGACTGGGATGAAGGCATCGATGCGGCGTGGGTGCCGACCCGGGGTGGTGCCGAGGGGCGGTTGGACGAGTTCCTGGCCAGCGCACTTCGCCGCTATGCGGAGGGCCGTGACCGACCGGACAAGGACTAAGACTGGGTGTCACGCCTGTCGCCGTACCTGCATTTCGGCCAGCTCGGCCCGCGCGAGGTCGTGGCCGCCTGTCAGGGGCAGGATGTCGATGCCGAGTCGTTCCTGCGCGAACTCGGCTGGCGCGAGTTCGCCAGTCACCTGCTGTACCACTTTCGCCACACCAGTGACGAGCCGCTCGATCAGCGCTTTGCCGATTTTCCATGGCGCGATGACGCTGGGCAGCTGCGCGCCTGGCAGCGCGGGCGAACCGGGGTGCCGATGGTCGACGCCGGCATGCGCCAGTTGTGGCATACCGGCTGGATGCACAACCGCGTGCGTATGATCGTGGCCTCGTTCCTGACCAAGAACCTGCTGCTGCCGTGGCAGGCGGGTGCGCGCTGGTTCTGGGACACGCTGGTCGATGCCGATCTGGCCAGCAACAGTCTCGGCTGGCAGTGGACGGCCGGCAGCGGTGCCGATGCCGCGCCGTACTTCCGCGTGTTCAACCCGGTTCTGCAGGGCGAGAAATTCGATCCGCGCGGCGCCTACGTGCGCCAGTGGGTGCCGGAGCTCAAGGGCCTGCCGGACAAGTGGCTGCACCGGCCATGGGAGGCGCCGGCTGCGGTACTCGACGAGGCGGGAATCAGGCTGGGGCGCGACTATCCGAAGCCGCTGGTCGATCTGAAGGCCAGCCGCGAACGGGCGCTCGCGGCCTGGGCCGAGGTCAAGTGATGCGGGCCGTCCGGATCAGGATTCCTGTCCCGGGGTACGCGTGCGAGGTGTCAGTGAACCGGCCTGGCTGCCGGCCGGCGACGAGGCCTGTAGCTGGTAGGCGGCGCGCCGTTTCAGGTAGGCGCCTTTTCTGAGGTCGCCAAAATGCGACTCCGGCTGATCTTCGTTGGCGATTGCCGGGTAGGCCGGCTGCTGCGTGGCACTGTTCATCGCGATTCTGCATCCATTTCAGGGTGGTGGTTGCCCCACCGCCGCCTCTTCGGGGCCGCTGGTGTGTTTCGGGTTCCTAATGTGTAGACCATGCGCGTGACTTTTTCGTGAAGGCTGAGAAAATTCTTCCCAGCGACCACGTTTTTCTGATCCAGGTCACACATGACAGCCCGGTCGCGTGTCCCAGGGTGCACGGCTCCATCAATGCTCGCGCGCCGGTGCACTTTCGCGTCCCGGGACCGACAGGTTTTCCACCTCGGCCAGACGTTCGAGTGCCACCTCCATCAGCCAGCGTGCACGTGCCGTCATCTGATGCAGGTAGCCGTGCAGGGCGGCATCCTGCTTGGATGCCACCTCGCAACGGGCACTGTAATCCTCGAACGCGGTCAGTTGCTCGATCAGGCTGGCCATGTGGTGTGGGCATTCGCAGTCGAGGCTGGTAGTCACCCCCGACAGGTGCACCAGCTGCTCCCGGCTGAAACGCTTGGGCGGTACCGGCTCGTTGCTGGCGACCTTCGGGTTCCATTCCGGTGGTTGCCAGTCGACCTGGCGGGTCTGGGCCAGCTGGCATTGTTGCCAGATATGCTCCAGCGCCACCGGGGCACGCAGAGTGTGCAGCCCGTAGCGCTGCAGCTGGCTGACGATGTTCGACGGACTGAAGGCGTAGATCACGATGATCCTGCGCGCGCGCGTACGCAGCTCCGGGTTGTTCAGATCACGCGCAATCTGGCGGTCCAGGAAGGGCAGCTCGATCACCAGCGTGTCGCATTCGGTCTCGTCTTCGAGAAAAGCCTCCAGGTCGGTGTAGGCGCCGGCCAGTTCCAGCCCTTTGGGCATGCTTTCCGTGTTGCAGGCGCGCACCGAGATCGCCTGGCCTACGACGCACACCTCGTGCTGGCCACTGCCAACCGGCGGCAGGTTGGCCGGCTGCGCCGAGTTGAGCCGGCGGTTGAGCTCGTCGATCGGCAGGTTGGCCACGGTGCTGATTGCGTAACCCTGGTCGACCAGCGTCTTGATCATCGTCAGCCGGGTCACGTCCTGCTGGCTGTACAGCCTGCCGCCTTTTGGTGTGCGTTGAGGGTCGACAATCTCGTATCGCCGCTCCCAGATGCGCAGGGTGTCGGGCGAGATACCAGTGAGACGGGCAACGGCGCCGATCCGGTAGGCGCCCTGGTTATCGGTCGTGCTGGTCATTGCGGGTACCTCTTTGTGTTCGCATGGTTAAACGATTGCCGACATGTCGGGCTGATGTCGTCAGCGTGGTATTCGGCAGCAAAAGTCAGCGCAACCTGAGCGTTGTCGCCTGGTGCAGCCGGCAGTTGGCAAGACAAGCTGCCGCCACTCATGCCGCTTCGACCGGCACCGCGAAGACGGCGACAACCAGAACCAGCACGACCACCCCGGTAAGCGGCAGACGAAGCCGGCGATAGCGGTCGTCCAGGACCGGCAGCAGGTAGCGGTCGACCACCAGGATCAGGCCGAACAGCACGGCGAAGCCGGCGAACGCAAAGCGGGCGGGCAGTGCGAGCAGGGTCCATGCCAGCAGCGCCGGCATCACGCCCCAGCGCAACCGGGCGTGCTGCAGACCGGGACGGTTATCTCCTGTCACGCCCCAGTGCACGGCACCAAGAAAACTGGCAATCACCGCGGCGTAATGACGCAGCGTATCGCTTGCCACGACGCGCCATTGCGGATCCTGCGCCAGCAGCATCACGGCCAGGCATGCCAGAAACGGGATCAGTCCGGCATAGCCCAACCAGCGCCGCTCCTGCTGCCAGGCCATGCCCGGCTCGGGGATGGCGCTCACAGCTGCCTCTCGATTGCGTCGACCACTGTCCGGCTTTGCGGCGACGTGAAGCTCAGGAAGTTGTCCACCAGGCGGCCGTCACGACCAATCAGGTACTTGTGGAAGTTCCATTTCGGGTAGCGACCGGCTGCCTGGGCCAGACCCTCGAACAGCGGGTCGGCGCTTCCCTTGCGCACGCTGGTCTTGGCGAACATCGGGAATTTCACGCTGTAGGCCAGGCGGCAGAAGTCTTTGATCTGCTGCTCGCTGCCCGGCTCCTGGCCACCGAAATCGTTGGATGGAAAGCCCAGCACCACGAGGCCGCGGTCACGGTAGGTCGCGTACAGGGCCTCCAATCCTTCGTACTGGCCAGTGAATGCGCACTTGCTGGCGGTGTTGACGATCAGGACCACCTTACCCGCGTATGCCTGCTTCAGGTTGACCACCTCGTCGCTGCCGAGTCGGCGTACCTCGTGGTCGAGCAGGTGCCGGTCGCCGGTGGTATCGGCGTGCACGGAGGCGAATGAAAGGAGCGCGAGCAGGGGCGTCATCTTGAAAGGGAATTGTACAGGTTTCATGCGGGATACCTTGTTTTTCCTGTCGCAGTGTTTAACTATTGTATAGTAAATTAGGTAACGTTGTGCAATAACTGCTACACAAACAGAGGGTTAATCATGAACAAAAGCAGACGTGTTGCCGTGGTCGGCAGCGGAATCAGCGGTGCGGCGAGCGCGTGGCTGCTGCGCGACGCCTGCGATGTGTCGCTGTTCGAACAGGAAGCGCGGTTCGGCGGCCACACCCACACGGTGTCGGTCGATGAGGGCGACCGTTCGTTGCGGATCGACACCGGGTTCATGGTCTACAACCGGCCCAACTACCCGCTGCTGTCGGCGCTGTTCGATCACCTGTCGGTCGCGAGCTACCCCACCGACATGTCGTTCGCAGCCTCTTTCGATGGCGGCCGCCTCGAGTACGCCGGGACCGATCTGAACGGCCTGTTCGGCCAGCGGCGCAACCTGCTGCAGCGCGACTTCTGGCGCCTGCTCAGCGACATTCTGCGGTTCAACCGGGTGGCCGGACAGGCGCTGCGCAGCCCGCCTGCGGACGACGAGTGTCTGGCCGATTTTCTCGACCGGCACGCCTTCGGCGACGGTTTCCGGCAACACTACCTGTACCCGATGGCTGCGGCCATCTGGTCCAGCCCGAGCGCCCGGATTGCGCATTTTCCGGCGCTCAGCTTCCTGCGCTTCTTCGCCAACCACGGCCTGATCCGGTTGGCCGACCGCCCTCAGTGGCTGACGGTTGAAGGTGGCTCGCGCGCCTATCTCGATCGCCTGCTGGACGACCTGGGTGGGCGTGCCCGGGTGGCTGCCAGGGTGGTCAGTGTCGAGCGTCGCCGGGAAGGTGCCACCCTGGTTTTCGCGGATGGCCAGCGCGCGCAGTTCGACGACGTGATCCTGGCCTGCCACAGCGACCAGGCGCTGGCACTGCTGGCGTCACCGACAGCCGAGGAACGCGACGTCGTCGGCGCGATTTCCTACCAGCCCAACCGGGTGCTGCTGCATACCGACCCTGCACTGATGCCGAAGCAGCGTCGGGTTTGGTCGTCCTGGAACTACCTGCGCGAGGGGACATCGGCAGACGATCCGGTCAGCGTGACCTATTGGATGAATTCCCTGCAGCGGCTGGCGACCCGGCGCGACTACTTCGTCAGTCTCAACCCAGTCCGTGAGCCGGCGGCCGCCAGCATCGTCGGTGAGTACCACTACGAGCACCCGGTCTTCGATGCCGGGGCATTGCGGGCGCAGCGGCAATTGCACCGGATCCAGGGCCGCGAGCGCACCTGGTTTGCCGGCGCCTGGACCGGGTACGGGTTTCACGAGGATGGCATGCGTTCGGCCGTCGAGGTGGCCGCAGCGCTCGGTGCGCGCGTGCCCTGGTTGGAACAGGCAAAGTCCTCGCGCGCACTGAGCATGATTCCGACGCTGGCGGGACAGCCGGCATGACGTTGCCGCTCGCCCATGCCTGTGTCTACCGCGCCGAGGTCATGCACCAGCGCCTGCTCGATACCGGGTATCGTTTCCGGTACCGCGTGTTCAGCCTGCTGCTGGATATTGACCGGATCGACCAGGCAGCGGACAGCGCATGGTGTTTCTCACGTAACCGTTTCAACCTGCTCAGCTTCCACGATGCCGACCACCTGCCCGCGGACGCCGCCGATCTGCGCGCCTGGGCCGAAGGCGTGCTGGCCGATGGCGGGGTTCGGCAGCATCCCGCACGCATCCGGCTGCTGTGCTTCCCGCGCGTGCTCGGCATGGTGTTCAACCCGCTCAGCCTCTGGTACTGCGAAGACGCGGATGGTGACCCTGTCGCCGTCATCGCCGAAGTCCGCAACACTTTCGGCGAGCGGCATTGCTACCTGCTACGGCCGCAGTCGACACCGCCAGCATGGCCGCTCAGCGCGCGGCACGCCAAGGATTTCCACGTGTCGCCTTTCATCGGTATGCAGGCTGAGTATGCCTTTCGCCTGTCGCGCCCGGCACGGCGCTTGCGCATTGTCATCCGCGAATTCCGTGACCGGCAGCTGCTGCTGGTCGCGACCCAGCATGGTGAGCGTCATCCGTTCACAGCATCGGAGCTGTTGCGCCAAGCCCTTCGGGTACCGCTGCAGACGGTGAAGGTGCTGGCAGCCATTCACTGGCACGCGCTCAGGATCTGGCTGCGCGGCGTGCCTTTCCACCGCAAACCCGAACCCCCCTTGGAAGAGGTCAGCTGATATGAACTCCGAATCCGCATCCATCGCCATTGAGGCGCCATCTCCCGCGCGCCTGTCGTGGTCAGCGCGTCGCCTGGTTGCGCTGTTTCAGCGTCTGCGCTACGGCCGCATCGAGCTCGGTGTCGACGGCCAGCGCGTGCGCCTGGACGGTAGCGGCGACGGGCCTGCGGCCCGGATCTCGATCCAGCGGCCGGGCAGGCTGCTGCGGCGCCTGTTCTGGCGCGGCGACCTTGGCTTCGCCGAGGGCTACATCGACGGTGACTGGACCAGCGACGACCCGGCGGCGCTGCTCTACCTGCTCGCGGTGAACCTCGAGGCCTACGAGCAGGGCGACCGGCGCGGACCCGCCGCACGCGTTCTGAGTGCGCTGCAGCATCGGCTTAACCGCAACACGCGCGGTGGCAGCCGGCGCAACATCGCGGCCCATTACGACCTGGGCAACGACTTCTACGCGCGCTGGCTGGATGCCGGGATGACATACTCCTCGGCCCTGTTCGACGGCGCGCCGGATTGCACCGATCTGGACGCCGCTCAGCAGCGCAAGTACGCGCGCATGCTGGCACTGACCGGCGCCAAACCGGGTGAGACGATCCTGGAGATCGGCTGCGGCTGGGGCGCCTTCGCCGAGTACGCGGCCCGGCGTGGTCACCGCGTGATTGGCTTGACCCTGTCCCGGGAGCAGCTCGCGTATGCGCGTGACCGGATTGCCCGGGCCGGCCTGGCCGGGCTGGTCGACCTGCGCCTGTGTGACTACCGCGATTTCGATGGCCACGTCGACCACATCGTGTCGATCGAGATGTTCGAGGCGGTCGGCCGCGAATACTGGCACACCTATTTCGCCACGCTGCAGCGTTGCCTGCGCCCTGGCGGACGCGCCGCGCTGCAGGTGATCACGATCGACGAGTCCCTGTTCGACGCCTACGTTGCGAACCCGGGTGGCTTCATCCAGCGCTACATCTTTCCCGGCGGCATGCTGCCGACCAAGAGCGGTCTGGGCGAGCTGGCCAGGCAGGCCGGGCTGCAGGCCGGGGCCAGGCATGCCTTCGGCATCGACTACGCCGCTACGCTCGCGCACTGGCATACCCGGTTCAACACCCAGACCACGTGGCTCGATGCGCACGGATATGACGACCGCTTCCGGCGCATGTGGCGCTACTACCTGGCATTCTGCGAGGCCGGCTTTCGGGCTGGACAGATCGATGTCGTCCAGTGCGCCTTGCAGAAACCGCAGGCCGCCGGATGAGGCGCGCGGCCATCCCGGCCCTGTATGCCGTACCGGCGGTCCCGCTGGCCTTCCTCGGTCTGCCGCTTTACGTGTATCTGCCGGCACACTACGCCGACCTGCCGGGCATCGGCCTGGCGCTGGTCGGCGCCGTGCTGTTGTTGGCGCGCCTGTTCGATGTCGTGACCGATCCGCTGATCGGACTGCTCGCCGACCGCAGTCGGTCCGTTCTGCACCCCGCCAGTCTGATCAGTGTCGGCGTGCTGATGCTGGGTGTTGGTGCCTGGTACCTGTTCCAGCCGCCGCTCCAGGCGACCGCGTTCTATCTCCTGCTCACCCTCAGCATCACCTACCTCGGCTGGACTCTGCTTGCGATTCCCTACTACGCACTGGGTGCCGAATTCGGTGACGATGAAGGTGATCACCAGGGCCAGACCCGGTTTGCGGCGTGGCGTGAGGCCGGCATGATCGTTGGCACGGTGGCAGCGCTGACCCTGCCCGTGATCATCGACGGCGACAGCGCGCTTGTAGTCGTCGCGCACGGCCTGGTGTGGCTGCTGCCGCTGGCACTGGCGGCGGTATGGCTGCTGCCCCGGTCCGAGGTCGCGACACCGGCCGGTGGTGCGCAGGGTGGCTTGCGTGCCATGTGGCGCGACACCAGCAGTGCAGCGCGTCAGCTGCTTGGCATCCATTTGCTCAATGCGCTGGCCGGCGGCACCGCTGCAACCCTGTTTGTCATCTACAGCCGCGACGTGCTCGGTGTCGGCGAGCGTGACAGCGGTCTGCTGCTGTTGCTGTATTTTGCCGCCGGCCTGCTTGCATTGCCGCTTTGGGTCGCACTTGCCAGGCGCATTGGCGAGGTGCGTGCATGGCGTGCCGCGATGCTGTTCGCAGCTGCGGGGTTCATTCCCGCGGCGCTGCTCGGCGAGGGCCAGTTGTCCGCGTTTGCCGTCGTCTGCGTGCTGACCGGTGCCACCCTGGGTGCCGATATCGCACTGCCAGCCGCGATCCAGGGCCGCATCGTCGCGCACGAGTCACGTGTCCTGGCGCGACCGCGTGGCGGCGCCCTGTTCGGCCTGTGGGGCATGGCCGGCAAGCTGGCGCTGGCACTCGCCGCAGGTATCTCACTGCCGCTGTTGGCGCTGCTGACTTCGCAGTCCGCCGGCTTGGACCGAAGCACGGTGACCCCGTGGCTGTACGCCGGCCTGCCGGTCGTTATCAAGCTGGTGGCCGTGATCCTGTTGCAGCGATCCTGCCTGGTCGGGCCCTTGTCACATCTTCAGCCATCCTCTTCGGAGAACCATGATGACCCTATCCAGACTGCCGTGGCTGTTCGCCGCGGCGCTGACGCTGGCCGCTTGTAGCGGCGTCCGCGTCGACGACTATGCGGGCACCTCGCCCACGTTCGACCTGTTCGAATACTTCGATGGCAGCAGCCGCGCCTGGGGCACGTTCCAGAATCGCTCCGGCGAACTCAAGCGGCGCTTCACGGTCGATATCCGCGGTGAGGTCGATGGTGACCGCCTGACCCTGACCGAGGATTTCGTCTATGACGATGGTGAGCGCCAGCGGCGCATCTGGACCATCCAGCGCCTGGACGGCAACCGTTTCGAAGGCACGGCCGCCGACGTCGTCGGCAAGGCCAGCGGCGCGGCCGCCGGTGCGGCCCTGAACTGGCAGTACACCATGCGCCTGCCGGTCGACGAAACCACCTAC
Organism: Gammaproteobacteria bacterium; assembly: GCA_020445165.1. The sequence goes on from JAGRHE010000068.1 coordinate 9,168, forward strand.
GACGTGCAGTTCGACGACTGGATGTTCCTGCACCAGGACGGCGTCCTGGTCAACCGGGCGGAGGTCAGCAAGTTCGGTTTACGGGTTGGCGAAGTGACCCTGTTCTTCCAGCGTGGGGGTGCGGACAAATGATGTGGCGCGCGCGCTTGGTGTTGGCGCTGACCTGCCTGGCCGTTACCGCGCTTGCGGCCGCCCGGAGCGACGGCGAGGGCCTGCAGATCGATGAGCGCTGGCTCACACTGAAGGCGCAGGCGCGGGCGTGTTACCTCGGGTTCATCGAGCTGTACGACGCCGCCTACTTCCGCAGCGATACGTCGACGCCGGCCAAGCGCTGCATCCAGGTCGACTACCGGCGCAGCTTTTCCGCCGCGGCACTGGATAAGGCCACCAACGAGGTGTTCCGGGAGCGTCACGGCGCGGAATCGGCCGCCCGCTACGCCCACTACCTGGCGCAGGTCGGTGATGTCTATCGAGCTGTCGAGGCCGGCGACCGCTACACCTACTGCCTGGACGACAATGCCGGTGGTGTCTTGTGGCGTGACGGCAAGGCCGTCGTTCGCTTCGATTCCCACGAGTTCAGCGAACGTTTCATGCAGATCTGGGTCGCCGGTGAGACCGCGGATGCGCGACCGCGTTGGGCATTTCCGGGCTGCTGATGCCTGTTGGGGCGGCCCGCTTCACTGCATCGGAAAGCCGGCGCGGGGGCCGATGTCGTCCTGATCGCGCAGGAACAGGGGCGGTGCCTGCATGTAGACGCTGACCAGCTTGGCCAGAGACTCCAATGCGTTCCAGTGGATGCGTTCCCAGCCGTGTGAACCGTCGATGCCAAAGGTCGCCAGCGCGGTGCGCAGGTCGGCGCCTGCCTCGACCGCGGCGGCACTGTCAGAGCGGTAATAACGGAAGATGTCGCGCTGGTAGGGGATCGCGAATTCCTGGCACAGGCTGATCATGTAGTGCGTGAGGTGGTAGTCGAACGGGCCGCTCATGTCGGCCATGCACAGGGTTACGCCGTACTCGCTCGAGTTCTGTCCGGGAGCGGTGGTGCCATTGTCGAGCGTCAGCATTTCCGATATGTCGCCGTGCAATACCGCGGACGCGCCCGAGCCGACCTCTTCCGAGATCGTGAACAGCGGGTGACAGTCGACCGGCAGCGTGACGCCGGCGTCCCTGACTGCCTTGATCGCGCCCAGCAGCACCGCGGCGCCGGCCTTGTCGTCGAGATGACGCGACACGATGTAGCCGTTTTCGAGTACCTCGGGCTGCGGGTCGACCGCGACGAAATCACCGACATGCAGGCCCATGCGCATCAGGTCTTGCAGTGAATAGCAGTCCTCGTCGATACGCAGTTCGACGTTCTGCCAGTTCGACGGTTGCTTGTCGACCTCGTCGGCAAAGGTATGGCCGGAAGCCTTCAAAGGCAGGATGGTGCCGCGGTGCTTGCCGATATCGGTGAACAGGGTGACCCGTGCGCCTTCGGCAAAGCGCGCATTCCAGTGGCCGATCGGTACCAGTTCGGCGCGACCATTGGGCTTGAGCGCCTTGATCATCGCACCCAGCGTATCGATATGCGCGACGATGGCACGATCGGGACTCTCGCGTTCGCCCTTCAAGGTTGCGCGGATGGCGCCGCGCCGGGTCAGCTCGACCGGAACGCCGAGCTTGTCGAGTTCATCCGCAACCAGGTGCACGGCACGGTCGGTGAAGCCGCTCGGGCTCGGTGTATTGAGCAGGCGGAACAGTATGTCCTGCACGTAGGTCTGGTCGATGGGTAGCAGTTTCATTGGGCCTATTGTGCGTATCAGCGTCCGGCGGTGTTGGGGAACAACAGATCGATAAAGCGTTCGGCGGTCGGTTGTGGTTCGTGGTTGGCAAGACCGGGGCGTTCGTTGGCCTCGATGATGACGTGATCCGGTCCGGCGGGATCCGGCACCAGTAGATCGAGACCGGTGACTGGAATGCCTATCGCACGTGCAGCATCGATCGCGGCCTGGCGCAGCGTGGGATGAAGCTGATCGGTAACGTCGTGAATCGTGCCGCCGGTATGCAGGTTGGCGGTCTTGCGCACGGTCAGGTAATCGCCGTAGGGCAGCTTGTCATCCAGTTTGAAACCGGCCTCGGCGACACAGCGCTCGGTTTCACGATCGATCGGTATGCGGCTTTCGCCGCCGGTCGCTGCAGCGCGTCGGCGGCTCTGTTTTTCGATCAGCGAACGGATACTGTCGCGTCCGGTGCCCTGGATGCGCGGCGGGCGGCGAACGGCGGCGGCGACGACCTCGTTGTTGATCACGACAACGCGCAGGTCCTGGCCTTCGACATATTCTTCGAGCAACACGTTCTCGCAGAACTTGCGCGCCTCATCGATGGCTGCATGCAAAGCGTCGCGGTCGCGCACGTCGACGCTGATGCCGGCACCCTGTTCGCCGCGCGCCGGCTTGACCACGACTGCGCCGTATTCGTCCAGAAAGGACTCGGCCTGCTGGGGGTCATCGGCTTTCGATTGTGCCGGTACGCGCAGACCGGCAGCGGCCAGTACGCGGTGGGTGACTGCCTTGTCATCGCAGCGGCTCATCGCGATCGAGGTGGTCAGTTCACTCAATGATTCACGACAGGTCACGGTGCGGCCGCCGAGTGCGAGTTCGAAGAAGCCGGCCTCTGCATCCAGCACTTCGACCCCGATTCCACGCCGTTGCGCCTCGCGCGCGATGATGCGCGCATAAGGATTCAACGACTGCTGCGGTTGTGCGCCGATGAACAGGGGTTCATTGATCGAATTCTTGTTCTTGACCGTGAAGGTGTTGATGCGGCGGAACTTGAGACGTTCATACAGCCGGATGGCCTCACGGTTGTCATGCATGACCGACAGGTCGAGATAGCTGCGACCACGGGCGATGAAATACTCGGCCATGTGCCGCACCAGCGCCTGGCCGATGCCCGGGTTGCGTGCCTGCGGGTCGACCGCCAGCGCCCACAGGCTGCAGCCGTTCTCCGGGTCGGCGAATGCCTCGACGTGATCGATGCCGGTCGCCACGCCGAGTATCTCGCGTGTCTGCAGGTCGGCGGCGACAAAGAAGTGCACGACCTTTGACGTCCGCTGCTGCCACATGAACTCGACCGGTGGTGGAATCATCTGGCGTGACAGGTACACCCGGTGCGCACCCTCGGCCTCGGCCTTGTTGTTCAGCAGGCGCACCGAATAGCCGCGCGGTCGCAGCGGCGAGACCGTGTAGCGGTCGAGCCACAGGCGGTAGGTGTGGGACGGATCGAGAAACAGGTTCTGCGGCTCCATCGCCAGCAGTACATGCGGATCGGCGACGTAGAACGCGATATCACGCTTGCCCGGTGTCTCCGCCAGCAAGGCATCGGCCAGGCGCCGGTTATCGTGGAAGGTGTGTGCGAAGATCAAGCGCCCCCAGCCGCAATCGACCGCGGCATTGTCGCGTGGCTTTTCGGCGTTGGGTGCCTGGTGCTGCTCGCCACCGGTGACGCTCGGCGTGCGTTGACGTTCGAGTCGCGTCCGGTAGTGGCGTGCCTTCTTGTTCATGCGGCGATACCGTGTCGCTGCAGCCAGCGTTCCAGCAGCGCTATCTGCCACAGTTTCGAACCGCGCAACGGCGTGATGTGGGACTTCGGGTCGGCCAGCAGCATCGCGATATAGTCGTCCCGGAACAGGCTGCGCTGGCGGGCAGCAGGAGCATGCAGGGTCTCTTTGACGTAATCCAGGTAGGGGCCTTCGATATATTTCAGCGCCGGGACCGGAAAATACCCCTTTGGGCGATCGATCACGGCCGCCGGTATCACTGACCGCGCGGCCTCTTTGATCACGCCTTTGCCACCGCCCGCGATCTTGTGTTCGGCTGGTATCCGCGCAGCCAGTTCGACCAGTTCGTGGTCGAGAAAGGGTACGCGCGCCTCCAGCCCCCAGGCCATGGTCATGTTGTCGACCCGTTTGACCGGATCGTCGACCAGCATGATCTGGGTATCGATGCGTAATGCCTTGTCGATCGGTCGTTGCGCCCCTGGCGTCGCGAAGTGCCTGCCCACCATCGCGCGGCTGAAGTCGTCACTGACCCAGTGCGCATCGACCGCATCGGCAAAGCCGGCATGGTCGCGATCGAAGAACACCCCGGCGTAGTCGGACAGCGGGTCTTCGCTGTCGATCATCGGCGGGTACCAGTGGTAACC
>JAGRHE010000069.1 GCA_020445165.1 Gammaproteobacteria bacterium
TGAACATTGCCGGCGTCATATTGAACAAGGTCGGCGGCAGTCGCCACGAGGCCAAGCTGCGGGCGGTGATCGAACACTACACGGACGTGCGGGTGATCGGTTCGGTTCACAAGAGCGATGAGCTGGTGATCGACGAACGGCATCTCGGGCTGGTTCCCAGCAACGAAATCGGCAGCAGCCAGGGGCAGATTGCGCGCATGGCCGAACTGGTCCGGCAACAGGTCGACCTGGATGCCCTGCGCGAACTGGCGGCGACATCGCGCGTACCGGCCGCTCCGGGCGGACCATTGCCCGACGTTGTGCCGGTCGGCGATACGATTCGCCTCGCCTACGCGAACGATGCTGCATTCGGCTTCTATTACGCCGGCGATCTCGAGGCGATGCGTGCCGCGGGCGCCGAGCTCGTACCCTTCAGCCCGCTCAGCGACACCGCCCTACCACTCTGCGACGGCGTCTTTCTGGGAGGTGGATTCCCGGAGACCCACATGCAGGCGCTGGAGGAGAATGGTGCCATGCGCGCCGCGCTGGCCGCGTACATTGAAAACGATGGCCCGGTTTACGCGGAATGCGGAGGGTTGATGTACCTGTGTGAGCGCCTGACCTGGAACGGAAAGACGCGTAAAATGGCGGGCGTCATACCGGCCGGGGTCAGCATGCACCGCAAACCGCAGGGCCGTGGCTACGTCCGGTTGCGGGAGACTGCTGCGCATCCCTGGCCGCTGTCGGTGGATGGCAGTGAACCGGTGTCGGCGCACGAGTTTCACTACTCGGCGCTGGATGAGGTTCCTCCGGGGTTCGCTTTTGCTTACGAGGTTGAGCGTGGCTTCGGGCTGGATGGCGCGCACGACGGACTGCGATATCGCAACCTGCTGGCGAGTTACGCGCATCTGCGCGACACCCGCTCGCACCCCTGGGCAGCGCGATTCGTCGCATTCGTGCGCAAGGTGCGGGACAGGCAGAAGCACACAGGCGGACACGCGTAGGCGTACAAAGAGGACGACGAGATGTTCAAAGTGACACCCCAGGCGGCGCAGCAGGTGAAGTTTGCAGCCGAACAGAGCGGGACCGCCGGCATGGCCCTGCGCCTGGCCGCCCAGCAGCGGCCGGACGGCAGCATCGATTACCGCATGGGCTTCGACGAGGCAACCGAAGACGATATCCGCTTCGATTCGGAAGGCGTTCAGATTGTCATCGCACCGGAATTCGTCCCGCTGCTCGATACCGCAACGCTCGACTTCGTCGAACTCGAGCCGGGCGACTCGCAATTCATCTTCCTCAATCCCAACGACGCCAACTACGCCCCACCGGTCGAAAGCTGATTCCGTGGTCTGCTGCGGCAGGCCCGTTTATATCCGATGGAACTCTCCCCCCAGGACAGTCTGCGTTTGAACGTACTGTTGGCGAATTCGCCGCAGGCGATCCGCATCAACGAATCCAGCATGACCGTGCACGGCCTCTCCGAGCAGGGTGAGGCCCTGGTCCAGCTCAATCCGATCGGGCGCGACGATCAATACCTCCGGCGGGTCAAGGAATTGCTGTCCGGGCATGTACTCGGGTCGCCGGGTGGGTACCCGGTGTACCTGCAGCGCTGGACCCGGATGGGCCAGATGCGCGATGACAGCCTGGAGCAGCTGTTATTGCTCGGCGAGCCGGAAGCCGTGGTCGCGGCAGTGTGCGCACAGGGCCTGACCGACGAGCTGGCGCGCCGTGCCTGGTGGGCCATGGAGGATGCGACCAATGCACGTCACATGCTCGGCAAGCAGGCCGTGGTCGAGGGCGAGATGGGGCCGGTGCTGGCACGATACCTGGTGGAGCATCTCCCATTCGAGGCCGAGCCGGAGCAGCAGATCGAGACCGTGCGCCTGGTTCTGCAGCCGGGCCTGCTCGACGCCGACGAGGTGTCGGCCCTGTGGCGCAAGGCGCAGCGCAAACCCGCCTACTATGTCGGCTTCCTGGCTGCGCGTGCAGACGACATTCCCGACACGGTTCCAGCCCACCCCGGGCACGCCGCATTGGTCGGACCGCTCAATGATCTCGACGGTGACGGCCGGGACCTGGCCGCGTTGCTGGCGCGGGTACTTTCTGCGTCCGGGCAGGCATTCGTCGAGACCGTGTTCCGCGTGTTCGACAAGCCGTCCAACCAGGACGTGGTCAACCTGGCCCTCGATCATATCGCCGCCTACTTTGCCGCCGCGCGTCCAGAAGGCGCGGTCGATGCGCCGCTGGAACAGCTGCAGCAGGAGACCCGGGAGTGGTTGACGTCTGATGGCGCGGCGCGCGCGGTAAGTGCTATCGATGGCGTCGATGACCGGCAACTGCGGGTGCTGCGGCTGTTGTCGGGGCTTGGATACGGTGTCGTGCGCCCGGTTTTTCGCGACAGTACCGCGATCGGCAGCCTGATGCGGCGCAAGTTGCAGCCGGTTCTGACGCCGATCCTCGAAGAACTCGGCAGATTGCGTGGGAAATCGGCCTGATCGGCAATAAGTCATTGAATTTCTGAATGATCAGACGCTCGTTAACCGAGTCTTTCAGTCTGGTTTTAGGCGTCTATACTCTCCGAAAGAGATATCCCGTTTGGGAGATGTCCGCCGGAGGAAGCATGGATCGTCTGTTGAGCCTGTCACAAGCCGCCCGCATGGTCGGCGTGCCACGGCGCCTGTTGCAGCAGCATATTCAGGAAGGAAGGATCGACGCCTTCGAAGGTCATATCCGCATGTCGGAGCTGCACAAGGCCTACCCGGAGGCCAACTCCGATCGTTCGGGAATGATCGAGAAGGTGGCCCGTATTCGTGAGGCCGCGCTCTACAAGGCCAATCGTGACGGCAGGCCCGATGTGGACCACCTGTCCAGCGAACTTCAGCGCGCGCGGGTCGAGATTGCGCGCCTGCAGGATGAACTCGACGGCTACCGGCAACTGGCGGTCGAGACTGAGGGGCGGCTGCTCGACCTGCAGGAACGCTGTGATGCTCGCCAGGCGATGATGCTCGGTACACTGGTCGGCTGGTTCATGAACCAGCTCAAGTTGCGCGAATCCAAGTAGAGGGAACTTCGAAGAATCGAAGTCCCCCGATCGTGCCGGTTCGTCTGCCCGCTTGGCGCGGCGTGCGCCCGTGGTTAGAGTCATGTCCGCATGACGTACAAGATCACGGTCCGGCCCTCGGCCCACCAGTTCGACTCGGAGCCCAGCGAGAACTTGCTCGAGTCGGGCCTGCGCGCCGGTCTCAACCTTGGCCACAGCTGTGCGAACGGGAGCTGTGGCGAGTGCCGGGCGCGCCTGATCCGCGGGCGCATCGAGCCGTCGCAGCACTGCGACTACTGTTTCAGCGAAGCCGAGCGTCAGCTCGGTTCCTTCCTTATGTGCAGCAACCGCGCGGCCAGCGACCTGGTGATCGAGGCACACGAACCCGGTTCGGCAGCCGAGATCATGGCGCAGACGGTCAAGGCCAAGGTCAGCCGGGTCGAACAGCTTCAGGACGATGTGGTTCAGTTGACCCTGCGCACACCGCGCAGCGGCGGCCTGCAGTTTCTTGCCGGACAGAGCGTCGCCGTGACCTTCGACGGGCTCGAGCCGCGCGTCCTGCCGATCGCCAGCTGCCCCTGTGACGCCATCCAGCTGCGTTTCCACCTGCGCCGTCAGGTCGACGATCCGTTCGCCGAACTCGTGTTCAGCGGACTGCGCAAGGGCACCGAGGTGTTGCTCGAAGGCCCCTGCGGCGATTTCACGCTCGACGAGGAATCGGACAGGCCGCTGGTGTTCGTCGCCTGGGAATCGGGGTTTGCCGCGGTCAGCAGCCTGATCGACCATGCGCTGCAGAAAGACGAGAACCGCTCGATGGACCTGTACTGGCTGTCGGCGATTCCACGCGGCCACTACCTGTCGAATTACTGTCGGGCGTGGCGAGATGTGCTGGACGATTTCCGCTACCACTCCATCGATCTCGAACCGGCCGGTGAAGAGCAGTTCGCCGATGTGTTCGAGCGCGTGATACGGGTTCATGCGTTGCTGGCCGACTGCGACTATTACCTGGCATTGCCACAAGCCGAGACCGGCGTTGCCCGGGCGATTCTGGACGCCAACGATGTGTCGGCGTCGCAGGTCAGGATTCGCGTGATGGATGCGCCTTGAAGCCGGCATTCGCGTGCTGAGGCGCAGTTGTCCACAGGGTGGCGGTGTCGGATATCTTTACACTCTGTCAGCGACTGTTCTCTAACCGATTGAAAAAATGAAGAAAATCAGTTGGTTTAGAATTTGCTTACCAGGCTCCAGTCGTTTTCAGCCTGGCGCGACTCCCTGAGAGGTTCGCCAGGATGCGCCAGATGCAACAAGAAGATTTTCAGGAGATTTTTCCCACGATGATGCGCAAACTCAGCCAAACCCTCATCGCCAGCGCAATCGCTTGTGCGCTGTCCGCACCCGCCAGCGCCATGGTCACAGCCGTTGGCACCGAGCTGATCACGTTCGATGAAGACTTCTTCAGTGGCGTGCCGTTCTACAATTTCGACAGCAATGATGCCGGCAGCGAAACCGACGTCGTGTTCTCGACAACCGATCCCCTTGGCTTCAACGGCAATGGTCCTGGAGAAAACCAGTTGTTCATTAACGAGCCTGGTTTAGAGGGGACGACCGCCCTGCCGGTCGATCTGCGCGTGGATTTTCTGCAGGGCGCCGTTGGCCAGATCGCATTCGGCTTCGCCACCGTGTCTGAAGGGAGCGTGACCTTCACCGCCTATAATCAGGCCGACGTGCCGATCGCGACGACCACCGTGTTCGGTGATTACTTCGACCTCGATTCGGGCGTCGGTGGTCAGACCCCGGACTTTGGCGACGGACCGGAAGCCCCTGTCAACGTCAGCGAAGCCTCTTTCAACGTCAGCGCGGTGTCGGGCTTCCCGGAGAACGAGGTCGTCCTGTCTCTGGCCGGTGGCACCGCTGTTTACGGCGAGTTCAATTTCGAGCTGGGTGACGGCGGACGCTACATCATCGACAACTTCTATTTCACGCCTGCAGGCGAAGACATCATCTCGGTCGTCGAGGGGGCGTTGCCGGATGATCCGATCCTTCCGGGCGAAATCATCATCGGCGATAACGGCGTGCCGGAATTCCAGTTCGAATTCCCGGTGGATGAGAACGGCCTGGGTGGCCTGTTCCCAATCTTCATCGATCCGATCGTTGCCATTGGCTACGACTACACCTCGTCAATCAACGTTGCGTCGGTCCAGATCCCAGCTGCATTGATGAACGGTGATGACACCTTCCGACTGATTCTGCCGGGCGTTGGCGAATTCACCCTGATGGCCGGTGTGCCGTTCGACATCACTTCCGTGGTTGCCGGCGGCGTGAATGCGTTCACCATTGACGGCATCGATACGACAGAGCTGCTCGATCCGAACGATCCGATGGCATTCGTGACCGGCCTGACATTCGTCAGTGGTGGTCAGGCGATGGCGACGATGACGCCGATCACTTTCGACACCGATGCCAATAACCCCGGAACTCCCGGGGTGCCGGTTCCGGGCACGCTGTTGCTGCTGGGTGTCGGACTGGCAGGATTGCACCGGGCCATGCGGGCTGCGCTGTGAGCATGGGCAACACTTTGTCGATCGGACTCTTTTCTGATCGATCATCGCGCGCTGCGGTGCGGATGATCGGTTGCGCCATGGCTCTGTGTCTGGCTCTGCCCGCGGCCGTGCTTGCCGCTGACGCGGACAACCGCTTTGCGGTGAAAGGCGCCGGTGGTGTCAAGTGCTCCGACTACGTCGCCGCGTATGACGAGAAGCGCGACGTATTGGTCACTTTCGGAGGCTGGATAGACGGATTCGTGACCGCGACCAATCACTACGAACCCGGACTGTTCGACCTGGCACCCTGGCAGACCAATGAGTTGCTGGCATACGCTCTGGTCGGCTTCTGTCGCAAGAATGGCGATGTTCACTTCTACCAGGCGATGATGGCGATGAAGAATCAGCTGGTAGGCAACGGCCTGAAGAAGGCATCACCGTCGGTAGTCGCCAAGCATGAAGGCAAGGCCGTTGTCCTGTATGCCGTCATGCTCGAGCGCGTGCGAAAGGAACTGCTGGCACTGGGTAAGCTCGAACAGATGCCGACCAGCCAGGAATTTGATGAGCAGACCGTACAGGCACTGAAGAGCTTCCAACGCGACGCCGGTATCGAACAGACCGGTGTCCCGGACCAGATCACGCTCAGTCGTTTGTTGCGCTGAAGCTGGCGTCCCTCAACGCTCCTCGTCCCACCCGGTGCGCCGGGTGGGTCGTGAATCTTTGCGATCGCTAAATCTACCCCGATCCGCTCTTTATCCCACTTCATCCAGCCTGCGCTGCCGGAACCCGACGCCGAGACTTTCTGCCAGTTTGCGACAGGCATCGATGTCGACCCCGGCCAGTCCCTCGATCGCCGTTGCCGTGACCTGGGGCACGTGTTCGGGGGCGGCGCGCAGGAAGTCGAGCATCGCTGCGTACGAGCCGGGCAGGGCGGGGTCGCAATGCCTCTGGTAAAGCAGTTCGGTGTCGGCGTTCATCGACACCGACAGGGCATCGATGCGCCCCGCCATTTCCGGTAACACGTTGCGCTTGTGTACCAGGTTGGCGAGGCCATCCGTATTGACCCGCACCCGGCCACCGTTCTGCTTGATGTGCTGCGCCGTGTCGAGCAGCAGGTTCAGGCGCAGCGTCGGTTCGCCGAACCCGCAGAACACGATCTCGCTGAAGCGCCGGGGATCGTCGATGGCGACCAGGATTTCGGCCTGGGTCGGGCGATGTGCGAGGGTCAGGTCGTACTCGTGCAGCTGACGGTTGCCCCGGGTCTTCGGGCAGAAAAGACAGCCGAGCGTGCAGCGATCGGTGATGTTCAGGTAGAGACGATCGCCGATCACGTAACTCACGGTCTGCTCCGACATACCAACTCCAATGTCCGCGCTGCCGATGAAGGCAACAACTTAACGCGTCGACCCGCTTTGACGATTTGATATCGGTCAATGCGAATCGGGCTGCCCGGCGTGACCATGGCAAGGCCTCCGATTATGAATTCCGTATTTACTGAAATACGAATTCCGTCTAGCATATTCTGAAATTGCGAATCGTTTGCATCCAAGGCGGCGTCGATGTCAGAACCCCTACCGCTCAGCCAACTGCCCGTCGGCCGGCGCATGCGCCTGGTCCAGGTCAGGGGTGGGCAGCACCTGCGCCGCCGCCTGCTGGCCCTGGGCTTGAATATCGGCGGTGAGGTCGAGATCGTGCAGCGGCGAGGTGGTGGCGTGGTACTGGCGCGGGGCGGAAACCGGATTGCGCTGGGTGCAGGGATCGCTCAAAAGCTGTATGCCGAGGTCTTGCCGTCGTGAAGTCCGACCGTGAGGTTGCCAACATGCATTTGACGATTGCCGTCGCCGGCAATCCGAACTGCGGCAAATCGGCACTGTTCAATCGACTCAGCGGCATCCGCCAGAAGACCGGTAACTGGCCGGGTGTCACCGTGGAACGTAAGGAAGGGCGCTGCGCAATCGACGAGCGCGAGGTGACGCTGGTCGACCTGCCCGGCATCTATTCGCTCGACGCCACGTCGCTCGACGAGCGGGTGACGCGCGACTACCTGTTGTCACGTGCGGCCGACCTGGTGGTCAACGTGGTCGATGCGGCCAACCTCGAACGCAATCTGTACTTCACTGTGCAACTGCTCGAAATGGGCGTGCCGCTGGTGTTGGCGCTGAACATGATGGACGTGGCGCGTAAGCGCGGCATCGAGATCGACGTGGACGAACTGTCGCGTCGACTCGGTTGTGCGGTCGTGCCGATCGTCGCGACCAGCGGTGAGGGTTTCAGCGAACTCAAGTCGCGCATGCTGGCTGTAATCGACGGACGGCAGTCGCCCGGCTATCCGCTTGCACTCGACGAGGCCGTCGAGCAGGCCGTGTTCCGCATGGAGCCGCTGTTCGCGGAACACGACGCGTCCAATCGGCGCTGGCTCGCGCTCAAGCTGCTCGAATCAGAGCACGATCCGGATCTCGCGCCCGAGGTCGCGCAGGCGGCAACGGAAACACGTGCCTGGGTCGCGGAACGCTATGGCCAGGATGTGGGCCTGGCGATCGCCGACAGCCGCTTCACGCATGCTCACCGGTTGGCGGCATCGGCGGTGCGGCAAACGGTCGCTGTCCGTCGCACCTTGAGCGACCATATCGATGCCGTCGTGCTCGGCCGCTGGACAGGTGTGCCGGTGTTCCTCGCCGTGATGTACCTGATGTTCATGTTCACGATCAACATCGGCGGTGCATTCATCGACCTGTTCGACGGTGTCGCCGGTGCCTTTTTCGTCGATGGCCTGGGTGCGCTGATCACGTCGCTGGGTGGCCCCGATTGGCTGCGTGTCGTGCTGGCGGAGGGTGCAGGTTCCGGGCTGCAGGTGGTTGCCACTTTCATCCCGGTCATTGCCGCGCTGTACCTGTTCCTGTCGGTGCTCGAGGATTCCGGTTACATGGCCCGTGCCGCCTTCGTCATGGACCGGTCGATGCGCGCGATCGGCCTGCCCGGCAAGGCCTTCGTGCCGCTGATCGTCGGCTTCGGCTGCAACGTGCCGGCGATCATGGCGACCCGCACGCTGGAAAATGAACGCGAGCGCAAGTTGACCATCTTGATGAATCCGTTTATGTCCTGCGGTGCTCGCCTGCCGGTGTATGCCCTGTTCGCGGCCGCGTTCTTCCCGACCTCGGGCCAGAACGTGGTGTTCGCGCTGTACCTGACCGGTATCGCGGTCGCGATCCTGACCGGCCTGGCGATGAAGAAGTCCCTGTTGCCCGGTACCAGCAGCGGCTTTGTCATGGAGTTGCCGCCCTACCATCTGCCGACGCTGCGCGGCGTGTTGTTGCGCGCCTGGGACCGCGTCCGCCTGTTCGTCAAGGAGGCAGGCCAGGTGATCGTGGTCATGGTGATCGCACTCAACCTGCTCAATTCGCTCGGTACCGACGGTTCGTTCGGCAACGACGACAGCGAACACTCGGTACTGAGCGCGGCGGCACGGGCCGTGACGCCGGTGTTCGCGCCAATGGGGTTGCGCGAGGAGAACTGGCCGGCGGTGGTCGGTATTTTCTCCGGCATACTTGCCAAGGAGGTCGTGGTCGGCACGCTGGACAATCTCTATACCGGTCTTGCGGCGCCAGCCGACTCGGCTGTCGAAAACGATTCGTTCGACCTGGTGCAGCAATTGCGTGATGCAGCGGCCACGGTGCCGGCCAACCTGCAGCAGGTCTCGTCGGCGTTTCTCGATCCGTTGGGACTGGGCAGCGTCGGCGATGGCGAAGCCACCGGGCATGCCGAGGACAATGCCGTGTTCGGCGCCATGCATGCCCGTTTCGATGGCCAGGCCGGGGCCTTTGCCTACCTGCTGTTCGTGCTGCTGTACTTCCCCTGCGTGGCGACCATTGGTGTCATCCGGCGCGAGACCGGAACGGCGTGGGCCGGTTTTGTCGCCAGCTGGACCACCGGTATCGCTTACTTCACGGCCACGGTGTTCTACCAGTCGGCCACTTACGCCGACCACCCGCACAGCTCGCTGGCCTGGATTATCGGATTGTCGCTGCTGCTGATCGCCAGTATCGTCGGTCTGCGCTGGTGGGCACAGCGTGGCGGCCGCCCGCCCGACGGCCTTGATTGGGCAGAGACATGATCCTGCAACAGGTTCTGGGTCTGCTGCGCGAGCGTGGCGTCGCCGGGGTCAACGAGATCGCGGCCGTGGTCGGTTCAGATCCGGCGGTGGTGCGCGACATGCTGGCGACCCTGCAGCGCAGGGGGTTGGTCGAGCGCCACCAGCCGCCGCAGGGTTGCGGTAGCAGTTGTCGGCAGTGTGCGCAGGCCGATATCGAATCGTATTGCCTGGTGGGGCGTGACAGGCGTCTGGCAAACCCTGGCTGCGTGGTCAGTGGCGGTACCGGGAAAGCCGGAGCGGATGCGTGACTCAGGCTCGTGGTGATGGTCGCTCACAGCCCTGGCGGCCATCGTCCGCTGCGGTTGCTGCCACTCATTCGTCCTCAATCGAGCGATAACTGTCGACCCGGCCCCGACCAAGGGTCTTGCTGCGGTACATCGCGCTGTCTGCCTTGCGTAAAAGGGTGTCCACCTCGACGCCATCGTCCGGATACAGCGCAATACCGATACTTGCCGACAAACGGATATCCGGCTCGCCCTTGATATCGGCGTCGGCGATATTGCCCAGGATCTTGTTGGCAACCCGCTTGGCGCAATCGTCGTTCTTCATGTTTTCCAGCAGCACGATGAACTCGTCTCCCCCCAGGCGGGCGACCGTATCGGCTGCGCGCACCGAACAGCGCATGCGTTGCGCGACGGTCTTGAGCACCTCGTCGCCGGCATCGTGACCATAGGCGTCGTTGATCTGCTTGAAGCGATCGAGATCGACGAACAGCAAGGCGAATCGCTTCTTTTCCCGATGTGCCATCTCGATGGCATGCTGGACGCGTTCGGTCAGCAGCAGCCGGTTTGGCAGGTCGGTCAGGGGGTCGTGATGCGCCAGGTGCGCAAGTTGCTGCTGGGCGGCGCGCACGATTGAGATATCGCTGAACACGCCCAGATAGTTGGTGACCTCGCCGGCATCGTTCGTGATCGCGCTGATGCTGACCCAGCTGGGGTAGAGCGTGCCGTCCTTACGCCGATTGCAGATCTCGCCACGCCATTTGCCGGTCGTGTTCAGTGCCTGCCACATGGTGGCGTAAAATTTTTCATCATGCGTGCCCGACTGCAGCACCCGCGGATTGCAACCGATCACCTCGTCGGCAGAATAGCCGGTGATCTCGGTGTAGGCGCGGTTGACCAGCAGGATGTTGCCGCGATGATCGGTGACCATCATGCCTTCGCTGGCAGCATCGAGGGTCGCTGCCCACAAGCGGTTGCTGCGTGATGCCTGCTGATCCAGCGGCTCGTCCGGTCCTACCCTGGAATCCATATTGTCGCCCCTTGTGCCTGTGCGCTGTTCGTCTTGAAGTGTTATTGGCACGCACTGCCGCCTGTTCCCGATCGCTGACCACATGGGGCAGCCTCCACCGCTACACGGCCATCGTGGATTACCTGCACAGTTGGCCTTTTGCAGCACACCAACTTCGAATCGGCAGGTCTCAGGTCCGGTGACGCGGAGTTCCCGGGAACGGCGCTAGATTAATTGGTGCGTCGCACAAACGCCTTGATTTGGATTAAGAAACTGGTCAGCCGCATCGGCTGCCGCATTGTGGCACCAAACAAGCGGCCGGAAGTTGCCACCTGTATTCCCTGTCATCCGGCAATGATGCGCACAATCCGCTCTGGCTGCGTCAACGGTGTCGACGGCAGTCTCTGCGCTTGACCTCGATCAAGGCGTAACGCAAGGGGCTGGAACAGTTTGCCGGTCCATGCGCGATTGCATCCAATCCATTCACCGCCTGTGCCGCAAATGGCAGACATTGTTCTGCGTCCTGGTATTGGCGGGGTTGGGGCCGACATGGGTCGCGGCAAATGATTTCTCCAGCCACGAGATGTCGATCCGCGCCATGTTTCCCGGTTATACCGGCACTGGCACTAGCGAAGGAACGCCGCCTTCCGCGCCGGTGTATGGGGCTGGCGAGTTGCTCGGCTACGTAATGCTGACGGCCGATGTGGCACCTATTCCGGCCTACTCGGGGAAACCCATCAACGCGTTGGTCGGCTTCGATGTCGAAGGCGTCATTCGTGGCGTGAAGATCGTTGCACACGAGGAGCCAATCCTGGTGGTGGGCATCTCCGACAGCGACATGGCCGGGTATGTGGCGCAGTACGCGGGATTGCCACTGGTCGACGACATCCGGATCGGCGGTCCGCGCAGCGACGGGCGCCAGGTGATCGATGGGATGAGCGGGGCGACCATCACCACCATGGTGCTCAACCGTTCGATAACCGAGAGTCTGCGACGTGTCGCAGTCGAGCGGGGCCTGTTCATCGAGAGTGGCGACGGTGCGCGTTTCACGCCACCGCCACCCTTGTGGCAAACGGTATGGCAGGAGCGGGTGCTCGAGATCGTTGTGCTGGGCATCGGGCTTTTGGTGCTACTGCTGATCCTGCTGTTTCAGGACTGGCTGGCCAGGCATCCGACCTTTCTCATCCGGGTGAGGACCTGGTACCTGGTCTTCACGCTGTTGTTCATTGGTGTCTACGGCTACGCCCAGCTGTCGGTGGTCAACGTGCTCACCTTTGCGCGCTCGCTGGTAACCGGATTCAGCTGGGAAAGTTACCTGATCGATCCGATGATGTTCCTGCTCTGGGGATTTGTCGCGGTCACGCTGATCCTGTGGGGTCGGGGAGTGTACTGCGGCTGGCTGTGTCCGTTCGGTGCCTTGCAGGAACTGTCCTACCGTATTGCCCAAAGGCTTGGCTTGAAGGCACGTGAGCTACCGACGGTTCTGCACGAGCGACTACTGGCGTTGAAGTACGTGGTGCTTTTGGCGTTGGTGGCGTTGTCACTGCAGTCGATGACAACGGCCGAACGATTTGCCGAGGTCGAGCCATTCAAGACCGTGTTCTCGCTCCACTTCATGCGTGAGTGGTCGTTCGTGCTGTATGCAGTGATCCTGCTGCTGGCGGGGTTGTTCATCCGTAAAGCCTTCTGTCGATACCTGTGTCCCCTGGGAGCCGCACTGACCTTTCCGGCACGCTTTCGCACGTTCGACTGGCTGAGACGGCGCAAGGAATGTGGGCGACCGTGCCAGACCTGTGCGCGTGAATGTGAGGTGCAGGCGATACGTCCGACCGGAGAGATCGTCGACAGCGAGTGTCACTATTGTCTCGATTGCCAGGTGACCTATTGGAACGAGCATCGTTGCCCGCCGCTGGTCGAGCGGCGTAGGAAACGCGAAATCAAGGCGAGACTGCATGCGGGTCGCGACGGCTGAAAGCATCCTCGTTGCGCGAGCGCCGTTTGACGCACGTCAAGCGGGCAGATGCTTTCCGGGTCAATTGATTTTCATCAAGGTGGCTCCAACCTCCCCGATTACATTGGCCTTGCCGCGACATTGTCTATCCGTTTCGACGCCCTGAGCTGAGAAGGAGAACTTTCTGATGATTAGCCACACACTGCTGTCCGGAATACGGATTGCGCATTGGACGCAAAGGCTTGAAGCCCCGCTGTTTCGTGGGTAGAACCCAC
>JAGRHE010000006.1:0-23966 GCA_020445165.1 Gammaproteobacteria bacterium
ACACCGCGGCAAAGAGGAGATCCGCAAGGAGATGGCGCTGATCGGTGCCGCGCACCGCACCGCCTACGTGATGCAGGGCTCGATCGCCAACATCACGCACCTGCTCGAAGGTTTCATCGCCGGCCTGAACAGCCGCCGTCCGGCACTGTTCAATATTTATGCGGCCTGCCAGCCGGAACACGGCATCGGCGACGACGCCTCGGCGGCGCAGAACAAGCTCGCGGTCGAGTCGCGCGCCTACCCGCTGTTCCGCTACGACCCGGACGCCGGTACCACGTTCGAGGAATGCTGCGACCTGGACGGCAACCCGGCGATCGACGACGACTGGCCTGTTTACACGCTCAACTACAGCGACGACTTCGGCAACCCGGCCACGCTCGAGGTGCCGATGACCTTCGCCGATTTCGCGCTGACCGAGGGACGCTTCCGCAAGCACTTCCGCAAGGCGCCACCGGATACCTGGAACGACAACATGCTGCCGCTGCACGAGTTGCTCGCCATGGCGCCCGACGAGCGCGAGGGCCTGGTGCCCTACATCTGGGGCATCGACAGCAAGAACCACCTGATGAGGGTACTGGTTGCCGAGGAGATCGTTGCCTCGTGCGACGACCGCAAGCATTTCTGGCATCAGCTCAAGTCTCTGGCCGGTATCACACGCGACTGCAATATCGATCAGGTCATCGAGCAGACGCGCATCGACATGGCGCAGAAGCTGACCGCGAATCTGCTCAACCTGACCGGTAACGGCGCGGCCGCCAACCTGCTCGCCGACAGCGCACCAGTGCCGGGAAACGGAGCCGGTGGCGCACCCGCCGCCGCTGCAACAGCTGACGGCTACGAACCGGTCTGGATCGATACGCCCGAATGCACTGCCTGTGACGAGTGCACGAAGATCAACCCGAAGATCTTTGCCTACAACGCCGAGCACAAGGCCACGGTCATCGATCCACGCGGTGGTCCGTATCGCGACATCGTCAAGGCCGCCGAGAAGTGCACCGCCGGCGTGATCCACCCGGGCACACCGGCCGACCCGAACGAGAAGGACCTGGAACGCCTGGTCAAGCGCGCCGAGAAATACCAGTGAGCAGGCATTGACCATGGCATTGCGTGATCTCTTCCGTCGGCACACCTTCGAGCACGGGATCCACCCACCCGCGCACAAGGAGTTGACCGCGCGGCTGCCGATTCGTCGCCTGCCGTTTCCGCCGAAGCTGGTGGTGCCGCTCGCGCAGCATGCCGGCGCGCCGGCGCTGTCACTGGTCAAGCCGGGACAGGAGGTGGTCCGTGGCGAACCGATCGCCGCGGCCAACGGCTTCGTCTCGGTTCCGATGCACGCGCCGGCCAGTGGCGTGGTCGAGGACATCCGCCTGATGCCGAGCGCACGCGGCCCCAAGGGCGAGGCCATCGTGATCCGGGTATTCGAAGGCTCGCCGCAGGCGATCGGCTACGAGGCGCCGCAGGCCGTCGACCAGATGACACCTGAACAGATCGTCGAGGCGGTGCAGGCCAGCGGCATGGTCGGGCTCGGTGGCGCAGCATTCCCGACCCACGTGAAGATGCGCCCGCCGAAAGAACACACGGTCGACACCGTGGTCGTCAACGGCTGCGAGTGCGAGCCCTACCTAACTTGCGACCATCGTCTGATGCTGGAGAAGCCGGACATGCTGATCGCCGGCATCCGCATCGCGTTGCGTGCGACCGGTGCACAGCGCGCGGTCATCGGCATCGAAGACAACAAGATGGATGCGGTCGAGCTGCTATCCAAACGTGTGCGCGACATTGGGCGCATCGACGTGCAGGCCGTGCCGACCAAGTACCCGCAAGGCGCCGAGAAGATGCTGATCGAGAGCCTGCTGCAGCGCCGGGTGCCGCCCGGCTCGTTGCCTTCGTCGGTTGGTGTCAGCGTGTTCAATGTCGGCACGCTGGTGCAGATCGGCGAACTGCTGCCCAGCGGTCGAGGTCTGATCGAACGCGTCGTGACCTTGACCGGCGCCGGAATTGAAAAACCCGGCAACTACCTGGTGCCGGTCGGCACACCGATCCGTTTTTTGCTCGAACATGCCGGCGCACGCGAACCGGTACATGAATTGATCCTTGGCGGGCCGATGATGGGTATGTCGGTAGCCGCGCTGGACGTGCCGGTCACCAAGGCCATGTCCGGCATGGTCGTGCTGCCACCGCCACCGGGCGATGCTGAGCAGCAATCGGAGATGGCCTGCATTCGTTGCGCCTGGTGCGTCGAGGCCTGCCCAATGCACCTGAACCCGTCGACCCTCGGCCTGCTCGCACGCCAGCTCGAGTACGGGAAGATGGCGAGCGATTTCCACCTCAACGACTGTTTCGAATGCGGCTGCTGCACCTACGTGTGTCCGTCGAACATCCCGCTGGTGCAGTACTTCCGTATCGCCAAGGCAGTAAACCGGGAGAGGGCTGCTTCAGTATGAGCGATCGCCACATCAACGTTGTGCTGCGCAGTTCGCCGCATCTGAAGCAGACGATCAGCACGCCACAGATCATGCGCCACGTGGTGTACGCGCTGCTGCCGGTGTGTGCCTTCGCGGTTTTCAATTTCGGCTTGAGCGCCCTGCTGCTGCTTGCCGTGACCACGCTCAGCTGCGTGCTGACAGAGCTGTTGTTCTGCCGGCTCGCCGGCAAACCGTCGACACTTAGCGACTGGAGCGTCGTCATCACCGGCCTGCTACTCGGCTTGACCCTGCCGCCGGGGTTCCCGCTTTGGATGGCCGTGGTCGCCAGCGTGGTCGGTGTCGGCCTCGGCAAGATGCTGTTCGGCGGCCTCGGTCAGAACGTCATGAATCCGGCCCTGATCGGCCGCGCGTTCGTGCAGGCGGCGTTCCCGGTCGCGATCACGACCTGGACACCGTCGATGCTGCCCGCCCGATTCAGTGAGCTGATCCCGACCACGCTGACCGCACCGTTCATGCAGCCGCCTGAAATCGGTGCCTGGATCGCCGGTCGCTCGGTCGATGCGTTCAGCGGTGCAACCCCGCTGGCATTACACAAGTTCGAACAGATTGATACGAACAGCATGGACCTGATGCTGGGCATGGTGTCCGGATCGGCCGGCGAGACCTCGTCGATCGTGATCCTGCTCGGCGGCCTGTACCTGGCTGCACGCCGCATGCTCGACTGGCGCATCCCGATCGGCGTGTTGCTCGGCGCGGTGTTAACCGGCCTGCCGTTCTGGCTGCTCGACCCCGCTCGCTACCCCGACCCGTTGTTCATCGTCGCGTCTGGCGGCCTGATGCTCGGCGCCTGGTTCATGGCCAGCGACATGGTCGCATCACCGGTCACGCCGCTGGGGGTGTGGCTGTATGCGCTGTTCATCGGCGTGCTGACCGTTGTCATCCGGCTGTTCGGTGGCCTGCCCGAAGGCGTCATGTACGCGATCCTGCTCGGCAACGCCGTGTCGCCTCTGATCGCGACGATCTCGCAGCCGCGCGTGTTCGGCAGCCGCCGCCGCGGTGCCGACTCATGAGCGACACGATGCAGCCGGCAGACAAGCTGCCGGTCACACCGCCAACGCCAACTGTTGCGATGCTGCGCACGCTCGGCTTGATCGCCGCGCTGGCCGGCTTCCTGGTCGTGCTGACCTACCAGGTCACGACTCCGATGATCGAAGAGAACAAGCGCCAGGCGATCGAGCGCGCGCTTTATCAGGTGTTACCCGGCGCCGAGTCACGCAGGGATTTCATCCTCGACGCTGCCGGCATCCGGCCGGCTGACGCCGCGGGCGATGCCAACGGCACACGGCTTTATGCCGGCTACGATGCCGATGGCAAGCTGGTCGGTGTCGCGCTCGAGGCTGCTGCGCAGGGCTATCAGGACATTATCCGCGTGCTCTATGGCTACGATCCGGCCTGCCAGTGCATCCGCGGCATCCAGGTACTGAAGATGGCCGAAACCCCCGGTATCGGCGACAAGATCGCCAAGGATCCCCGGTTTCTCGCCAACTTCGAGGCGCTGGATGCCAGGGTCGACGAGGCAACCGGAGGACTCAGCAACGCGATCGTAGCGGTCAAGTCGGGCAAGAAGACCCAGACGTGGCAGATCGATGCGATCTCGGGCGCGACCATCTCGTCCAACGCGGTGGCGCGCATGCTCGATACGAGCGCGCAATCCATCCTGCCGCAACTGCGTGCCCATCTCGATCGCCTGACCTCGCCATCTGCAGGAGGCCGCCAATGACTGCAGGCAACGGCAACACCCCGCCGCCGGATTCACCATTGAACCAGGAAGAGACCGTCACCCTGAACACCTTCCTGCGCGGCCTTTGGGAAGAGAACCCGGTGTTCGTGATGCTGCTGGGCATGTGCCCGGTGCTGGCGGTGACCAACTCGGCGATCAACGCGCTGGCCATGGGCCTGGCGACGACCTTCGTGCTGGTCGCCTCGAACGCACTCGTATCGCTGCTGCGCCATGCGATCCCCAAGCAGGTACGCATCGCCGCCTACATCGTCATCATCGCGACCTTCGTCACCATCGTCGACTACAGTATCCAGGCAATCAGTCTCGACCTGTACAACGCGCTGGGTGCCTTTATCCAGCTGATTGTCGTGAACTGCGTGATCCTCGGCCGCGCCGAAGCCTATGCATCGAAGCAGCGTCTGCTGCCGACACTGGTCAACGGCCTGGGCATGGGTGCCGGGTTCACGTTCGCCCTGCTGTGTCTGGGCAGCGTGCGCGAGATCCTCGGTGCCGGCAGCCTGTTCGGTATCTCGCTGTTCGGTGAGAGCTTCCAGCCCTGGGTGGTCATGATCCTGCCGCCAGGCGGCTTCTTCGTGCTCGGCGGCTGGCTGCTGGTTTTTGCCTGGTGGCGACAATCAAGAGAAAAGCACAGGTCTGAACAGGACGAACCCGCACAACAGGGGGTGACCAGCCATGGCAGCTGATTCGTTGATCTTCATCTTCCTGAACGCTGCGATCATCAACAACTTTGTGCTCGCGATGTTCCTCGGTATCTGTCCGTTCCTTGGCGTCTCGGCAAAACGCGACACAGCCTGGAGCATGGGCCTGGCCGTGATCTTCGTGATGCTGGTCAGCTCGATTTCAGCGTACGGGATCAACTGGCTGCTGGTCGAACTCGAGATCGAGTTCCTGCGCCTGATCTGCTACATCGCCGTGATCGCGTCTGCCGTGCAACTGGTCGAGATGGCGATGAAGAAATTCAGCCCGGCCCTGTTCCGCGCACTCGGCATCTTCCTGCCGCTGATCACGACCAACTGCGCGATCCTGGGAGTCGCGCTGTTCCAAACCTTCCGCGAGTACAGCTTCGCGCAGAGTCTGGCGTTCAGTATTGGCGCCGGGGTCGGGTTCACGCTGGCACTGATGCTGATGGCCGGTCTGCGCGAGCGCCTCGAACTCTCGAGCGTGCCGGATGTGAGCAAGGGCGCGGCTCTCACATTGATGCTCGCCGGCATGCTGTCGCTGGCGTTCATGGGCTTTGCCGGCTTGGGAGGACAACATGCCTGATTCCAGCCTGCTGGATTTCATTCTCGCACCTATCGCCATCCTGGCCATCCTGCTCGGCTGGATCGAGGTGCAGCAACTGGCCCGGCGCTTTGCCGAGCGTCACCCCGAGTTTGGCCCGGCACGCGAGGAAGGCGGCGGCTGCGGGAGTAACTGCAGTTGCAGTGGCGGAAAGAGTTGTTGCGGTGACACCTGTGCGACCGAGCACACCGTGGTATTGAAACATCAACACCAGGAGTGAAGATCATGACCAATCTGAGTGACTACGACACCAGCGACCGCTTTACTGCGAAGGTGCTGGAGACCCACCGCATTACGCCAGAGAGCGCACCCGAGGTGCGCAGCATCCTGCTCAATGTGTCGCGCCCCGACTTTCACTACAAGACCGGCCAGAACGTCGGCGTCGTCGTCCCGGGAAAGACCGGCAGCGGCGAATCCGACCATTTTCGCCTGTACACGATCGCCAGCACGGAGGAGACGGCGAAGCCCGGCGAGGCCGACCTCGAACTGTGCGTGCGACGCTGCTTCTACATCGACGAGGTCAATGGAGAGCAATACCCGGGCCGTGCATCGAACTACCTGTGCGACGCACGACCGGGCGACACGATTACGATGACCGGACCGTATGGCGGCGCCTTCACGCTGCCCAGTGACAACGAGGCCAAGCTGTTGCTGATCGGCACCGGGACCGGAATCGCCCCGTTCCGTGCATTCGTCCGCCACCTCTACGAGAACCAGCGTGAGTGGAAAGGCGACGTGCACCTCTACTACGGCGCCAGAACCGGAATGGAAAAGCTCTATCAGAACGAAGAGCGCAACGATTTCGCCAATTACTACGACCATGAGACGTTCCATGCCTTCGATGGTCTAAGCCGCCGCCCCTGGATGCATAGCGACGAACATGGCCTCAGCGAGGCATTGGAGAAACATGCCCAGGAGATCTGGGAACTGATGCAGGATGACAAAACGTATGTCTATATCGCTGGCCTGCAGAAAACCCGGGAGGCCTTTTACCAGGCGATAGCGAAAATCGCCGGCTCAGAAGCAAGGTTTCGTTTCGCACGCGAGGAGATGCTGGAGCAGGATCGTTGGTCGGAGTTGATCTACGGATGATAGTTGGCAACCGCGCCTCATAAAAAAAGCGACAGCGGTCATCAGTAGTAACGAGGCTACCTCGCGGTCGTAGTGCCTCGCATTCGACGGCAAAGCGCGCCATTGATTCCGGGCTTTCGGTCACACAGGCACGACAAATCGAATTGAAAGTCCCTGACGCTGATCAAGCCCGCGGCTTTCATCCCGGACTAGGCTGGATCATGAGACAGGTGATCGGCGAGGCTGACGCGATCGACGTCCAGGCAACCCGGATGCCGACGAACCGCTCTCTGAGTGATGGGCGCCCTGCTCCGCCTCCGGATCCCCGATTGACGATCCGTTTGAGATGAGGAGGGAATATCATGCAAGTCCTCAAACATATTCCAAAGGCGTTCACGATTCTCGTCGTATTGCTATCGCTCGGCCTGGTGCTACTGGTGGTGGGCTGCGCGTCAAATGACGTCGGAGCGTTTTTTGGGGCACTCGCCCCGAAGAACCAGATGCTGACCACTTATGGCGGAAACGCGCCTGTGCAGGTACCGACCACCTACCGGCTGAACAGCAAACCCTTCGCGACGTCAAAGCAAACGTGGCATTTCAAGTACTTTGGCAGCTGGGCAAAGAGCGTGCCCGACCCGACCGGCTGGAGCATGTTCGTCAAGCCCGGCCCAACCCTGCAGCCTGGTGAGATGAGCAAGGTAGTAAACGGTAAACCGATGGTATGCGGCAACAAGGCCAACGATGCGCTGCACCCAATGCATGACTACTACTTTGTTCTGTCTTCCGGGAGCATACTGGTTCGAAATGCCAAACCGACGGATTTCCTTTGTGATAAGACCTTTCAGGATATCTGGAACTACATTGACAGTGCCCCCGGTCTGAAACCCGGGCAAACAGTTTTGCACAGCCAGTGTATGGTTGAATTCATCGGTGGCCTGACGCAGGCCGGCTTCACACCGGATGGTCCGTTCGCCTGTCGGTTCATTCTCAACCATTACAAAAAGAATGGCGAAGACCGTGCCAACATCGAGGTCACAGTGTATACCGAGACCGACAAGGCGATAGGTGGCTACGACGCAGAACAACTCAAGATCGACATGAACGATGCCTGGGTCAAATACATGTAATGTTTGCGCGCGGCGCGCGTGCAACCACCGTGCTGTCGGTGCAACCACTTCATGAAACTACGAGCGGGCATAGCGTTGGTCAGCGTTGTGCAACATCGGAAGAAAGGGCATGCGCGAGCGGTGCCTGGCGGGCTGGGATGTCGATGTGAATCGTGGTGCCGGTCTCATCGCCCGATGCCGCACTGGTCGCCCAGATTAGACCATCGTGCAATTCGACGATCGCACGACATACGGCAAGGCTGATGCCGGCATGGGTTGCTTCATTGAGTGAGGTATCCACTGCCGCACGACCAGCGAAGACCTTGCCCAGCTCATCGCTCGCCATACCCGAGCCCTGGTTGTGTACGCAGATAGCCCACCAAGCCACAGCATCGTCCCTATGGGCAGGATGAACTGCGATCGCAATCACGCCGTTCTCCGGGCTGAATCGGACCGCATTCGCAAGCAGCTTGGCAACCACCCGTCCGAACAGCTTGGCATCTATGTCGGCTTCCGCGGCTTCCGGGGCATCGAGCTGGAAACTCAGAGCCTTTCCATTATCGATGACCTGTGCCTCGGCAATGGCAGCTTCAATGGTGGAACGCAGATCGTAAGGCGTACGCTCGACGGCGAGCTTCCCCTGCTCGAGCGCCGACATCTCGAGAAGGTCATTGAGCAGCCCGGTAAGTCGCAGAGCGCTCGCTTTTATCTTGCCGAGGTAGTTGCGGACGCGTTCATCGTCGAGTCTTTTCAGACTCAGGTCGGTATAGCTGGTGATGGCATGCATCGGTGTACGCAGTTCATGCGACATATTGCGCAGAAATGCGCCCTTCGCCTGGTTGGCTGCTTCCGCCTCTTCTTTGGCCTGCAGTACCTCGATTTCACTGAGCTTGCGTTCGGTGATGTCCAGCGTGGATCCGACCACCGTACAACAGTCGTTGCCACCACCCTGGGAGTCAATCTCGCAGCGTTGAAACAGGTGCTTGGTTCGACCGTCTTCCATCAGGAGACGGAATTCGAATTCCACCGGGTGCTTGCGCTTTAAGACCTGTTCGTACTCACCTATCACACGCTCGCGATCATCCGGATGGATCCTGGCCGCGAAGCGATCGAATGACAGGTCATCGCTGTCGTCGCTGCACTCGAATATGCGCAATAGCTCCCTGGACGGTGTGATACGGTTCGATTCGATGTCGTGTACCCAGCTTCCCAAGTGGGCCATCCGCTGTGCTTCTGCCAGGCTCTTCTGGCTGGCCAGCAGGGTACGGTTGTTTTCTTCCAGCTCGGCCGTACGCCTGGCAACGGTATCCTCGAGCAGCGCTTTATGCGTGTGCAGTTGGTCCAGCGCGAGCCTTCGTTTCTCGAACTGCTCACGCAGCTGCATCGCCATCTGGTTGAAAGAACGAGCAAGGGAGGCGAACTCACCACGCCCATTGATAGCGCACTGAGCGTCGCCTTCCCCTACAGCAATCAATCGCACCGTGCGCGCCAGCATCTGCGCGGGTCGGGTGACGAAGCGGTTCAGAAACAATACCATCGCAAGCAGAGTAGAGATCACGAGAATCACGAGCAAGGTTGTGAACCGGATGAACTTGTCATGAATCGCCCGGTGCTCCGAACCGAGATCGTAGACGGCGAACAAGATGCCATCACGTGACGATCGCATCTGGGCCGTACCGCCCGCCAGCTCCAACGGAAAATACGCGACCAGCTTGTCGTCGTCGTGCTGTTCAAGGATTTGCGCACGCTGCGATTGGATCACCGCGTCGAACTGGCTTTTGTCAAAGTAGGCGGAGAAATCACCGACTGATCTGCCGAACTGTGAAAAGCGCGTGCTGTTAAGGATCCGTCCGCTCGGGTCGAGTGTGGCGAGCATGTCGAAATTGACATTGGTTCCGCGTGCGGCCAGCGCATGTCCAGCGTCTTTGTCATTGCCAAGGCTGAACTGGTAGTTTATCTCGCGCTGCAGGAGCGCCAGATCCCGGGCCAGAAATGCCCGGTTGCTCGTGAACATGTTGCTCTCGGAATCCACATAGAAGAATCCGAGCGTGACACTGGCGAAAGCCATCAGTAATAGCGCCGTGATCAGCGGCAACCACAGGCGCAGCCGTATCGACCCTGGCAGACTCATCGTGGTCGCGCTGCCGGCAGGTAGTCGGCCACCGCAAGGTTCTGTAGCGCGGGCTCTCGCTTCAACAGGTCATTGCTAACCAGGAGCGCAGACAGGGTTGCCGCAGTTTCCTCCAGGGGCGCCGGGGTTCCGCTGAGAATCCGGTGATTGTCGGTGAGATCGGGCAGCTCCATACCCTCGTATGAAGCCAATAGCTCATCGGGCGAGACTCCCAGGCGCGGTGCCATGAGTCGCGCGGCGTCGTCGGGATGTGCATCCAGGTGCGCTCGGGCCTCGAAGTAGCCGCGGATCAGCCGGCGGATATCGTTTGCATGTGCAGTCGCAATCTCTTGGCGCACGACCAGCACGTCTACGATCTGTCCGGGAATCCGGCGGCTGTCGAACAAGCGCTTTGCGCCCAGTTTCAGCAATCGCGTCGCGGCCGGCTCGAAGGTGACTACGGCGTCGACCGCCAGGTAACAGTCGACGTGCTTGTCTACGGGGCACGGCCGGAGATTGACATCACCGATGGTCAGTCCGGCCTGGCCAAGCGCACCATTTAGCAGAATGGCACCAACCGCACCGGTTTCGACTGCGATGGTCTTGCCGCCAAGATCTTCGAGGGAGCCGATTTCCGGCTTGGTCAGCAGCATATCGCCGCCCGCCGAATAATCCATGACAAGGACCACTTCCAGTGCGATTCCATCATCAAGCAGGCTCAGGGCCTCGTCGAGAGTGAGCGCCCCGCCTTCCAGCGTTCCACTGCGGATTCCCTGAATCACCTGCGACGCGGAGGGCAATTCGACCAGGTGAACCTGGGAGTCGTCATACCGGCCAAGGGTCCGCGCCAGGTAAAGCGGTTCATATCCGGGCCAGGTGTTGGTCCCGACCCGCAATGGTCCGGGAGCGTCTTCGCTGCAGCCTGTAATAACGACCAACAGGACGATCAGTGCACCGAATTCGGTGAGAAAATGCTTTGTCTGGCGCATATCGTTCGTAGGGGCCGGTATGATCCACGCTCGGCGACCGGTCGTCCGAGCGCCCCGTCGCTACGCAGGTCGTTCGTAACCGCGAGGGGGCAGAAATCCAATGGTTTTGTAAGTCTCTATGGCGGCACGAATGTGGTGACCCTTGAGCGGCTGCCCCGCCCTCGTGAATGACGACGGCATGTGATTGACGTCGCCCGCGGCGACTATGCGAACATTCGAACGCAACACGGACCCGCACAAGGTCACCCGGCATGCGTCGATTCATCCCTCCCCTGGCGATACATAGATTGCATGCTATTGAAACGATTCGAAATATCGAACCTGACTACGAGACCTTCCTCGTAGACTCCGAGAGTGCCGGCAAGCACGGCTGCAAACGAAGGGATGATGGAGACATGAACTCAGGCACCGGGCTCCCCGACTTCGCAGGGTGGACACCTCCCCGCCGGTCCACGACAACGACTCGCGCTGGACACTTCCCCGAAACAGGAGATCGTGCATGGATCAGGTGATACTTGCGATCGTCGGCCTGCCGGTCCTTTCCGCGGTCCTGACCTACCTGCTCGCACCGCAATTCGGCCAGAACGTTGCCCGTATAAGTGTCGCCATATCCATAGTCGTATTTCTGCTGGCATCCGTGTTGCTAGCATTCGCCGTGTTTGGGGAAGTCGATCCGCATCTGGAGCTCGGCGATGGCTGGGCGATTTTACTGGTCGACCCACTGAGCACCCTGATGCTGTTCGTGGTTACAGGAATCAGCCTTGTCGTACACGTGTATTCGGTGCGCTACATGGCCGAAGAGGAAGGCTACGCGCGCTTTTTCGCACTACTCGACCTGATGACCTTTGCACTGTTGCTGATGGTGTCGGCCGGCGACCTGGTCACCTTGCTGGTCGCCTGGCACCTGGTCGGGATTCTGCTCTATCTGTTGTTGGGTCAGGACACACGCTCACTGTCGGCGCAACGCTACGCCCAGTGGACACTGCTCACCTACCGGATTGGCGATCTGCCTCTGCTGTTGGCAGCCGTGCTGCTGTTCCAGGCCTACGAAACCTGGTCGCTGACCGAAATTTTCGCCCAGATCGCGGAAGATTCCAGCGCAAGGACCATGTTCGACCTGCCCTTGATCGAGGTGGTTGGGGCCTTGGTCGCGTTCTCGGCATTCGCCCGATCGGCACAGTTCTTCCTTCACACCTGGCTGCCCTACACGATGGCCGGTCCGACTCCTGTATCGGCCCTGATGCACGCCGGCATCGTCAATGCCGGCGGTTTCCTCCTCAATCGTTTCGCGCCGGTTCTGATCGCCACCGATAGCGTGTTGCACTGGGTATTCGTCGTCGGCCTGGTCACGGCCGTGATCGGATCCGTGCTGATGCTGGCGCAAAGCGACATCAAGAAGGCCCTGGGCTATTCGACCATGGGACAGATGGGTTTCATGATCATGGAGTGCGGGGTGGGCGCCTTTTCGCTGGCGGTGTATCACCTGATCGCACATGGCCTGTTCAAGGGAACGCTGTTTCTGGGTGCCGGAGGAGTGATCGGCGAAGCACGTGCCAATGACGGTGTTCCGAAGGATCACCTGTACACGTTCATCATCGAAAGGCGACCGGCGCGAACGCGCCAGCCATGGCTCGTAATGGCTGCCATCACGCTCGCCGTACCGATGACGATCCTGTTCCTGGCGCACTGGCTGGTGGCCCAGGACTTCTTCCAGAAGCAAGGCGCTGTCGTGCTGCTGTTCTTCGGCTGGGTCACGGGTGCGCAACTTATCTTTGCGACCTACCGCATGCAGACTGAGAACATCTGGCGCCTGATGACCCTGATTCTGTTTTCGTTCGCGGTCGTTGTCGTCGGCTACACCCTGATCAGCCATGCCTTCGACCTGTTCCTCTATCCCGATCCGGTGTTCCGTGCACAACTCTACGCAACCGCCGGTATCGATATTATCTGGTTCGATGCGCTGGTCGTGCTGGTTACCGCGTTTGTCATTCTCGGATGGCTGATGAAGTACTACGCCGAACAGAAGGGAAATAGCGGACTGGCCAGCAGCCACGGCATACGTCGCCTGTTTTTTACCGTGGTGACACGCGAGTTCTTCCTGATCGAATTCTATTCGCGGGTGTCACGATGGCTTGTCGCACTGGCCACGCGCATCAACGTCGTGCTGAGGTGGAGCTGATATGTCCACATTCGGTTTGCTGATTGCCGCGTTGTTCCTCCCGCTGTTTCCGTTCAGCGCTGTCTTCAACCAGATATTCCAAAGATTGCCAAATGCCTGGCTGCGTGGCCTGCTGTTGCTCGCCTGGCCGCAAGCGGGTCTCGCCATCATTGCTCAAGCCGGTTCCAGGGTTCCCGACTGGCTGCTCACCTGGGCAATCGCAAGCGCGCTGTTCTATGCCTTCAGGATGCTGGCAACGCGTGAACTGGGAATCTGGACCGGGTTCATGGCGTCGTCACTCTGGGCATTGCTGTGGTTGACCGTCAATGGAGACACATCGGCACTCGACCGATCTCTGTCCGCACTTGTGTTCAGCGTACCCCTCGTTCTGTTGGCCATCCTGACACGCAGTATCGAATCGCGCGTCGGTGCGGCTTATGCTGGTGCGCCCGGGGGGTTGGCACAGATCGTTCCCCGGCTGGCGGCAGTCGTTGTTGCGGCAATCCTGGCGGCGACAGCGACGCCGCTCAGTGCCGGTTTTTTCATCATGCTCGAGGCAATCGTCAACATCACCCCCGCTGCGCCTACGCTTGCCTGCATCACGCTGTTGACATGGTTCTTCTGGTCCTGGGCGAGTGCACGCATGTTGCAGGGATTGATTGCCGGTCCCGGCGAACCCGATGGCACGCCTGATCTCAGTGTTGCCGCGATGGCGTTGATGCTTGGCGTGCTCGCAGCGCTCGTGTTTGCGAGTCTTTATTGGGTTGGAGACCTGTCATGACTATCCCAACCGGTCAGAAGCTCAAGATCCGGGCCATGATCTACGTGGCCGGTGAGCCGGTCCCCTACTTCTGGCCCATGCGCTCATTCATCCATCACAACCCGCTGCACGGCTTCGAGCATCTGCCGTTCGAGGAAGCAGTCAGCAAGGGCCAGCAACTGTTCGGCGCCAAGGGTTACCTGTCACGATCACAATACCAGCAGTATCTCGACAAGGGCCTGGTCGACGAAGATGAACTGCGCAAGCGAATTGCGGAATTCGCTTCGGCCAATCCCGTCGACGGCATCGATCTGGAAGCTTGGCTGACTGCACTGGTGCATTCAAGAATCGATAGGCGCATGCCCGGACGTGGACTGGCCAAAGCGGCGGATGTGCATGCCGTCCTGTCCGGAAGAAAGCCGGACGACGATAGTCAGTCGCTGACGCTGATCAAGCAGGATCTCGAACAGAAGTTGCTTGGCGACTGTCCACGCTATGACGCAATCGATGCGCTGTTCGGTACCCATCTCGCCTCGGATATCGACGAACGGGTAATCAAGGCATGTCTCGAGTTCTTCGACGAAGGCCAGTCCGCGCTGAATCTTCCACGCCGCGAACTCGGTTTTTTCAAATCATGGGTTCAGGTCGCCGGTCGCGACGTCGACAAGGTGCTGAACAGTCTCCTACCCGGTCCGACAACGGAAAGAGACTGTGAATCGGAGGACGTGATTGCGCGTGTAATGCAGGCGATGCAAGTGCCGGAAAATCATTGGGTCGGCTACTTCACGCGCGAGCTGGCACATTTGCATGGCTGGTCCGGCTTTATCCGCTGGCGCTCGAATGCCAGTCGCTATTACTGGCAGGCGAGGTATCCGGCCGACCTGGTCGACCTGGTCGCATTGCGTCTGATCGTCGCTTACACCTTGATGCTGAAACAGCCGCGCAGCCACCATATATTGGTGACCGGGGGGCTGAAAGAATACATCGAGACGCGTCCTTGCGAGGTCTACCTGCGTCATGAATACCATCGCGGGCTTGTGCTGCCAGAGAAAGCGCAACGAGTTAGCGATGCGCTTGAGCTGGGCAAGCATGACCTGATCGAACGCGTATTCAATGAGTATGTGCCGCGCCGCATTCACACACAAGCGGATGGCCAGGCGGCATGGCTGCGACGTACAGCCGATGCGGTCGGCGAATCAGATCAGTTGGCCTCGCTATCAGTCGAGTCGCTGGAAGTCTTGCTGCAGGCCATCTCGCGATTTGAAAGCAAGGAAGGCCTGCTATGGCTCCAGGCCATGGAATCGCGGGCAATCGGTCATCTGCTCAGGGGCATCAACCTGGCACCACCGGAACCACGCGCGAAACGGCCGTTCGTCCAGGCGCTGTTCTGTATCGATACACGCTCTGAGCGCATCCGCCGCCAACTCGAAGGGATCGGCGACTATCAGACATTCGGCATTGCTGGGTTCTTCGGCGTACCGGTCAGCTTCATGGAGCTGGGCAAAGGCAGCGAAAACTATCTGTGCCCGGTTCTCCTGACGCCGAAAAACCTCGTTCTTGAGATCAGTGCCGCCGCACCCCGGGACGAAGCGCCGCTGAGCGCGCTCGGCAAGGCGATGCATGAACTCAAAGAGTCGGTACTCACGCCATTCGTGACCGTCGAAGCAATCGGCCTGCTGTTCGGTTTCGATATGATCGGGAAGACACTGGCCCCGGAGCACTACAACCCGTGGCGCAAACGCATTCACGGCAACAAGCCGTCAACCCATCTGCTGCTCGACAAGCTCGATCGTGAGCAAGCCGATTCGATCGTAAGGGCCGTCCAGCGTGCCGTGATCGTAAAAGCCGTAGAGCAGGAATTCGCGCTTACGCCCGAACGCATCACCGACACGGTCATCCGCGAACTGCGTGAATCGGCCATGGGGCTGGAGGCAGGGTCTCCGGGGTTGATCGAGCTGCTTGGACTGGATCCCGAGCGCGAACAAGCTTTCATCCAACGCCTGCGCAAGGATTACAGGATCAACCCTTCGTTTGCCCAGATGCAGCTCGAGCGTCTCGGCCGAATCGGATTTTCGCTCGAAGAACAGACGATGTTCGTCAGCCAGGCTTTGAGCTCGATCGGCTTCACACGCGAATTCTCGCGCTTCGTGCTGCTGGTCGGACACGGCAGCATGTCCGAGAACAATCCGTACGAGTCCGCGCTCGATTGCGGCGCCTGCGGCGGCAGCCATGGCCTGGTCAGCGCCCGTGTCCTGGCACAGATGGCAAACAAGCCGGAGGTACGCAGACGACTCCGGGCCAAGGGGATCGACATCGCCAGCGATGCGTGGTTCATCCCTGCACACCACAACACGACGACGGACGAGATCCAATTGCACGATCTCGAGCTCTTGCCGCCGACCCACCTGCTCTACCTGGACCGGCTGCGCAACGGCCTGACGGCCGCGGCGCGTCTCTGCGCCCAGGAACGTCTGCCCACATTGCAGCCGAATACCGTATACAAAGACCCGCTGCGCGCGTATCGCGGCGCCCGCCGCAACGCCATGGACTGGTCGCAGGTGCGACCGGAATGGGGGCTGTCACGCAATGCCTACTTCATCATCGGACGGCGCTGCCTGACCCGCTCGTTCGCCCTGGATGGTCGCGCCTTCCTGCATTCCTATGACTACAACGTCGACCGCAAACGCCGCCTGCTCGAAAACATCCTGACCGGACCACTGGTGGTCGGCCAGTGGATCAACATGGAGCACTATTTCTCGACTGTCGACAACGAAAAGTTCGGCAGTGGCAGCAAGGTCTACCACAACGTCGCCGGACGCTTCGGCGTGATGACAGGCAACCTGAGCGACCTGCGTACAGGACTGCCGGCACAGACCGTGCTGGACAAAGGCCAGCCCTATCATGAACCCATGCGCCTGATCACGTTGATCGAAGCGCCATTCGAGACTGGGCGTATCGCCATCGAAGGCGTCGTTGCCGTGAAGAGACTGGTGCGCAATGGCTGGATACGCCTGATAATCGTCGATCCCGAAACCGGCCTCGTACACCGCTACGAGGACGATGGCTGGCACAGCATCCCCCATACCGAGTTCGCCTTGAATCCCTCCGACCAGGAGCCGTGTGCATCATGAAAAATATGAATTTCAGCTCGTTGAAGAAACTCGAAATCATCCTGGAAGGCGAGCACAGGACCTTCGCAACCGACCTGCTGGACCGCGCCGGCGTCAAGGGTTATACGATCATCAACAACCTGTCCGGTAAGGGCAGTCACGGTTTTCACGAAGGCCACCTGATGTTCAACGAAGACGACGTGCTGATCATGATCATCGCCGCCGTACCCGAAGAGCTCGTTTCACCGATCCTCGAAGGTTTCGCACCCTTCTACAACGAGCATTCCGGCGTCGTATTCATCTCCGACATCCAGGTCACGCGACTGGTCAAGTTCCGCGGCTGAACTACGGAACGCATTCCATCTTTCCGCCTGGCTGCCACAGCCAGTCGGCACATCATTCGCAGCCCGACGAATCCCCGCCGACCGGGCAGGTTTTCAACCCAGTCGGACAGCCGCCACGATTCCTCCTCCCCCCTTTTTGAATCGTTTGAATTTCCTGCATCACTGATTGCCCTGCCGGCAACACCGGACAACTACCGTAAACCCGGTGAAATATTCACCAATCTTCATCCTCGCCTGCGACCAGACTTGTCACAGCCGCAAGCCAATTCGGTGCGGCACCAAGAGCTTATTCAAACGAGGTATTCAGCATGAAAACGATTCACGCAACAAAGACATTCACCCATGCCCCACTCGCATCCTTGAGCGAATCGGAGATCGAGCAGGTGCACGGTGGCCGTCAGGTCTATCTCGACGGCATGCTGGTCGAGATGTCCGATAACGCACTGGCCGGGTTGATCAACTCGGGCGCGGTACGCCAGATCGTGGTCAAGGGCATCGCAATGCCTCCGACCCAGGGCGCCCAGAGGGAAATCTGGTAATCCGGGCGCCCGGTCACGCCGGCGGCGGACGGTTCTCTGGGAGCCGGCTGCCGCCGGACCCCGGCCAGCGGGTCGACCAGGCGGACATTGGCGAATTGCCAGCCGGTACAAGGTTTGCGTTCGCCGTCCGCACGCAGCTGCATCAACGGGTTCTTGTAAGGATTTTCCCTATCGCCGCCGGGCGTTCAGCGACTTGATGTTTCGCGGGACCGGAACTAAACCTTTGCAAAAGAACAACGTTGACGACAGACCGACCCGATATGGGCGCCTGTACGCCGATCACCGGACAACTACGTGGTAAGTCCGTCGGTGTTGGCTTGACGACGGGCACCCACTCGGAAGGAGGGACTGTCATGCCGCGCAACCGTTTTTTCTTTGTTCCACCGACTCTTTGCATGGCGCTTGCACTGCTCGCCATGCAACCTGCGCACGCCATGCCGTCAGATGCCGGGTTTCACGCCGGAGCGGATGGATTGACCCCATCGGAACGTGCCGGCCGCGAAATCTGGTACAAGGCCACCGCCGGAAACGACCGGTTCCATACCTACGTATTCCAGCAGCGGATGGGCGTGCTGATCGATTGGTGGCGCGTGCTGCGCGGCGACAAACGCGACGAGCGCTTCAAAATCTGGGGACTGGTTAACAATCCAGGCTGCTGTACACCCGGCAGCGAGGGCTGCCCGGCACGCAGTTACGAGGAAACGTTCGGCTTCGACTGGTGCCATGGCGATGACGAACTGCTCAGACATGTCGGTCGCCAGGGATACCGGGATCCGGCTTGCGATTTCGCCGACGCACCCATGCCATCCGGACATCCGCACGCCGCAGACGGGCTGCGCGAGGATTCCTGTCACCTGGCATTTGGTACGTCGACCGGCGCCATGGGTCTGCGCAAGTTCCCCAACCCGCGTTTCGATGCCGACGCCTGGCGCAAGGTAAACGGCGGCAAGCTGGGCACCTGGGAAGGGTTCGCACGTCGCATGGCCGACCAGCGTGAGCTATCCGACTACCAGGCGCGCAAACTGGCAGATGCCTCGGTCGAACCTCCGTACCTGATCGGCATGGCGTGCGGCGCCTGCCATATTGCCTTTGACCCAGCCAACCCGCCTGCTGATCCGGCCAACCCGGAATGGAACAACCTGGTTGGTGCAATCGGCAACCAGTATGCGCGCATGTCCGAGATCATGGTTTCGGGCATGAGCGAGGACAGCCTGCAATGGCAGGTGTTCTCGCACACCCGCCCCGGCGTAGTGGACACATCCGCGGTGCCCACAGACCAGGTCAACAACCCAGGCACCATGAACGCACTGATCAACGTGCTGCAAAGGCCGCGATTCGAGAATGAACTGGTCGATCGATGGCGCCCCGTCGCCAGCTGCCCTGCTGGCGCCGACCCGCGCAGTTGCTGGTGCGAATCCGGCAAACCGGGCAAATGCTGGAACAAGAGTACAGAACGCGAAACCGTGTTCCATATCCTAAAGGGTGGTGAAGACTCAGTCGGTGACCTGCTTGCCGTACAGCGCGTCTATATCAACATCGGTTCATGCTCGGAACAGTGCTGGCTCAACCACCTTACCGACCTGTACCAGGTCGACCCCGAGCAACGCAATTTCGGACAGACGCCGTTCGATATCGGCCAGTGTCGACGCGACTGCCCGAATTTCCGGGCGATAGAAGATCGTGCCCATGACGTGATCAATTTCCTGCTGTCAAAGAAGGCCTATTCGACACCCTTGTGGAAGGCGAAGGGACTGGCCAGCCTTGATGACTGGATTGTTGATCTCGACCGGCGTCACGGCGACGGTACCGTCGATCGCGGGCGTGTGCTGTTTGCTGAAAACTGCGCGCGTTGTCATTCGAGCCAGCAGGGAGCGGTCGAAACCCGGGACTTCCACCGTGAATCCGACGTCGCCGGCGTGCGCACAGACTGGCTCGGCAATGACCAGGCCACGCCAGCCTCGGAGGTCGGCACCTTCGGCTGTCGCGCCCTGCACTCCAATCACATGAAAGGACATGTCTGGGAGGAGTTCGCTTCGGAAACCTATCGTGCACGCGAACCGGACAGCAATCTCTCCGACCAGACCGGCGGAGGCCGCGGCTACTACCGGAATGTCTCCCTGGTCGACCTTTGGGCCCATGCGCCGTTTATGCACAACAACGCCATTGGCCCCGAGCTTTGCGGAAAACCCAGCAATCCTGACGACGAGTTCTACCGCTCGCCCTATGTCGATGCCGATGGCAAAAAGCTGGCGGACCCTCCCGACTGTTTCGCTTATGACCCGTCTGTCGAAGGCCGCTACAAGCTGTTCCTGGCGTCGGTCGAGCAATTGCTGAACCCGCAACAGCGCATACCGAAAACCACGCTGATCGATCAGCCGATACGCCGTGCCATCGGACCGAAACTCTGGGACGGCGAACGCGAAAAACTGGTCGGCATCGAGATCGAAGTTCCCGCCGGTACACCGGCCGGGCTGTACGGCAGTTTCCGCCACAAGGAGCTGTTGCGCGACATGGTCTTGTCGGTGCTCGACAACGAACGCCTGCAGGAACGGATGGTTGATCGGGTCGGCCCCAGTGCGGCCAACAACATGGCGAACGAGGTATCGGCACTGACCAAAGTCGTCCTCAAAAGCCCAGATCAGGTCATCGGGATTGCACGCGATCGATTGCCGCTGCTCAGTGAGCTTTACAGCACCTGCACCAGCACGATCGAGAACGCCGGCCATCGATTCGGCGAGGACCTTTCACCCGGCGACAAGCAGGCGCTGACCGCGTTTCTGTCGACATTGTGAGGAGAGTGGCATGCACACAGCGAAACTGATCGCGACCGTCACACTGGGGTTCTGCCTGGCCGCCTGCAGCGAAGTCACGCCGCCGGATATCCCGTTCCTCGCACATGGCAGCGACTACCAGAGCAAGCCAGACCTGGCGAGGGTGGAACATGAGCTGCCCCTGTCGGCCGAACAGCTGTTACGACTGACACCGGAGAACCTCGCAACCCTGAGCCAGGAACAGATCGACCAGGTCTATGCGCGGCTGACCGCCGGCCCAATCCCGGACGGTGCCTACAATGGTACGTTTTTCTTCGCCGACGGCGGAGGTGCGCGGCGATTGTCAGAGCTCATGGGAGGAGTCAAAGGCCTCGCCGTGAAGATCAAACTGGACAGTCTCGAAACGATTGGCCAGATGCTGTGGAAAGGAAAGGTTTTCTACCGCGAGAAGCGTCTGTTACGCAACATGATCCAGGACCGCCAGCTGCTGAAACTGGTTGTCGATGACCCGGATGCGCTCGCCAAGACCGATATCCCCGGACGCAAGATCCTCGGCCTGATCCAGGACGATGCCTGGCTGCTCTTCCCTGCGAAACTCTATTGCGGTCAGAGTCTGCTCGACTCGAGGCGCGAGTCGATCATCATCGACTACGCGTTCAATGACGAGATCGACGGTTACCGTGAGCGTCCGGACTTTCTCGCCGGCCGGCGCGGTCTGCGTATCCGCGACGAGATCCGCATGGTGCGTCCGGGCTTCTATCTCGGACGCGCGTACATGGGCCATGTCTTCCTGTTGAACTTCACCCTGTACAACGAGGCGGTTGCCATGCAGCATGCCGAAAACTTTCGCACACACGGAAGAACTGTTGCCGAAGACTGTTGGCCCGGCAGCCAGGCAAGTACCCGGTTGGCCGCCGCAGGTGAATGAACGTGATCGGCAACCCGGTCCAACCGTGTCGCTTCGGGCATGGCCTGCTGTTGTACATGCTGCTGAACGTCGCCGCGCTGGCGAACCCGACACTCGTCACCGATCCGGGAAACCCGGGGCCTGACCTGCCAGCCGTCGGACGCTCTCTGTTCGATACCTTGACTATTGCCGACGGTCGACAGCAGCTGCCATTTCCGTTCGACGCCCTGATACGGCAGCTGGCGGGCAGACAGGACGATCACGCTGCCGCAGCGGTCCGGTCGGTACTGATCCCGCATGGCCGGTCCCTGCAGCGCAATGCAGCCGCACCCCAGTTCTTCACTTCGCCTCGAATGGTCGTCGCCTTCGACGAGCAACCCGCCCTGAAAGCCCGGGATTGGCCGGCACCGCTGGTGAAGGACAGACTGTATGTCGCTTACATGCCCGCAGCCGATGCACTCGAGATCATCAGCTACAACGAAGCGGCAGGGCGTTTCGAGTTCCAGCTGGTGAGCGACTATCGTGAAGGTGGCCGAGCGGAGACCGTGTATGCGCGGCGCGTCGTCTGCGTCGCCTGTCATCAGAATCACGCACCGATCTTTGCCCGTCCTTTATGGGACGAAACCAATGCCAACCCGGCGATCGCCGCCCGCCTCGCAGAGCGTGCGCCGGATGCAACTCGCGCGCTGATCAAACAGGGCGTGGATATCGCGTACGCAATCGACAATTCAACCGACCGTGCCAACGATTTCGCCTTGACCCAGAAGCTTTGGACTCAAGGCTGTGGCACTGGAAGCGCGGGTCGAAGCTGTCGTGCCCGCCTCCTCCTGGCTGCCATGCAGTTTCGGCTCAGCGGCAAGCGGGGGTTCGAAGTCGATCCCGAACTCAGCTCGCACATGCAGGCGATGCGCATGCAGTACTGGCCCGGTGGCCTGCTGCGCGTGTCCGGCGATATACCGAACCGGCGGCCGGACAGAATCCTGGAATCACCCGTGATCGATGC
The DNA here is from genome assembly GCA_020445165.1 of Gammaproteobacteria bacterium. The sequence continues at coordinate 22,377 of JAGRHE010000006.1, forward strand.
ACAAACGGCGCAAACGGAAGCGGCGGACATCGAGGCTGCGTCCGACCCTCTGCAACAGAGACCGGTATCGATCTGGGATCCGAACACCGACGATTGGATTAAGCAGGCCGTAGCGGGTATCACCGCGTTTCTCACCGATGCCGATCTGCAGATGCTGCTTGATGCCATCCCGTCGGCAGCTGTTTCCGGTCGCTCGCTGCGGGCAGACTGCAAGCTGACGCAACCCCTTGCTACGGCCTTGCGCACACGCATCACCTGTGAACAGCCGACGATACAGGTCGACGGACTTCTCTACCGCGATGCAGCAGGACAGAACTGGCGCGGCCGATTGAGCCGGCTGAACATCGCCGGAAACGAACTCGGAGCAGTCAGCATCGTCTCCAGACCGGTGGCAGACAACCACCTGTTCGGCATCGAACGCGTCGGTGGCCCCGCCGATCTGTACCTCGTGGACGGCACCGCCATCAGCCATGCCAGCCTGCAAATGACGGCCAATCCAGCCGGTGAAAATGCTGCTGCCGTCGAACTCTCCCTACACCTCGATGACAGGTTCAGTTTGTTGCGCAACGCCATCGCCATGCTGGCCGCCCAGGCGGACACAGCATTGGAGGCACGTCCCTTCCCGCGCAGGTTGCTGTTGTCACGACTGTCATCGATCGTGACCGGTGCTCGCGCGGCTGACGATGATATAGCCAGCTGTTGCGAGCATGCCGGGCTGCCAACCCCCAGGACCACCGCGGCCGAACCGGCACTCGCCGCCGATCCGCTGCTCGATCCTTTCGTGCGAACCTGTGGCGCCTGTCACCGATCGAGTGAACGCTTTCCGCCCAACTTTCTCAGTGGTGATGTCGAGCAGGTACGCCGCGCGATCGGGCAATGTGCCGAACGCATCCGGTACCGGCTGGCGATGTGGGATATACCGGCTGCGTTGCGGGCCAAGACCCCCATGCCACCCGATACCCGGCATCCCGATGTCGAAGCACTGGCCTCGTGGCGCGATGGCCTGCTGCACGAGCTGCGCCAGGCCCTCGCACTGCTTGTCGAGCAGAGCGGCCAGGAACTCGCAACGCTCGCCGAATTGACCCGACGCCCGTATGCCGAACTGCGGCAATGCTTTGCATCAGCCTGACGAACTAGCGGAGGTTTACGGATATGAGCAGCAAGACGTCAAGCGCCCGATCGTGGATCTCCTGCCGCTTGGTCCTTGCGGTTGTCCTCGTGCTGCTGGCAGGCGTGGCGCTCTACCTGGCACAACGCTTTCTGGCCGACGAGGCGGTTGCCTACGACGATCCGGTGGAGCATTTCAAATACGGCTCAACCGGCGGTGAGCGGAATCTCGGATTCCCCTACTGGATCTGGCGCATCCTGCCGGAGCTGTGCGCTGAACATCTGCCGGGAGATGGCTTCGAGTCAGTAGGTATGATCTATGAACCGGGCCGTGACCTGCCGGTCGGGATGTCAAAGCGTCGCCACCTGGGTATCGACCGCGTCTTCCTCAACTGCGCGGTCTGCCACTCCTCGACGGTTCGCTCATCGGTCGACGCCGAACCGAAACTGGTCGTCGGTATGGGCGCCAACACGCTGGACCTG
>JAGRHE010000006.1:23988-45746 GCA_020445165.1 Gammaproteobacteria bacterium
TTCATGCACCAGTGCGTGTCTGACCGCCGCTTCACGCCAAGCCAGATTCTGCCAAGGATCGAGGCGGCTGGCGGCGATCTCGACCTGATCGACCGGAAACTGGTCTACCCGCTCGCCGTGCACCTGATGCGCGACGGTGTGGCAGGACTGCTCGGACGTCTGCGTTTCATCCATATCCAGCCGGACTGGGGGCCGGGTCGGGTCGATACCTTCAACTCGGCCAAGGCGCTGTTCAATTATCCGATCGAGCGCCTGCGCAACGATGAACTGCTGGGGGCCGCGGATTTTCCGACCATCTGGAACCAAGCGAAGAAGCAGGGCATGCAGCTGCACTGGGATGGCAACAACGATCGCGTCGAAGAGCGTAACCTGAATGCCTCATTCGGCACCGGTGCAACCCCACGCCTGATCGACCATGCCGCGGTTGCCAGGATCCAGGCCTGGAACGCGACCGCCGCGCCGCCACCGTTCAATGAGTTCTTTGCCATTGACACCGAGCTTGCCTCGCGCGGACGGCCGATCTACCAACGATACTGCGCCGACTGTCATGGCATGAACGGCAGCGATTTCAGCGGCAGCCAGGTCGGTAAAGTGGTCCCCATCGCGCAGATCGGCACCGATCCCTACCGATTACAGTCATTCACACCCGAGCTGGCACTCAACCTGGGTACCCCGTATGCAGGCACGCCGTACCGCTTCCAGCATTTCAGGAAGACGTTCGGTTACGCGAACGCGCCGCTCGACGGCCTGTGGCTGCGAGCACCCTACCTGCACAACGGTTCGGTGCCGACCCTGTGGGATCTGCTGACACCGGCAGACAGCCGGCCAGCCACCTTTTGGCGCGGCAATGATCGTTATGACCCGCGCGAACTCGGCTTCGTCAGCGACGTCGCCGAAGAAAGCGATCGCCGATTCTTTCTGTACGACACGCGGGTGCCCGGCAACGGCAACGCCGGGCACGATGGCGAGGCCTACGGCACAACGCTGACCAACGACGACAAATGGGCACTGATCGAGTACCTGAAGACATTTTGAGGCGAATGATCATGTTGAAACACCTAAACCGTTTCCCGCGTTGGCTGAAGGTGCTGATTGCGATCTTTGTGCCGCTCACACTGATCGTCGCGTATATCGGCTGGGATCGCTTCCTGCGTGAGTACCCGGCAGCGGTGTTCACGGATCCGGACGAACGCTTCAAGTACGGCTCGATCGGTGCGGAACAGGACGCCGGTATTCCCTATTGGATCTTCTACACGCTGCCGCGCGTGTTTGCCGACAAGCTGCCCGGTCCCGGCGGCTACGCATCATTCGGGGTCGCCTGGGAGCATGGCCATGAACTGCCTATCGGGTTCAGCAAGCGACGCATAGGATTCGACCGCGTGGCCAACAACTGTGCCGTTTGCCACACGGCCGGTTATCGCGTCACGCACGATTCGACACCGATTCTGGTCCCAACCGGACCAAACCATACACTCGACCTGGAGGCGTTCTTCCGTTTCCTGATCGACTGCGCCAAGGATCCGCGTTTCAACGCCGACACCCTGATGCCGGAAATCAACCTGGCGGCCGACCTCGACTGGTTGGATCGTCTGGCCTACCGCTACCTGATCATCCCGATCACGCGCAAACGGCTGCTCGAACGCGAGGCACAGTTCGAATGGATCTATCGTCACGACTTCCCCGAATGGGGTCGTGGCCGTGACGATGCGATGAACCTGACCAAGTACTTCATGATCCGCTGGCCGATGGACGACAGCTTCGGGCCGACCGACATGCCATCGGTCTGGAATTTGAAGAAATATCGTGCCGCTGCCGGCCACCGCATGAATTTCGCCGGTGACAGCCATGACGCCTACTCGGTGATCATTGATTCGGCACTCGGATTGATGGGTGCCGAGCCGAAAGACACTGACGATTTTCTCGCTCACATCGACTGGCTGCATGACTACCTGTCGAACCAGCCGGCACCGGCCTATCCGTTTGCGATCGACCGGGAAAGGGCGACAGCCGGGGCCGCTGTGTTCGAATCACATTGCGCGCGCTGCCACGCCAGTCAGCGCACTGGCCAGGTCGTTGCGTTGGCCGAGGTCGGTACCGACCGCGAACGCCTGGACACCTGGAACGAAAAAGCCGCGCGTGAAGCCAACGCTGTCGTCGAAGAGATGGGCATCGAAAGGACAGGACTGGTTGAAGAACCGCTGGCCGGCTACGTCGCCCAGTTCCTCGACGGAATCTGGCTGCGCGCGCCCTACCTACACAACGGTTCGGTACCGACCCTGTACGACCTGCTGCTCCCGCCGGCGCAGCGTCCAGCAGGCTTCTATCGCGGATACAATCTGTACGATCCGGTCAAGGTGGGCTTCGCCACTGAAGGGGCCGAAGCGGAACATGCCGGGACCTGGCACGACACATCACGGCGCGCGAACTCCGCACGTGGGCATGCATTTGCCGATGATCTGAGCGATGCGCAGCGTTGGGAACTGGTCGAGTACCTCAAGACGCTTTGACCGGCCCGCGCCCAACTCGTGGCAGGCACAGCCTGCCCTACGCAACGACTCATCATCCCGGTGCCGGCGTTTCCTGCCAACGCGTGGGTCGGGCTGTGCCCGACTCGTGGCAGGCACGGCCTGCCCTACGCAAAGACTCATCATTCCCGGTGCCGGCGCTTCCTGCCAACGCGTAGGTCGGGCTGTGCCCGACTCATGGCACGCATGGCCTGCCCCACGCCATGCAAAGTCGGCAACCCGGGCCGGCCAGCGCTATTTGCTCAGAACCCGCCGCCGGTGCGGAAACCGCCGCCTCCACCACCGCCGCGACGACCGAAACCGCCGCCCAGGCCGCCACCACCGAATCCACCACGGCCGATGCCGCCGATGATGTCGCCCAGGTCACCGAGCCCGCCCTTCCAAACAGTGCCACGCCCGAAGCCTCCTGAGCCGAACCCGGGATCGGAACGACGCGGGGCATAGCGCTGCTGTTCGCGCAGCACCTTCCACAGCATCCGGCTGTCGAGCATGCCGCCGAGAAACTCGCGCAACAGCATCGGAATGATCGCGTCGTTGGCGAACACCGAGCCGGCACGATCAAACCGATTGCGCTTGAACTCGATGCGCACGGATTCGAGCTCTGCAAGGCGCTGCTGGTGTTGATCGACCGCCGCCTGCAGACCTTCGATACTCGCCTGCAGCCGGCCTTGCTCCTGCTCGCGCCGCTGCACGTCGGCAATCACGAGATCGTCTTCCGGATATGGCGTGTTCAGGGCCGCGTAGCGCAGTGAGGTGATGTCATCACGGCTGAACTCTTCGGCGAGATGCTGCACGGCACTGCGCATATAGTCGTCATCACCCGCGGCGAAGCGTGCGCGCTGCTGCTGCATCTCCAGACCGCGTTCCTCGAGCCGCTTGAGTTCGGCATCAATTTCATCCAGCCGCCGCTGCTCGGCACTCACCGTTTCTTCCAGGGCTGGAATGCCGTCCTCGGCACGTGCGATCTCGTCACGTTCGCGCAGGCGCTCGAACTCACTCTGTGCGATCGACTCGAGATGTCCGGCGTGCTCGCGCAGGCGCACGGGAATCTCGGTGAGACGGGCAAAATTGGCCCTGGCATCGGCATAGGCGATCAGGCGCGCCACCTTGTCATCCAGCCAGCGCGTGAGTCCGCTCGCCTGGTAGGCCGGCAGGCCGTACTGACGTTCCCACAGGTACATGAACAGGGGATCGGCACGGTAGCTTTCGCCCTTGCTGACCTGCTCCTGCTCGCTGCGCTCGGCTTTTTCGCCGGCGTGCATCGCCTTGCGTTCGGCTTCTTCGACCCGCTCGCGCTGCGCGCGGTAATCGGCATCGGCGTCGAGTCGTCGCTGGGTGGCCGCCTCTGCCTCGTCGACGATCGCGACTGCGGCATCGATCCGTGTCGCCTGTTCACGTCGCAGCACTTCCTGAGTCTCGCGCTGCCCGGCCAGATCGGCAATCCGTGCCTCCAGTTCCGCCAGCGCCGTCTTGCGCCGTTCCAGGATCTGGATCACCTGCTGTTCCGTCTGATCGAGGCGTCGCAGTGTGCTGTCGTCGCTCAGTTCGCCGAGACGGATCCGGGCCAGCTTGCGAAAGTCTTCGGCCTGTTCACGCTGCAGCGCGAGCTGTTTCTCGCTGGCCTCGGTGATCTGGTTCTGCAGCCTGATCACCTGCTCGCGGGCCTCGTTCAGGGATTGATCGATCGTGCCAAGGGCCTGGCTACCGGTAATCATTTTTCGACCCCTACCACTGGGTTATCGCGCCGCCACTGGTCGGCCGTTCGTAGTCAGGCTCCAGGTGGCCACGCTTTTTGTAGCCGAAGCGATCGTTCTCGATGATGCCGTCGTCGGCCTTGTCCCGCCGCACGGACTCAAAGGTCGCCTCGTCGACCCGCAATCCCCAGGCATCGACCAGGCTGGTCTCGCCCGACTCTTCGCTGGTGACCGGCACCCGCAAACGCTCACCACCGGGACTGATCGCCTCGACGATCACGTAGTAGTTGCGTGCCTGTTCGTTGATGTCCGGAATGCGCCAGACGCCGGAGCGCTCGCCGGGCCGGTTGACCACCTGCACGACAAACTCCTGCGCCAGCGCCGTTTCCAGCTGCCCGAGTCGCGCAATGGCCTTTTTGGCCGCATCGGTGTCGTCATTGACCAACGCGGACTGGGCCTGGGCATTGATCGCCTGTGCCAGCTCGCGGACAGGCTCGACGGCAGCCAATTCCATGACCACCTGGTGCTGCGCGGCAAGTTCGTCCGGCAATGCCCGGTCGGGGGCGATAAACGCGAAATAGTTGACTGCAGCGGCCAGCGCCGCAGCGCCGACACCACCACCGACCCATTTGCCCCAGCGGCCACGCTTCACGTAAATCAGCGCCAGCCTGCGCGCCAGTCCGCTGCCAGCCGGCTTGTAGGTGAAACGGTCTTCCTTGAGCGCGGCAACTGCCTGCTCGATCACATGATCGGGAACCTCGATACCCTGCTGTTCATAGATGCGACGCAGGCGTGCCGACAGGTCCTGCTCGCGACCGGCCTCGTCGAGCTCGCGTGCCACCAGGCGCTCACGTCGCCGCAGCGTATCGACGACATCCATCGCCAGCATCACGTCGTCCAGGGGTGGCCGTTCGTGGCCGGCCGTGGCGTCGGCCGGCGTCGCGGTCGCGCTCATGCGCGCAGCTCGAGCGACAGCCCCTTGCCCTCCTCGGCGAGGCGGGCAAGGCGACGCTTGCCGTCTTCGACCGCATCGCGGATCTCGTTGGCGTTGGCGGTCGCCAGCTGACGCATCTCGGCGATGATTTCATGCGAACGGGTCTGCCAGTTGACCACAGAGTCGACCAGCTTCTTGACCGACTCGGCGCGGATCGTCGGGCCGTAGCCGGCACGGACAGCGGCCTCCTGTACCTTGCCACCAATGTCGGCGAGGTCCTCGAGTGACTTGCTGACACCCTCTTTCATGGCCTCGATGGTCTGCGTGCCTTCATGCAAACCGAACATGCCGGTGAAGGACGCCGACAACGCGGTCAGCACGACCTCGTTGGTACCGAAGAAGGTGACCGCCTGGGCGTAGACGCGCTCCTTCGCGGTTGTGGTCTGCAGCAGGCGCGCCATGACGACTTCGGAGGTGTTGTAGCTGACCGTGAGGTTGTCGGACAGGTCCTTGGCGATCTGGTAACGCTTGTCTTCGTTCTGCAACGCACGCACCTTCTCGTCGCGTGCCATCTCCAGGCGCGCGCGGTCGGCCGCTTCGTGTCCGGTGAACTGCTCGACAGCCTGCATCGCGCTGGCCAGTTCCTCTTTGGCCGCGGCCAGTTTCAACTCGGCCGTCTTCAGCACCTCGAGCGCGAGCACCTCGGATTCCTTCAGTGCACCGCGAAAATCCTGGTAGGCCTCGAGGATCTTGTTCTCGCGCTGGATCTGATCGTTGGTCGACGCGGTCACTTCCAGGTAGGTGGATTTGATATCGTCGAAACGCGTGGCGATGTCGCCGCGGGTCACCTTCATCCAGACGTTGCTGATGCGCTCGAAGGTATCGAGCTTGCCGTCTTCGATCTGCTCGACCATCTTCTTGGCATCCTCGCGGATACTGTTGAATGAATTGGTGATCTGTTCATAGCGCTGACCGATCTCCATCGCCTGGACCTGCTCGCGCACGACATCGTTGAACAGCGACGCCTTGTCCAGGGTACGCGCGATAGCGGCCACGCGTCCCTCGTCCAGGTCGGAGATCAGGTTGAGCAGCACGATGATCGGTGCCTCCTGGCCGTCGTCTTCCGTCGGCACGAGTCCCATGTCGTGCAGCGCATTCATGGCCTTGTCAAGGTATTGCATCGGGCTGTTGGTCATTGTCCTCTCGGCTCCTCTGAAAATGATGCCCCGGGTGCTGCCAGTGTTTCCGGCAGTCGTGTTGTTCTGTATCTCGAATCGATCGCGGCTATCCTAGCCGTTCGAACGCCCGAAGTGCATAGGTTACGTCGGGGAACCCGCCGGAAGCCGCTACAACTCGTTGCCGAACGGCTGGACCGGCACGGTTTCGCCCTCGGCCACGCCGGCACAGGCCTCGTCGAGCAGGATCAGGCAGTTGGCACGGCTCATCGACGTCAGAATACCCGAACCCTGTGCACCGGCCGGGCGGACCAGCAGAGCGCCGTCGCCGCCACGCTCGAGGATCCCGCGCACGAATTCGTAGCGCCCGGGGCGCTTTTTCAGGTTCACGGCGCTGACCGCCGGCAGGACTACCGGCTGCGGCCATGGCGCACCGGCCAGGTACCGCAATGCCGGCTGGACGAACTGCTGGAAGGTCAGCATCACCGCGACGGGGTTGCCGGGGAGTCCGAAGAAGATCGCCTTGCCCAGGCGTCCGAAGGTCAGCGGCCGACCGGGCTTCATGGCGATGGTCCAGAACGACATCTGCCCGCGCCGCGCGAGAATGGCCTTGGTGTAGTCGGCCTCGCCGACCGATACCCCGCCGGACGTCACCACCACGTCGGCGACGTCAGCCGCAGCGTCGAACGCCTGGGCCAGGGCATCGGGGTCATCACGCACGACTCCCATATCGATCGCCTCGACCCCGGCCTCGGTCAACATCGCATGCAGGGTGTAGCGGTTGCTGTCATAGATTTCTCCCTCGGCCAAGGGCTGCCCAATGGAACGCAACTCGTCGCCGGTCGAGAAGAAGGCGACCCGCGGCCGGCGGTACACGGCCAGCTCACCAAAACCCAACGAGGCCAGAACGCCCAGGTCTGCGGCGCGCAGGCGGCGGCCACTGTCGAACACCTTGCTCCCTGCTGCGATGTCCTCGCCCGCCTGGCGCACGTTCTGCCCTGCCCGATGACGGCCGTCGATGCGCACGCCACCCGGGCAGACCTCGACCTGCTCCTGCATCACCACGGTATCGGTGCCCTGCGGCATCGGTGCGCCGGTCATGATGCGCACGCATTGTCCTGCGGGGCAGTCGACCGGCTGACGTGCGCCGGCCAGCACCGTGCCGGCGACCGCGAATTCGGCGACGCCGTCGACCGGCAGCGACGTGCCGGCAAGGGCATACCCGTCCATTGCAGAGTTGGTATGGCTGGGCACGTCGATCGGAGAGATGCACGACTCGGCGAGTACGCGCCCAAGTGCATCGCGGATGGCGACCTTTTCCACGTGCGTGACCGGGCGCAGGGCATCGCGGATGGCTGCCCGCGCCTCGGCTACCGAGAGTGAACGGTCGTCGGCGTCGTCGGCACAGGACGGTTGTGGTGTGATCGCTGCGCGTTCGCGCAGACCCTTGCTATCGGGCGCTGATTGCAGAACGTCGGTTCGCGAGTCCGGTGTAGTCGAGGATGAATCGTGCAATGTCTTCCACTCGATCAAGCGCCAGGTGCGGCATGTCTGCCGGTATTTCCGTCGACGCTTCGTTGTCACTGGCAATGGCTATTACGTTCGGATCATGCGGGAACAGCCAGGGTTTGTGTAGTGCAGCGCGGTGCAATTCGATCTTCGGGATCGCTTCACGCTTGAAGCCTTCGACCAGGACCAGGTCCAGTCGCTGCGGCTGCAGCAGTTCGAGCGCATCGGCCAGGCGCGGCTCCTTGTCGCTGTCCGGGCACTCCCGAATCAGGCCGAAACGGCAGCGCGCCGCCACCAGCATTTCATCGGCGCCGGCTGCACGCAGTTCGTAGCTGTCCTTGCCGGGCTGATCCATGTCGAAGGTATGGTGCGCATGCTTGACCACCGCGATGCGCAGGCCTTCCTGCTTCAGCAGCGGCAGCAGCCGGGTCAGCAGGGTCGTCTTTCCAGTGCCGCTGTAGGCCGCGATGCCGATCAGCGGGACCGGAAAAGCATCGATCGCCGCGCCACCGGTATGATCATTCATGTTCGTGCTCCGGCAAGCCACGGCCACCGGCGGCCGCGTAATCTGCAGGCGTGTTGATATTCGAGAACTGCTGCGGAACGTCAGAGAAATCGACACTGACCCAGCGGTGGCGCGGGAACCAGCGATCGATCTTGCGTTCGCCACCTGCGATCGTCTCGCTCAGCCCCGGCAACACGCCGCGGTGCATCAGGGTGTATACCGGTTGCAGACGCTGGCCGTCGTGCGCAACAGCAATCTCGGTGTCGCCGCTAACGCCGCCGGCAAGTCGTGCCGCCAGATCGGGCAATACGACCGGGCCATCGCAAGGCAGTGTCAACATCCATTCGGTCTCGAGATGCTGCAACCCGGCCAGGAACCCCGCCAACGGCCCCTGGAAATCACCCAGGGGATCAGGCAACACCGGCCACCCGGTTTGCGCATAGGCCTCGCGGTTGCGGTTGGCACTGATCAGGATGGTATGCACCTGCGGTTGCACCGCCCTGGCGACATGAGCAATCAAAGTGTCGTCGGCGAATGCAAGCAGCCCCTTGTCCGTGCCTCCCATACGCCGGCTCTTTCCGCCGGCCAGGATCAACGCAGTGATGTTGGCAGCCGCGATCACCGGCACACTCCACTGGCCGATCCAGCACCACGCGACTCACCGATGCCGACAGGATGACCTGGCCGCGTCGATCCATCGCCGTATTCGCTTGCGAACTTAATAATTTTCAAATTTTCTTTTTTGTGAATTCAGGGTTTTCCTTCGTGATTCCCAAGCAATACCGGTGCCACACGAATCTCACCATGCCCGTGCGAAGACTACCGGTGCTGTGGAACCAGAACGGTGCTCGTCATGCTGTCCTTCTTCGGACAATTTGTCCCAACCTCGTTTACACTCGTCAGACAGATTGAACCAGATTCAAGACAACAAAAATCTGCATATCGGAGAATACGCCCTCGATCTGCGTTTATTTTCCCCGCACACCGATTAATCTCAGGTAATGCAGACGCAATAATTACCAGCCTGCCGAGGCACGATGGCCTGTTCAACTGAAAACCTGCGCGCGAGCTTCACGGACGACGGCCGCGGCATTGACGACGATGGCAAGACCGGGTCTGGCAAGCGCCTGTCGTCGGTACTTATCGTCGACGACGAACCCGGCATTCTCCATGCATTGCAGAAAGGGCTCGCTCCCGATTTCAGCCTGATCGAAGTCGCCGCCAGCACGGACGCCGCCGATGCGCTGCTGGAGCGCTGCCATTTCGACCTGATCATTTCCGATATCCGTCTGCCCGACCGCTCGGGTGTCGACTGGATCACCGAATTGCGTGAGCAGGACCAGGCAACGCCGGTCATCTTCATGACGGCGCATGCCGATCTGCAGACGGCGATCACCGCACTGCGTGCCGGCGCATCCGATTTCATTCTCAAGCCGTTCCGCATGGAACAGATGCAGACCGCCGTCAGCCGGTGCCTCGAACGCCGGCGCCTGCACAAGGAAAACTTCCTGTTGCGACGGCAGGTTAAGCACCTGAACGAATCGGGCGGGATCATCGGATCATGCGATCTGATCCGCGGCGTCTGCGAAGTGATCAAGCGGGTCGCGCCGATGCCGTCGACGGTGCTTGTCTCCGGTGAGAGCGGGACCGGCAAGGAACTCGCTGCACGGGCACTGCACGATTACAGTGGACGCTCGGGTTCCTTCGTTCCGATCAATTGCGGTGCCATTCACGCCGATCTGCTGGAAAGTGAATTGTTCGGGCACGCAAAAGGCGCATTCACCGGAGCGGTCAAGGCGCGCGACGGCCTGTTCTCGTACGCCGATGGTGGCACGCTGTTTCTCGACGAGATCGGCGAGATGCCGCTGGCAATGCAAACTCGCCTGCTGCGGGTGATGGAAGATCGCGCCATCCGTCCGGTCGGCGGAAATCGCGAGACGCCGGTCGACGTCCGCATCATCGCCGCGACCAACCGGGACCTGCGTGACGAAGTCGAGAAAGGCAATTTTCGCGAAGACCTGTTCTACCGCCTGAACGTGCTCAGCATCCGGATGCCGGCATTGCGCGAACGTATACAGGATCTGCCGCAGCTGGTCGAGCATTTCGCTGCATCGATCGCATCCGATCTCGGCGTTGCGGTTCCCGCGATAGACCAGGCCGAGCTCGACCGGCTGACCCGGTATGACTGGCCTGGCAATATCCGTGAACTCAAGAATGTCATTGAGCGCTGCCTGCTGTTGAGCCACAAACCCAGCCAGAGTCTGCCAGGCTGTTCCGCTGCCCTGGTCGCAGCTGATCGACTCGAGCCCAATGACGACGATCTATTGCTGGAGAGCGTCGAACGGCGCCATATCCTGCGCGTTCTGGAGATGCAGGATGGCAACAAGTCGGCGGCAGCCAGGATCCTCGGCGTGTCGCGCAAGACGCTGGAACGCAAGTGCCAGGCGTGGGGCGTAGGCTGATCGTGCCTGCCCTGCCCGCAGCGCGGGGCTGAAATGTCGTATATCTCGCAGCTGATAGACACGGTCCGCGGCAGCGTTCGCCGCAAACTGCTCACGCTGGCCCTGCTGCCGCTGGCCTTGATCCTGCCTATTGTGCTCGCCGGCCTGACCGCCTGGGGTGCCTCGTTCACCTACGATCAGCTGTTCATCAAGGTCAATACCGACCTGGCCGTGGCACACGATGCATTCGAGAGAATCCAGACCGATCATCTCGACAGACTGGCGCGCTTGAGCGAGTCGTACCGTTTTCGCGACGCACTGGCTCATGGCAGGGAAGACGTGTTGCGCGCGCTGATCGAAGAGCGCCAGTTGGCAGACGGTTTCAGCTTCCTGCGTGCAGTAACGGCAATAGACGACTTCACTCCATCGACGACAACGGCACGCGTGGGCATCGAGATCCTGGGGCCCGGTGACCTGGAGCGGCTGCAACCGGGACTGGCCGAATCCGTTCGTCTCGGCCTGGTACAGACCAAACGCGCGCGCCCCACGCAACGGACGATCGAAGAACGCGGTATGGTCATCCGCGCCTGGCATCCCGTCCACGATGCAGACGGCACACTGATCGCCATGCTCGACGGCGGCGTTCTGCTGAACAACAACTTCGCCTTCGTCGATGCCATTCGCGACCTGGTATACGGGCCCGGAAGCCTGCCGGCCGGCAGCCGTGGCACGGTCACCGTGTTTCTGTATGACGTGCGCATCTCGACCAACGTGCCGCGCAGCCCCGGCACCCGTGCACTGGGAACCCGGGTTTCCGAAGAGGTCAGCCGCGCCGTGCTCGATCGTGGTGACAAATGGATCGATCGGGCCTTCGTCGTCAACGACTGGTACATCTCTGCCTACGAGCCGATCGTCTCCAGCGCCGGTCAGCGCGTTGGAATTCTCTACGCGGGCTACCTCGAGGCGCCTTATCGTGCCGCATTGTGGAAGACACTTGGCGTCCTGGTGCTGTTGCTACTGGGATTGCTTGCCTTGTACGCAGCACTTGCGGTTCGTGGCGCCAAGTCGATTTTCGATCCGCTGGAACGGATGTCCCTGGTCGTCCAGGCAACCCGGCGTGGAAAGGTGCTGCGGGTGGGGAAAGTCGCCAATGATGACGAACTGGCGGAACTGGCGCGGGAATTCGATGCAATGCTGGATACGATCGAACGCCACAATACCGAGATGCAACGCTGGGCCGAGCAGCTGGAAGACAAGGTTGCCGACCGAACCGCCGAACTGCAGCAACGCAACGTCGAGCTGCAGCGCATGATCACCGTTCTTCGCGACACGCGACAACAGCTGGTAGTGGCAGAAAAGTTGGCAGCCCTCGGCCAGCTGACCGCCGGCGTCGCGCACGAGATTAACAACCCGGTACAGGTGATGCTCGGCAACCTCGATGTACTGATTGCCGAACTCGGCGATCGACTCGACCCGGTTCGTGGCGAAATCGACCTGGTAGTCGAACAGATCTACCGGATCCAGGGGATCATCGAGAAGCTGCTCAAGTACGCCCGACCCGACGAATATGCCGGCTATGTGTCCGAGATCGATGTCAACCAGGCGATTCGCAACACGCTTGCCCTGGTATCACCGTTGCGAAAGCAGAATCCGTTCGATCTGCGACTGCAACTCAACGCGACCATCCCAATCCTGATCAGCGAACAGGAGTTGCAGCAGGTGCTGGTCAACCTGGTCAGCAACGCCGCCCATGCACTGCCGTCACAACAGGGAAGGATCGTCATTGCGACCCGCGACTGGGAGGACAAGGGCGTATGCATCACGATCAGTGACAACGGCTGCGGCATGGACGAAAAACAGTGCTCCCAGGTGTTCAACCCATTCTATTCGACCCGTCGCCAGGGAGAAGGCACCGGGCTGGGGCTTTCCATCAGCTATGGACTGGTGCGCCGTTATGGCGGCAACATCACTGTCCAATCGAAACCGGGAGTCGGTACCGACTTCCAGATCTGGCTGTTGGCGGAACCGCAGTTCACGGACGACGCCGAAACGTTGGTCGCACAACTGCATTCGACGATCGGTAATACAGCTGGGCCGGGTGCAGACAGCAGCGGGGACCACGTTTCCCTCGCCCGACCCTCCACCGCCACCGCCAACGCTTCATCATCGGCAGAAGAACGGACATGACACCTGAACAACGTGAACGATATGCCCGCCAGATCCGGCTTGCTGCAATCGGCGAGGCCGGTCAGCAGCAGCTGCTCGATGCCAGCGCACTGATCATCGGCCTGGGTGGACTGGGTTCCCCGGCCGCGATGTATCTCGCTGCGAGCGGCGTTGGCCGGCTGGTGATCAGCGACTATGACCGCGTCGAGCCATCCAATCTGCAGCGCCAGATCGCTCACCGTGAACAGGACATCGGTGAGCCCAAGGCACATTCTGCGAAGCTGACCCTACAATCCCTCAATCCTCGCTGCGAGGTGGAGGCGCTGGACTGGGAACTCGACAAAGACGAACTCGCGACACGCGTTGCCGCGGCTGACGTGATCCTCGACTGCACCGACAACGTCGCATCCCGGCTGCAGATCAACCGGGCTGCAGTCAGCCACGGCACTCCCTTGGTCAGCGCAGCCGCGATTCGTCGCGAGGGGCAGATCCTGACCGTACTGCCGGGCGGCCGTCCCTGCTACCAGTGCCTTTACCCGGATGAATCCGTCGACCACGGCACCTGCGCCATGGAGGGCATCCTGGCGCCCGTGGTAGGCGTCATGGGTGTCATGCAGGCACTGCAGGCACTCCAGGTTTTGCTGGGTGAAGTCGACGCGCTGCGCAACAAGCTGATGCTTTTCGATGCCGCGGCCATGCACTGGCAGTCGGTGAGCGTTGCCGGACGCAGCGACTGCCCGGTGTGTTCCGGCTAGCCACGTGGTCGGTGACTGCTTTGGTGTGTCGCTAATCCTGGCCCCAGACCATTTCGCCACAATCGCTCAAGTCGTAGCCACCCAGCAGATCGGCCATCTGTCGTGAGGCACCGGATTGCAGTCTGCCCAGCAGGTCCTGGAACAGGCGACGGAACCAGATCGCGCGCGGTAGCGCGAAATCGAAACCCTCTACGCCAAACTTCACGAAACCCAGCCCGGCCTCTGCCGCGGTGGCACGGGCGCCTGGCGCGATGTCAGCCAGTCCAAGAACGATTGCCGCCGCTGCCTCGCGTTCGGAAAGCGCGGTTGCCGTGATGTCGAGGTCGGCACCTCCCGGTGTGATCTTGCGCAGTTCCATCAGGAACCTTTGCGCACCCGAACCCGCCTGGCGCTGAACCCAGCGCAGCTTTCTGCTCACGAGCTGTTCGGGCGCCGATGCGCGTCCGGCAATGTCGGGCCGCACCATAAGCCCCAGTTCTCGGGTGAATGCCCGGATCAGTACCCAGTTTCGATGCTGCGGGTGTTGCCTGAGCAAGGCCGGATGACGCGTGCCGCTCTCGGCCAGCGGCCCCCAGTGCAACGCACTGACATCGACGCGGTTGGCCTGCAGGAGTTCAAGGCCCAGCCGGGTGCCGGTCGGCGTGTAGCTGACCTGGGCCATGGCATCGACTTCATGAGCAAACGCAGCAAGTACCCGATGCAGCAAGGGGTCATCGCCACCCGCGATGACCAAACGGTCGCTGAGCAGGCCGCCATGTGCCGAGTCCTTCATCCAGCGATCGATCAGTTCACGTGGAAACATCCATTTTCCGGTGACCTTGGTGGCTGGCATACGTCCCTCGTTGACCAGCGCGTACACCTTCTTCTCGTTCAGCTGCAGGTATGCCGCAACCTGCTTGACGCTGAGAAAGCTGTCGTTCTGGGGTGTCATCACAGCCGCCATGGAAATCCCTCCCGTACCCCGAAAACCGTTACCCGCGCTTGGCACGCAGACCGGTCGCGTGCCCCTCCGTCGGCGTATCGGGCACCGCATCAAACGTAATGTTCTCGACCCCGTTGTAGACGAGGAAATGCCGCCCCTTGGCACGCGCCACCAGGGTCACACCGATCGTCTGCGCCAGTTCCAAACCGCGATAGGTAACCCCCGAACGCGACAACAGCACCGGGATCTGCATCTGTGCAACCTTGATTACCATCTCCGAGGTAAGTCGCCCGGTGGTATAGAACCACTTGCCCTTGCCGCTGATCGCGTTCAGCCACATATGCCCGGCAATCGCGTCGGCCGCGTTGTGTCGGCCGACGTCTTCTACAAACAGATCGATATCGGAACCGTTGTCGTCGTGCACCGCGCACAAGGCACAACCATGCACCGCACCCGCTTGGCGATACACCTCGTTGCGGTCATTGATCTCATTCAACAAGGCATAGATCTGCGACTGCGCAATACGCACAGCGGGCAGGCGCAACTTCTCGATCTGGTCACCCATCTTTCCGAATACCGTGCCCTGTCCGCATCCGGTGGTCACGGTGCGATGCTTGAGCTTGTGTTCGAGGTCGGCGATGCGCTCGAACGTGTCGACACGGACCTGCCCCTTGTCCCAGTCGACGCGAATCGCGTCGATCGATTCGATGCATGGGACCAGGCGTTGATTAAGCAGGTAACCCAGGGTCAGCATCTCGGGATGGGTACCGAGGGTCATCAGGGTGACGATTTCGCGGTCATCGAGGAACAGGGTCAATGCCCGCTCACCGGCCACGTAGCCGCTACGCGGTTGCCCGAACTCGTCGATTGCCACAACTTCGTGCGCCGGGCTTAGGCCCGCATCACTCATATCGGGCCGGTAAGCGCGTTGCCGCTGTCGGTCACTGCCGGGCGCCGGAATCTGATCATTGCTCATTTCAGCCACCGGTGTGATTCATGTGGCGGAAGATGACCGGCTCCCCGTTCAGGTTGAAATCGTGGCCACGTGGCTTGATCGCCATCGCCGCCACGATGGCCCGTTTCAATGCCTCGTCATCCCCCGGGTTGGCACGGACGACACGACGCAGGTCAGCGCTGTGTTCCTGCCCAAGACAAAGCAAAAGGCGCCCTTCCGAGGTCAGGCGCACGCGATTGCACTGCTCGCAGAAGTTATGACTGTGCGGCGATATGAATCCAATCCGCGACCGTACACCGGGAATCCGGTAGTAGCGTGACGGCCCACCGCTACTCTCGGCAGTCGGCATCAGCTCGAACTGCTTAGCCAGGTCGCTGCGTATCTGGTCTGACGAATAAAAGCAGGCCGCGCGATCATGATCGCCGACGCTGCCCAGCGGCATTTCTTCGATGAAACTGATATCCAGGCCACGTTCGATGGCGAAAGACACCAGGTCGACCACCTCGTCATGGTTGTGATTCCGCAGCACGACCGCATTCAGCTTGACCCGGTCGAAGCCTGCCTCCAGCGCTGCATCGATGCCCAACATCACCCGTTCGATGTGACCGTTGCGCGTCATCGCGCGATAACGCTCGGCCTTCAGCGTATCCAGGCTGATGTTGATACGGGTGACACCGGCATCCCGCAGTTCCTGCGCAAACCGCGGTAGCTGGGTGCCATTGGTGGTCAGGGTGAGGTCGGTAAGACCGTCGAGGGCGCCGAGTTCCCTGAACACCTTGAGAATGTTACGCCGATGCAGCGGCTCGCCACCGGTGATCCGGATCTTGCTGACCCCGAGTTCGACGAAATTGCGACCGACCTGGATGATCTCTTCCAGGGACAGCAGGCTGGCGCGGGGAAGAAACTTCATGTCATCGGACATGCAGTACACGCAGCGCAGATCGCAGCGATCCGTCACCGATATCCTGAGGTAGCTGACCTGTCGATCGAAACGGTCTATGAGCATGTCGTTGTCTCGTACCAGTTGGGTTTGTCGGAACGTCGACCGACTCTTCATCCGGGAAAAGCAATATACGTTCCACGCCCTGCACTCGCCGAATTACCATGCTCGCCGCGGCAGCAAGGCTCCGGGCACACCCGCTGATGTGCCATTTTGTCCTTGACGGCACAACGCACTGGGTCAAATTGGCGCAATCCGACGCGACTATTTCGGACGTCCGAACACGATCCCGGGTGTCCAAGCGCCAATCCGAAGGCTGGTACGGGAGTTGCAGCTGGACTTGGAATTCAGACTGGATCCGGCTATGAACGACTCCCCGGACATGATCGACGGTATTTCCGAACTCAATGCCATGCCGGTGTCGGTTCTGCTCGAGCGACGCCCGGCAAACAATCCATGGCTGGACGTGGTCTGGCAGGCCACCGGCATCGCGATCGGTGGCAACACCTCCGCTGATCCCTCGCTGGCGGTGCGCGAGGAAGGTGGCTGCGCGTTATACCTGGTCGGCGGTTTACAGGTGAGGCTGTTCGCCGATGAGTGCGAGAGCTACTACTACAACCTGGTCAGTGACTCACCCAAGGCCTACGTCATCGCGCATGTCGACGAGCCCGGAGCACGACCAACGCCGTTCCGGGTGTCAATGAGTTTCGACGAGGCGCACGCCTACCTCGAAGGCGAGGACGAAATCTATGCCGTGGACGTGCCGGCCGAGCTCTACCGCTGGACCGAGGCATTTGTCATCGCCAACTATTTTCCCGAGAAGAAACGCAAGCGCAAGCTGGTCGACTGGCGTGCCGACGGCGCGGACAGTGCGACATCATGAGCAGCATGGGCAAGGACATCGACGATGCCGTTCCGGGCGAGAGCTTCATGCAGCGTTTCAGTCGGCGCAAAGTCGAGGCTCGCGAGCAACAACGTACGGCCGTGGAGACGGCGCTGCCGAACGAAACCGACGATGAGCTGGTTCCCGTTCCACCTGCGTTGACCGATGCCGACATGCCGCCCATTGAATCGCTGGATGAGTCCTCTGACTACTCGGGCTTCCTGTCGGAAAAGGTCAGCGAAGGCCTGCGCCGGGCAGCACTGCGCAAGCTCTTTCACGGCAGTGCTTTCAACGTGATCGACGAGTTGGACGACTATGCCGAGGACTTCACCACCTTTGCCCCGCTCGGCGACCTGGTGACCGCAGACATGCGTCACCGGATCGAAGCAGAGGCACGCAAGCAGGCCGAACGCATCGCCGACGCGTTCTCGTCGGAAAACACCCAACCGGATACGCCCGACGCCGAGCCGTCGACACTGGCTGCACGCGAGCACGATTCGACAGCCCCGCAGCCGACACGTGAGGCCATTCAAATGGCCGAGCAATCGACAAACCCCAAACCAGCGCCCAACGACGATGACGACCTCCCAACCCACGCTTGAACATACCCGTAACCAGCATGCCCGCCAGCAGGCGATGGCAGCCGTCGAGGGCTTGCCGGTCGCCCCTTCCGGCAGCGTCACCTACACATCGCGCGGACGCGTACTCGTGATCGGTGGTGAAGAGGCCTACTGGCTTGCCAGCCGGATCACGCCACCACTGCATGCAGAGCTCTTGTTGACTGGCGGTGACCAGGAGTCGGGAGTGCCGACAACGCCGCTGGCCGATCGGACGATTGAGTTGAGCGGGCATCTCGGCGCCTTCGTCGTCGAACTCGGTGAGCCCGGTCATCACAATCATCAGCGCCTGCAGGTCGACCTGGTCCTCGACCTCAGCCCGGCGCCATTGAACGCGGCCGAGCTGCCGCCACCCGGGTACTGGCATGTGGGAACCGAGCCAGCTGATATCGATGCCGCCCTGGTCGCCGTCGACGGCATGCTCGGCACCTTTGAAAAGCCACGTTACTTCGCCTACGACGCGGCCATCTGCGCGCATGCGCGCTCCGGCCGTGACGGTTGTCGCCAATGCATCGATGCCTGCCCGGCCGAAGCCATCATATCGATCGGCGAAAAGGTCGAGGTGAATCCGAATCTCTGCCAGGGCGGGGGGATCTGCGCAACCGTATGCCCGACCGGGGCGATGCGCTACGCCTACCCCGCCGCTGTGGATACCGCCACGCGACTGCGCAGGATGCTGGTCACTTACACTGAAGCAGGCGGCTCGAACCCGATTGTCATGTTTGCAGCCGACGTCGATGCGGCAGACATTGCGACGACACCGTCGAACGTGCTGCTGATCGCCATCGAGGAACTTGCCAGCGTCGGCCACGAGATCTGGCTGGCCGCCCTGGCCTGGGGTGCTCGCGCGGTGATACTGGTCGATGGCGCAAGCATTCCGCCTCGCGCCAGATCGGCGCTGACCGACCAGATCATGACCGCACAGGCACTGCTTGAAGGCATGGGTTATCCGGGTACCGCACTACGACTGACAGCACCGGATGAACTCGATGCAAACTGGCAGACGATCGACGGCCTACCCGAGGCCGCGCGTTTCGCCGCTACGGGTGACAAGCGCCAGCTCGCCGCAATGGCCCTCGATCACTTGTGGCAGCACAGCCACACCCCGGCCGCTTGGTTCGACATGCCGGCGAGTTCGCCTTATGGGCGCATAGCGGTCGACACGCAACGCTGCACCCTGTGCATGGCCTGCACCTCGGTCTGTCCGGCCAAGGCACTGAGTGCCGGTGACGAGGTACCTCGACTGGACTTCTTCGAAGGCAATTGCGTCCAGTGCGGAATCTGTGCCAATGCCTGCCCCGAAGAGGCCATCACGCTCCATCCGCGCTACCTGGCAGACCCGGCACAACGGCGTGTCGCGCAGAAGTTGCACGAGGACGAACCTTTCTGTTGCATTGCCTGCGGCAAGCCATTCGCCACCAGGCGTGTGATCGACAACATTCTCGAAAAGCTGGCCGGTCACGCCATGTTCCAGGGCGAACGCGCGCGCCAGCGGCTTCGGATGTGCGAGGACTGCCGCGTGGTCGACGCCGTGCAGGACGCCGACGCGATGGAAGCCGGACTAACCCTTCATGACAATCACCGAAACGGCAACGGATGACACGCGATGAGCAGCCAACCGACTCCCAACGATCAGCCGCCAGCCGTCGCCAACAACGTGTCGATGCCCGACGTGGCACAACAACGACGCGCCGGCCTGTACCAACTGCTTGGCGCGCTGTTGCGTGAACCGCCCAGCGAGCAGGTGATCGATTACGTCCGTCAGCTGGAGGGCGAAAGCGATGATCGCGGAAGTGAGCTGGGCACCGCTTTCTCCACCATCTCACTGGCTGCAAGGCACAGCGACAGGACCGCCCTTCGGCACGAGTACCATGCCCTGTTCATCGGCCTGGGGCGCGGCGAACTGGTGCCGTATGGCTCCTGGTATCAGACTGGTTTCCTGATGGAGAAACCACTCGGTCAACTCCGCGAAGACCTTGCCCGGCTCGGTTTTGAACGTGCTGAAGACGTCCACGAGCCGGAAGACCACATCGCGGCGCTGTGCGAAGTGATGGCCTACCTGATCAGCGACGGTTCCCCGACCGACGTGCAGCGACACTTCTTCGACAGCCACCTCGGCAACTGGGCGCCGGCATTCTTCGCTGACCTGGTCAACGCCCAGGCTGCCGTCTTCTACAAATCGGTCGCCCGCCTGGGCAGCGCCTTCATTGCGCTGGAGAGGCGTTACCTGTCCCTGAACGACTGATCCGGTCCGGGCCGTGAATTCGGGACTGAGCAATTCTGACCCAGGCCCTCCAGACAAAATGCGCCACTGGACGGGTTTGACCCAGGCCCGGGGCCCGTATTCGGACTATCAGTCATTTTCCGCTAATTATTTTCCGAGCTCTTCTGGTCCGCCGCTTGCCTTGTTTATGAATCAAGGAGCGTACCGCCCCCCGGCATCACCAGTTCAAACGAGGACCGCCTGACATGAAAGACCCAAACCAGCCGACTTCCGAATCCCGTCGCAAATTCCTGCGCGATGCCGGTGTCAGCGGCGGCCTTGCCGCGGCTGCGGCAGCGGCGCCGGGTGTCGTGTCCGCGGCAGGCAGCGATGCTGACAGCAGCGGGGACAAGTCTACTGAGGGCTACCGCCTCACCCAGCACATTCTCGACTATTACAAAAGCGCTTCCGCCTGACGGTCCGCCTGGAGGATAACGGGATGAAACTGAAGAAGATATCGAACACCGTCGAAGCGCCGACAGCGCCGGAGAACTCGGACAACCGGTCCGGACTGAGCCGTCGCGAGTTCCTGCGCCGATCGGGAATCATGGCTGGCGGCGGGGTCCTGGCGACCGGACTGGCCCCGGGAATGATGCGCAAGGCCAAGGCGGCGACGACGGAGGCTGGCGGCGAGACCAAGCAGGTGCGCTCGGTCTGCACCCACTGTTCGGTTGGCTGCGGTGTGATTGCCGAAGTGAAGAACGGTGTGTGGGTCGGCCAGGAGCCTGCCTTCGACCATCCCTTCAACCGTGGTGCCCACTGTGCCAAGGGTGCTGCCGTGCGTGAACACGGCCACGGCGAACGGCGCCTCAAGTACCCGACCAAGCTGGTCAACGGCAAGTGGCAGAAGGTCTCCTGGGATCAGGCCATCAACGAGATCGGCGACAAGCTGCTCAAGATCCGCACCGACTCCGGACCCGACTCCGTTTACTGGCTGGGTTCAGCGAAGTTCAGCAACGAACAGGCCTACCTGTACCGCAAGTTTGCGGCCATGTGGGGCACCAACAACGTTGACCACCAGGCACGTATCTGCCACTCGACCACGGTCGCCGGCGTAGCCAACACCTGGGGCTACGGCGCGATGACCAACAGCTATAACGATATTCACAAGTCGAAGGCGATCCTGCTGATCGGGTCCAACCCGACCGAGGCGCACCCGGTGTCCTTGCAGCACATCTTCAAGGCGAAAGAGGAGAACAACGCGCCGATCATCGTGATCGACCCGCGTTTCACCCGGACCGCGGCACATGCGGATCATTTCCTGCGCATCCGTCCCGGCACTGACGTGCCGATCATTTGGGGAATGATGTATCACATCTTCAACAATGGCTGGGCGGACGAAACCTATATCCGCCAGCGCGTCTACGGGATGGATGAAGTGAAGGCCGAAGTCGCCAAGTGGACTCCGGACGAGGTCGAACGCGTCACCGGCGTGCCCGAGCACCAGGTCTACGCAGCGGCCAAGGCGATGGCT
>JAGRHE010000070.1 GCA_020445165.1 Gammaproteobacteria bacterium
CGTCGAACTTTGGGTCAACGAACACGACAGTGGTGACTGGATAGACGCCCGCACCGCACATTTCGTGACCGGCAGGCAGACGCCGATGCAGTATGGCCTTGGCGCTCAACGACAGGCTGGACCCGACACACTCGACTTCGCCCAGGCCCGCGAACACATCTACGCAGTCGAACGTACATTCAACATCCACGGCGGCAATCTGGACCACCCGAACGCCGCGCCGCTGGCGCCCATTGGCGAACAGCGTGAGGAACGATAGGCCTACCCATGATGCAACACCTGTGGCTGACCGCCTGGACCGACATCCTGGAATCACTGCGTGCGAAGTGGTTCGCTGTTTATGCGCTGGTGTTCGGCAGCCTGGTCGTGCTGCTCTTCGTGCTCGGCCTGACCGAATCGCGGGTAATGGGTTTCACCGGCCTGTCGCGCCTGATGCTGACCTACATACAGCTGAGCATGGCAATCCTGCCGATCTTCGTGCTGATCACCACGGTGCGCTCGCTGGCCGGCGACCGTGAGGCCGGCGTGTTCGAGTACCTGCTGGCGCTACCGGTTCCACTTAGCGCCTGGTACTGGGGCAAGCTGGCCGGGCGCTTTCTGATGGTGTTCACGCCGGTGCTGCTGGCAATGACCGGCGCCCTGGTCTGGGGCGGAATGCAGGGCGCCGAGATCCCCTGGAAACTGTTCGCCTACTACACCGGACTGTTGATTGCGCTGTCGTGGTGTTTTCTCGGTATCGGTATCCTGATCTCGTCGATCGCGCGCTCGGTCGATGTTGCCCAGGGCGCGGCCTTCGTCGTCTGGCTGACCTTGCTGCTGTTCATCGACCTGATCCTGCTCGGCGTTATGATCCAGCAGCAGATTCCGGCAGAGACAGCGGTCGCCATCGCCCTGGCCAACCCGATGCAGGTATTCCGTACCGGCACCATGCTGCTGTTCGATCCACAACTGGTCATGCTGGGGCCAGCGGCCTACGTCATCCTGGATCACTTCGGCACCATGGGTTTCATGCTGTTCGCGCTGGCCTACCCGATATTGCTCGGCACGCTGGCGGCCTGGATCGGCTACCTGCTGTTTCGTCGGGGCGACCTGATTTGATTGCGCGGCCGACCACTGCGCAAACACCGGTTTCGCATCAACCGTTGCGCGGTGGCATCGTGCTGGTCTCACTGCTCGGCGTTGCAGCCTACCTGCTGGCCAGTGCCTGGCCCACCCTGTTCCCGCCCGAGACGTTCAATGCTGCCGCCGTACCGGGGTGTGATCTCAACGTCGAACCATGCGTGGCGTACTTCGACAACGGTCGTTCGGTCCGGCTGGCACTCTCCCCCAGACCACTGGCCGCATCCCGCCCGCTGGACTTGCAGGTACTACCGGCCGGCATGGCACCGACCGGCGCGGTTGCCGGGTTCAGCGGTGTCGACATGAACATGGGGCGATTGGAGATACCCTTGCAGAGCATCGATGGCGCGACCTTCGCCGTGCAGACAATGCTGCCGGCCTGCATTCGCAGCCAGATGACCTGGCGCGTGGTGATCGCGTTGGACGATCCTCAGGCACTTTACCGGGCGACGTTCGAGTTCGACGTCAATCGGCGCTGAACGATGCAACTGGAAAGCTTCAGGCAGCGTATCCGACACGTCGCCGCGCCGGCCACCTTGATGCTCGCGGCTATGATTCCCGGCGTCGATTCGCAGGCCCAGGCAGCCGTGTTCCCGTTCGGCAGCAAGATCGAATGGCAGGCGCCTACCGGCCGCGAACACCCATTGTCCGGTCAGATCTGGCAGGTCGAAACGCAGGGCTTCGTCAGCGAGCGTGAACTGCTCGATCGCCTGGCAGGACAGGCCAAGCCGGATCTCCAATCGCTAACCGAGCGCTTCGGCCATACTCGGCGGCATCGCGCGATCTGGGAAAAATACCGGCCGCTGATCGATTTTACCGCCGATGCCGGCCTACCACTGGTCGCCATGGACATCTCGTCACGCGAGGCGTCGGCCGTGAAACGGGAAGGCATCGCGGCACTTCCCGCCGACCTCGTGGACAGATTCGGACTCGACCGGCCGCTGCCACCGGCAGCACAGCTACGACTCGAACAGGAACTGGTACAGGCACACTGCGGCATGCTGTTCTCCCGCAACCTCGGTGCACTGCCCCTCACCCAGCGGGTGCGCGACGCGGTCATAGCCACGCGACTCGATGCGGCCGATACCGGCTACGGGATGTTACTGCTGGCAGGCTATGGTCACGCCCGCGCAGATCGCGGGGTACCCTAACTGCTTGACGAATACCGCCAGCGCGGCGAGCTGGTCAGCGTGCTGTTCGCATCGGTCAGGGAGGATCTGACGCAACCTCCCGAATATCGCCAGTGGTTCGGGACCGAGCGACTGCCGTTTGATTACGTGTGGTTTACACCGCGGGTCGACGACGAGGCCCCCTGCGAACGACTGCGGCGCATCTACGGCAAGGACCGGCAGTGACAGCTTCATTCCCGGCCGCGGCAAAGCACGCAGTAGCGAAAATGCTGCGCCCTGCCCGTCGGCGTACGGTGCGTTTCCGTTTCGCTGTGTATCAGCGTGCATGCAGCGCCGAACTGCGCCGCCAATAATGTGGCATCGTAGCGCGCTACCGGCAGGCCACTGCACTGTTCCGGCCCGTCTTCGGCGAAGGTTGCAATTATCAGGTGCCCGCTGGGGCGCACCGCGTTCAGCGCGCAGTCCACGTAGGCACGGCGTGCCGCCTCGTCGACCATGAAATGGAACACCGCACGATCGTGCCAGAGATCGAATCCGGCCCGGGCCAGGTCAGCACTTCCTATGTCCTTCTCGAGCCAGTCGACCAGGTCTGCCCGTTCGCCAAGCCGGGCACGTGCCACGGCCAGGGCAGCATGCGAGATATCGAGAACCGAGAGACGACAGTAGTCTCGCTGCAGCAGTTCAGCGCTCAGCACCGAGGCACCACCGCCGATGTCTATGATGGCGCTGGTCTTCGCCGGCGCGAAACGCTCGATTAGCTTCAACGATCGATGCGCACTGTCCTGGTACCAGCTCAGCGAGCGATGCTCCTGCTCCGCATAGAGTCCTTCCCAGTGATTCTTGTCGGACATGCGCGTCAAGCTCCGCCGGTGGACCATTCATGCACGCTACAGCGCGCCGGGTGCGACCAGTCATTTTCGACCAGGTGCGGGTCAAGCATAGCGCGCGTTCGTCAGCGCTGCAGAACGATGGACCCGGCACCGCGTGTCTGCGGCGACGTGTCGGGCCAGCAAGCAACCCCGTATCATGTGGCCTTAGCATTCCCGAGGTAACACACATGAGCAGCCCAATCCGTATTGGCGTCGTAACCGTTTCCGATCGCGCGAGCCGTGGTGAATATGAAGACCTCGGCGGCCCGGCAATCCGCGCCTGGATGAACAAGGCGCTGCACTGCGACTGGCAGGCCATGCCTCGCCTGGTCGCGGACGAACAGGAACAGTTAGCGGCCATCCTGCGCGAGCTTTGCGACGTGGAAAATTGCTGCCTGGTCGTCACCACCGGCGGCACCGGACCGGCAAAGCGCGACATCACCCCGGAGGCGACCGTTGCGGTGTGCGACAAGATCCTGGACGGCTTCGGCGAACTGATGCGCCAGGTCTCGCTCAGGTTCGTTCCGACGGCAATCCTCTCGCGCCAGATCGCCGGCATCCGTGGCTCGACACTGATCATCAACCTGCCGGGGAAACCCAGCGCAATCGCAGACTGCCTCGACGCGGTATTCCCGGCGGTGCCCTATTGTATCGACCTGATCGGCGGCCCCTACCTGGTTACCGATGAAAACGTGGTCAAGGCATTCAGGCCCAAGGGTTGACCGCCTGGACCGCTGTGCCGGTCTGTCGTTTCCGCTTGCTGGGTCGACAGCTGCCGACCCAGCAAGTGCTGCATGTCACGACGGGTTCCACTCCCTGGCAATACAGCAGGTCTCACCGTCTGCCTGTACAGCGGATTCTGCACGTTCCTGCAGCGGCACCGCTTCGTTGGCGGACCACTCGGATGCGATGCAGCAGTAGCTGGCACTGGACTGCGCCGATACGCCGGTCGCAGGGGCGAACCACTCTGCCGCCAGACAACAGGCGTCCGTCGTATCGATTTGTGCGGCGTTACTGACCGCGCCGATAGCCGCCAACAGCAGGCCGGCCGTGATCAGGACGATTGAATTGCGTGGTTTCATGACTGCTTACCTCTTCCACTAACGGTGTTTGAGATAAGCATATAAGCAAATACTAATTATTACTTGATCAAGGTCAAGAGAGCCCTTTCGCCATGCCTCTCATTCCTGAAGGTAATCACTCAGCCGCGCGGCGACATCGGCAGCCGGCAGGCCATGCGCGAACTTGGTCAGGAATTCACCATGCCGGCCGAGCAGGAACAGGCTCGCGCTGTGGTCCATGGAATAGCGTGCAGGATCGCCGCTGTTGGATTCCACCCTCTCGTAGCGCGCACGGAAAAGTTCGGCGGTGCGCCGGGTAACCTGGGGGCTCGCCGAAAGCCCCAGCATGCGCGGGTGAAAGTACTTCACGTATTCACCCAACAGTTCGGGGGTATCGCGTTGCGGATCGACGGTGATGAAGATCGGCTGGACCTGCTCCGCCTGGTCGCCGAGCAGGGTCAGCGCCCGGGCCATCACGGCCAGCGACGTCGGACAGACGTCAGGGCAGAAGGTGTAGCCGAAATAGATCAGCTGCAACCGACCCGGGAAGTCCTCATGCGATACCAACCGTCCGTATTGGTCCTGCATGGCGAAACGCGGCGCGAAACGAGCGGATTCCTGCGCCGTCTGCTGATCCTGGCCGGGTCGGTCGGCGGTCGACTTGAGCCGCTTCACGCAATGGGAGATGGTGGCAAAATTGCTGCGCATCAAATCCACGTAGAGATCTTCGCCGGCGTCCAGCCCGCTGCCCAGTGAATCCAGTTCGACCACGTTCACCTCGCCGGCGCTGGTGAGCAGATCGAGGTGTGGCTCGTCGATGCCCTTTTCCGTGAACAGGCAGGCCATGCCCGCCGCCGCCAGCGCCCCACGCAGTTCGAGCAGGCGCGCCGCGTCGTCGATCTCACCGCCACTCACTTCGACCGCCGCACCGGCCAGGTGCATCGCGTAGGCCTGGGCAAAATAGCGGTGGGTATCGTGATAGAAGAACACCGGCACGCCACTGACATCGCGATAGCCGAACTCCAGGCTGCGATCGAGCGTGGCCAATGCCTCGGCCAGGCGCCGTCGGTTGCGCTCATACAGCGCTGCATGCTCCGGGTCGATATCCGCCAGATGGCGCTTCAACTCATCGAGCAGGATCATCATATTGCGCGTATCGAGCCAGTAGAAGGGATCGCGCCGGCTATCGTCGACACGTGACGGCAACACCTTCATCTGTGCGCTGGCGAGCACCTCGACGGCGCGTTCAGCGCGGTCGGAAGCGGCGATCGCGTCCGCCAGCCCGGGTTCAAGTTCAGCTCCGGACCAGACCACCAGGTCGGCGGTGCGCAAGGCCTGCTGCGCTGCGTCATCCGGAGCATACCGCCAGGGCACGCTGTCGCTGCCAATCAGGAGTCGTGGCTCGGCCACGCCGCGCATCAACCCCGCGAGCAGCGCATGCAGCGGCTTGATGCTGACCACGACATCCGGCACCTTCTGCTGCGTCGCAGCCGGGATGCCGCCAGCAAGCAGCATGCATGCGCCGAACAGCAGCAGTGATAAGCGGTGAAGCAGGCGGCGCGCCATCGGCTCATCCCGGCAGGTCATGCCACCGGCCGTGCTCATCGGATGACGAAGATCTGCGCCATGTGTTCGATCCGGCGTCCCACTTCCTGTTCAAACTCAGCGCGTACCGGGCAGCTGTCGTTTCGCCTCGCGAACGCCAGGAATGCCGTGTTGGTCGCCTCGTCGAAGGCCAGCCCGTAACTGCGCTCCTTGGGTGCATAGGCGACCACCGCGCCCTTCATCCGGCGCACCTGGTCGAGAAACCTGCACTGCAGTGCAACGCCATTCAGCTCACCAAGGGCGCCGACCGCCTGGTAGCGCGACTCATCGTCCGACCAGGCGACCGTGGACAGAATCAGCATGCCGATCAGTGTGACAATCGACTTCATGAGCAAGGCTTCCCGCATGCGAAGTTGAACACCGTATCATTCTAGCGACCGGGCGCGCCCGTTCACTTGGCCAAGATCAAGCCGGCCGGGTAAAGGTATCTGCCTAGTGCATCAGGTGACCATCTTTACCCAGTCGTGACTGCAGGTGGTACGGTAACCCGCGCGCCGTCGACAGATGTGCACCCTGCAGGCGTGCATTGGACAGAAAGACACTCGTCATATCGGCGTTGTCGAAACGCGCATTCTTCAGGTCGGCGCCGTTAAGTACCGTGTGCGCCAAGCGACCGTCGCTGAAATCGGCATCCTCGGCTGCGGCGCCGGTCAGGTCGCTGTAAGAGAGATCGCAGCCACGGAACACCGTCCCGATAGCGACCATGCGCAACAGGTTTGCGCGCCGCAATGTCGAACCGCTGAGATCAGCGCCCTCGAACTCGATGTCCTTCATGTAGGCCTGCGTAAACTCTGCATCTCGCGCACGCACCTGGTTCATCAGCGCACCGAACAGGTTGGTCTTGAACAGGCGTGCGTCGTCGAACACGGCGTTCTCGGCCACCACGTGGAACATATCGGCATGACTCAGGTCTGCCTGCCGGAAACTGGTATCAAGCAGCTTGGCCCACTTCAGGTTCGCCTTGCGCAAATCGGCACCATCGAGAACAGCGCGTGACAGGTCGCTGTTGCTCAGGTCGACACGGCGCAGGTCACTGCCGCGAAGATCGATGTCCATGAGCTGGCGCCCGGACAGATCACAATGGCGCAGGTCGGTATTTCGCCCCGGCGCCTCGCAGTTGCCACGTTCGCGCAGCTCTGCGGCCTGTACCGGCATGACCACGGATCCGGCCAGAATCAGACCGGCAAACAGCACTGATCTAGTCGTCGAGCGTGGACACATAGGCAAAAATATCCTGCAGCTGTTGCCGCGAAAACTCTGCCAGCAGCCGATCCTGCGGCGCACTCGGGTCATGGATGCGCACACCGTCCAGGTACTTGTCGACCTGGCGCCAGAGGTAGTTGGTGTACTGCCCGGCCAGCAGCGGAACATCGCCACCCTGCTCACCGCGCCCGTCACGCCCGTGGCAGGACCCGCACTCACGCTTATACAACTTTTCGCCGGCGTCTATGTCACCGTCGGCACGTGGGATCTGCAGCACCCGCTTGGCCTGCTCGAGTCGCGCCAGGGCGTCGAAGCGCGGATCGCTCTCATCGATTGGCGGTAAGCGTGTCGGCAGTTCGATCGCTGCCAGATAGGCCGAGACATCATGGATATCGCGGTCAGGCATCTGGCGATCGTCGACATACTCAACCATCGCAAGATTCGGTCGCTTGCGTTCACGAAACAGAATCAACTGATCGACCAGGAACTGCTTCGGCTGACCGGCGATGCGCGGATACTCGCCCTGCTTTCCGCCTTCGCCGTATTCGCCATGACAGCCGGCACAGACCTCGTTGATCTCTTCGCCATTGTCCATATCCACCGGGGGCGTTTCAGCCGCTGCAGCGACACTGAACCCCAGGCAGCCAACGTACAGCAGGCAACAGGCGACTACGCACAAAGGGTGCGTCAACGACAGCCGATGCTGCGCGTCCCGGTCAATGACTGGTGCCTTCGGAACGCGTGATCTTGTTATGCACATTGTACTTGCCTGAGGGTTTCACCATGGGCAGACGCTTCACTTCGGCGAACGTACCAGAATCGTAGACGATCACCGCACCGTCGTTGTCCCAGATACTCAACAGCGCGTGCCTGCCGTCGTGGTCGAATTCGACATGCGCGGCGGTCTTGCCCGGCTCTGGTTGTAGCGTCGCGACGATCTCGAGCGTGCGCTTGTCGATGATGTGCACCTTGTCCTTGTTCGGGCCGAAGAACACGTCGACCCAGGCATACGGTGTGTTCTCGTGGCTGCGCATGAAGAATCCCGGCCCCTCTGTCGGAATGCGCCTGATCGTCTTCCAGGTGGTCATGTCGATGATGCTGACCTCGCTCTTCTTCAGGTGCGGTGTCGCCAGCACCGGTCGCCCCTGGTATTCCCAGGTGATGCCGGAGCCGAGGTGCGGCATACCATCCAGTTCCAGGTCGGCGATCTTACGTCCGACATCCATCTGCACCACCTGGCCATTGTTGGCGTTGCGTGCGGCACCGATCAGCAGGCGGTAACTCTGGTCGAAGAAGAAGTCGTCCAGGTAGTCATCCAGTTTGATGCGCCGCACCGGGAATCGCCCGTTTTGGCGTGATACGCCCTCTTCCATCCGGTAGTCGTGCATCGGGCCGTTGTACACCGGCAGGGCCGACTCGGCATACGGCACTTCCCACACCTCGGGAATATCTTTCAGTGCGGCGACAAAGCTCTGCCGCGGACCGGCGTCGTAGACCGCACTGACGCGCGAGCCGGTGCCCTTGTCGTCGACCACCGGGATCACCTTGATCAAACTGAGGTCTTTGGCGTCCAGCAGGACGAGGCTGTGCGGCAGGTAATTGCCGACCATGGCGAACCGGCCGTCGGACGACACGGCGAGGTTGCGCGTGTTGATCCCGGCCCGCACCTCGGCCACGGTCTGCAGGCTCCACATGTCGAACTTGCTGATCCAGCCGTCGCGCGAGGCGAAGTAGACGAAGCGCCCATCTGGTGAATACTTGGGACCGCCGTGCAGTGCGAAGCGCGTCTTGAAACGATGGATCGGCGTGAAGCTGTCACCATCCAGGATGGTCGCATGGTGATCGCCCAGTTCAACCACGACGAACATGTTCATCGGTTCGGCGTTGTGCACCGGCTGCGCGGGCAGCGCGCCCGCGGGTATCAACACCTGGTGCGAGGCATTGATCTGTTCCTCGCCCCATACCGGCGCCTGCGCCGGCGGCCGGTAGGCAAAATCCACCAGCGAGGCGATCTGCTGCGCGTTCAGCACGGCACCGAACGCCGGCATCTGCGAGGCCACACGCCCGTCGGTCACAGTGCGAATCGCCTGCGCTTTGGAGAGCCGTTTGAGGTTGCCCGGCAACAGCGCCGGCCCCATCAGCCCGAGACGGTCGGCACCATGGCACTGCGCACAGTGTTGCGCGTACAGGGCATCGACGTCGCCGTCGGCGGCCACCGCTGCGGTAACGCCGAGTATGTGCAGGCCGAAGATGCCAAGCAGGTATCTGTTCTTCATCACTGCGAATCCAGCCCGTCCCGTTCGCCGAAACCACATGCCGAAGAGTTACGCATCACGGCGATCTGTCCGCGCAACAGACACAAGCACGGAAAACGACAGAGCACCTGCAATGGGCCAGCAAGGGTGCCTCATGTCAGTTGACCTTCCGTGTGACCGGTGAGCGACGATATGGCGTCAGGGTCACGCGTTCGCTGCCAGGGCTGACGCCGATCTCGTCATCGCCAAGATAGCAGCCGGGATCTTCGGCCCAGGCATCGCCGGTCAGCTGCCACGCACGCGTCCGGCTGTTGCCGCCGCAGATATCCAGATGTGCGCACTGCGCGCAACGGCCCTTGAGTGGACGCTGCGCGGACTTCAGACCGGCCATCATGGGGTCACTGGTATCGTCCCAGATGGCCGAGAACGGGCGCCGCTTGACACTGCCCAGGGTGTAATCCCACCACATGGTATCCGGGTGCACGTTGCCCAGGTTGTCGATATTGGCGATGTTCACGCCGGACGAATTGCCGCCCCAGCGGCGCAGCATCGCTGCCAGTCGGTCTGCCTGCTGCGGCAGGTTGCGCTGCACCCATTGCAGCAGGTAGACACCGTCGGCATCGTTGTTTCCGGTCACGTATTCGCGCGCATCGCCGCGCTGGATCTGCCCCCAGCAGGTCTCGATCAGCAGGTCCATCGCAGCGCGTGTGAGCTGGTGCCGCGCGTCATCGATCCGGTTCTTGTTACCGCGGCCGGCGTAGTTCAGGTGCGACAGGTAGAACTTGTCGATACCCTCTGTCTCCATCAGGCGCAACAGGTCGGGCAGGTCGCGCGCGTTATCCTGGGTCAGGGTGAAGCGCAGGCCGACCTTGATCCCGCTTTCCAGGCACAGGCGGATGCCACGCAGCGATTCGTCGAACGCACCCAGGCGGCGGCGGAAACGATCGTGAATCTCGCGCATGCCATCCAGGCTGACACCGACATAGTCGAAGCCGACCGCGTCGATCTGCCCGATATTGGCTGGCGTGATCAAGGTGCCGTTGCTGGACAGGCCGACATAAAAACCCATGGCCTTGGCACGCTGTGCAATGTCGAAAATGTCCGGCCGCATCAGCGGTTCACCACCAGACAGGATCAGCACCGGTACCCCGTAGGCCTTGAGATCGTCCATCACCGCGTAAACCTGCGCCGTCGACAGCTCACCGGGGAAATCCTTGTCGGCCGACGTGGCATAGCAATGCTTGCAGGTCAGGTTGCAGCGCCGGATCAGGTTCCAGATCACGACCGGCCCGGTCGGAGCAGCGACCTGCGGTCGGCGTGGTGTGAGATCAGGATCGGCGAGCGCCTGCAGGTAGCGGGTCATTCGAAACATCACGGCTCTCCCGGTTCAGGCGGCAACACGCAGCCCGGCTTTCTTCAACACGGCACTGCTGAACAACACATCGGACTGCCGCACACTTCTACCCAGCAGGTCGCGCAGACGAGCGGTCTTGGACAGCACTTCGTCACGGTCGCAACCGTGCACCATGGCGAACAGGTTGTACGGCCAGATACCCGGCTGACGCGGACGTTCGTAGCAATGGCTGACAAACGGCTGGCGGCCGATCAGGGCGCCCAGTTCGGCGACCCGGTCGTCCGGTATATCCCACACCGTCATGCCGTTGCCGCGCAGGCCGAGACGATAGTGGTTGGGCACCGCACCGATGCGTCGGATCACGCCGCCTGCCAGCATCGCACGCATTTCGTCCATCAGCCGCGTCGTCGGCATGCCCAACTGCGTGGCCAGCTGCCGGTATGGCTCGGTGACCAGCGGCAGGCCGGCCTGCGTGGCGCTGATGATGTTTTTCCAACTGGACTGATCGGACTGCGCCACCGGAGACGCGCTCTCCGCAGGCACGGGAATCGTACTCACGCCACCATGGCCATCGATGTGCAACCACAGGCCGAGGTAGAACTCGCGCAGCTTGGGAAAATCGTAGACACGCAAGCCGGTGGTGGACTCGATCATGGCGAGACACTCAGCAACACCCTGCGGGCGCTCGCTGGCGACCACGAACCACATGTTGAGGCCGTGCTCACGCCGGTAGTTGTGCGCAACCGCCGGCAGCGAATTGACGAATCCGGCAACCTGTTCGAAACGCTGTTCAGGTACCGTCATCGCCGCGAGCGTGACGGCACCGCCGAGCTTGGCCGCGTCATACAGTGGACCGAAGCGGCTCAAGGTGCCATCGTCGAGTAGTTGCCGGATGGTATGGATCAGGACGGCCTCTGGCATGTCGAGCTTTGCCGCGACACCGTGAAAGGGTCTCCCGACAATCGGGAAGCCGCCCTGAAACTGGTTGATGAGGGCGCGCGCCGCTGCGCTCAGCACCGTCACCTTTGATCTCCGTCGCCGGCACCGCGGGTAGTGTCGCTGTAGCACGCCCCGCGCTGCTTGAAGCGGCGCCGGCTGAACAGCACCTGGTAGGCGACCTGGTCGATCGCGCTGGCCGTCACCAGTGCCTGCACATGCTGCAGCACCTGTTCGCGATCGTAACCATGGATCATGGTGAACAGGTTGTAAGGCCACTGCGGCAGGCGCCGTGGACGCCGGTAGCACAGGGTCACGTACGGCAATTCGCCAAACAGCCGACCGGTTGCACCGACCCGTTCGTCCGGTATGTCCCAGACCACCATGGCGTTGGCCCGATAGCCGAGCTCGCGATGGCGCACGACCACGCCGAGGCGCTTGATCACGCCCTGTTCGAGCAGTTCGTGCATCAGGCGAATCACTTCGGGCTCACTCATGCCAACCCGGCGGCCGATGGCCGCGTAAGGCCGCTCGACCAGGGGCAGACCATCCTGTATCACCTCGACCAACGCACGCTGACGGGCATCGTTGAGCAGCGGATGTGGCGTGACGTTCATGTCCATTGCAGGCGGAACCCCAGGTCGATGTAGTAGTCTTCGAGCATCGGCAGATCGAGCACTTCGAGTCCGGTGTCGTCAGCAATATCGCGTAGCACCCTTTCCAGGTGGGCACTGTCGCGAGCCGTCACCACGAACCACAGGTTGTACGCGTGCTCACGCTCGTAGTTGTGGTTGACCTCGCGGTATCCATTAACAATCGCAGCCACCTCGACCAAGCGCTCGGGCGGCACGGCCAAAGCGGCCAGCGTGCTGACACCGACCCGGTTGGGTCGGAATACGGGGCCGACCCGGCTGACGACACCAGCCTGCTGCAGCCGATCGAGGCCGTCGAGCACCTGCCGTTCACTCAATCCAAGCTGTTCGGCGACACGGGCGAACGGGCGTGGCTCCAGCGGCAGGCCGCGCTGATACTCGTCGAGCAGGCGCTTGTCGGCATCGTCCAGCTTGATCGTGTTAGTTGCCATGCGTGCTGCCCTACAGGCCAATGCGGTGCGCACGCGCACTCATGAAGATACCGCTCGGCTTGGCGGCCGGCAGACTGTCGAGACGGGCCAGCGTCTCGGTGTCGTAGACCTGGACCTGGTCGGCGTCGCGCACCGAGATCCAGACCTGTTCGCCCCGCGGCTCGAACTCCATGTGCAACACACCGGGGCCTGGCTTGAGCGATTTCACGACCTTTCGTGTCGGCACATCGATCACCTGTACCGTGTCGTTGTGCGGTGTGGCGAAGTTGACCCAGACCTGGCGTCCATCGGGACGCGCCATCACGAACACCGGCTGGCCGTGTACCGGGACCCGCGCGACCTGCTGCCAGTTGTCGAGATCGATGACCAACACCTAGTGA
>JAGRHE010000071.1 GCA_020445165.1 Gammaproteobacteria bacterium
GATGGCCGGCTGGCGCTGCGCTCGTTGATCGAAGATGAATTAATTCTGGCCGTTCCACCGGCGCCCATGCATGACCCGGAAGCCTGCGAGGTCCGGCTCGATGAAATGGTCGACAACGGAAAAGAAGGGCAGTCTCAGCCGGATGCGGAGCGCGAGAATCCATTCGCAGCGCTGGCGAAACTGCGTGACGATTTGAACAAAGAAGACTGAATGGTCTTAATCAGGAGATAGATAATGGCGGTCCAGCAGAACCGGAAGACCCCTTCCAAACGCGGTATGCGTCGCGCTCACGACGGGCTCAAGACCGAGTCGTTGTCGATTGATCCGACGTCGGGCGAAACCCACCTGCGTCACAACGTCAGCCCCGATGGTTTTTATCGCGGCCGCAAAGTCGTCGACAAGTAACGCGCACGGAATGGTCATGCCTTTCGCGTGGCAGCACGCATCTGCGGCGTTGGCACGTTGATCACAATCGCGCTCGATGCCATGGGAGGTGACCATGGCGCCAGTGTTGTGGTGCCCGCGGCCCTGGGCTTCCTGCGCAAGGACAAGGATTGTGAACTGATCCTGGTCGGGCGGGAGGAGGCCATTCGTGAACATCTGCCTGGCGGCTTACCGGATCGTCTCCGCATTCATCCCGCCTCGCAGGAAGTCGGCATGGACGAGTTGCCGTCGCGTGCTCTTCGCGGCAAGAAAGACTCGTCGATGCGCGTTGCGATCGACCTGGTGAAGCAGGGCGAGGCCGATGCCTGCGTCAGTGCCGGCAACACCGGTGCGCTGATGGCTACCGCACGGTTCGTCCTCAAGACATTGCCGCATATCGATCGGCCGGCGATCATCACTGCATTGCCGGCAGTAGACGGTCGGACCTGGGTACTCGATCTGGGCGCCAACGTGGATTGTGAGGCAGACCACCTCTACCAGTTTGCTGTGATGGGCTCAGAGCTGGTCGCCGCGGTCGAGAATATCCCCAAGCCTACCGTGGCCCTGCTGAACATCGGCCAGGAAGAGATCAAAGGTAACGAGCAGGTCAAGCGGGCCCATGAGTTGTTGAGCAGCAGTGACCTGAACTACATCGGTTATGTCGAGGGTGACGACATCTACTTGCGCGAAAACCTCGATATCGTTGTCACCGATGGGTTCGTCGGTAACGTGGCTTTGAAAAATACCGAAGGCGTGGCCAAGCTGATCCGCCACTTCATGACCGCGGAATTCAAGCGCAACATCTTCACCAAGCTGGCGGCGCTCGCTGCACTGCCGGTTTTGAAAGCCCTGCGTAAGCGCATCGACCCGCGTCGCTACAACGGTGCCAGCCTGTTGGGTCTGCGAGGCATCGTGGTCAAGAGCCACGGTGGCGCTGATGCACTGGCCTTCGAAAACGCAATTGCGATCGCGAAGAAAGAGGTACGCGCCGATATCGCGGAGCGCATCGAGCAGCAGGTCGGTCGTCACCTCGACATGTC
This sequence comes from Gammaproteobacteria bacterium, assembly GCA_020445165.1. The sequence continues at coordinate 1,464 of JAGRHE010000071.1, forward strand.
GGTCAACGCATGACTGTTCACGCACGCATCACCGGTACCGGCAGCTACCTGCCTGAGAAGGTCCTGACCAACAAGGATCTCGAGTCTATGGTCGAAACGACCGACCAGTGGATTCGCGAGCGTACAGGCATCCTCAAGCGACATATCGCGGCGGACGGCCAGACCACCTGTGACCTGGCCGAGCAGGCGGCACGGCGGGCGCTGGAGGCGGCGGGCAAGCAAGCCGCCGACGTCGACCTCATCGTTCTGGCTACAACCACGCCGGATAAGATCTTTCCGAGCACGGCGTGTCTCCTGCAGCAACGGCTCGATATCCATGGCTGCCCCGCGTTCGACGTCCAGGCCGTATGCACCGGTTTTGTCTATGCGCTCGGCGTGGCAGAGAAATTCGTGCGGACGGGCGCGTCCCGCTGCGCCCTGGTGATCGGAGCAGAAACCTTTTCGCGCGTAATCGATTGGACCGATCGTGGTACCTGCGTGCTTTTCGGCGATGGCGCGGGCGCGGTCATCCTGGAGGCCTCGGATGAACCGGGCATCCTGTCGACGCATCTGCACGCAGATGGGGCGTACGAAAAACTGCTGCATGTTCCGGGCGGCGTGTCTCGCGGATTCGATTTGCCGGATGAAGACGGAGATCCTCGTTTCGCCCAGATGAAGGGAAACGAGGTGTTCAAGATGGCAGTCAATACGCTTGGCCGCATCGTCGACGAGACGCTCAAAGCCAATGGCATGAAAAAGTCGGAGGTCGACTGGCTGGTTCCGCACCAGGCCAATATCCGGATCATCAATGCAACTGCGCGCAAGTTGAGCATGTCGATGGAAAACGTGGTCGTAACCGTTGACCAGCACGGCAATACCTCTGCGGCCTCGGTGCCGCTGGCGCTGGACACCGCGGTACGCGACGGCAGAATCCAGCGCGGGGAAGTGGTGTTGCTCGAAGCGTTCGGGGGCGGGTTCACCTGGGGTTCGGTTCTGCTCAGATTCTGATTGGTAAACAACAATGACAACGGCATATGCAATCACGTTTCCAGGACAGGGCTCGCAGTCGGTTGGCATGCTCGCCGAGCTTGCGGGCGCTTATCCGGGTGTTCGCGACACCTTTGCCGAAGCTTCGGAAGCCTTGGGCCTGGACCTCTGGCAGTTGAGTCAGGAAGGATCGAAGGAACGCCTGAACGAGACCGAGAATACCCAGCCGGCTCTGCTATGTGCCGGTATTGCCGTGCAGCGCGTCCTCGATGCAAACCTGGAGACGCCGCCTGTCGTGATGGCAGGCCACAGTCTTGGTGAGTACACGGCCCTTGTTGGCAGTGGTGTGTTGAAACTTTCCGATGCCGTTCGATTGGTCGCCATGCGTGGTCGCTTCATGCAGGAAGCGGTTCCGGCGGGGACCGGGGCAATGGCCGCCATCCTTGGACTCGAAGACGACGTGGTACGCCAGGTCTGCGCAGACGGCGCGCGAGGCGATGTCGTCGCGCCGGTCAACTTCAACTCGCCCGGCCAGGTGGTGATCGCGGGCACGGCCGCCGCGGTTGCGCGGGTTGCCGAGTTGGCAAAATCAGCCGGCGCGAAACGTGCCCTGATGCTGGATGTCAGCGTTCCTTCGCACTGCGCATTGATGAAACCCGCTGCCGACCGCCTTGCCGCGGCAATGCAGGGAATGGACTTTGCGGCACCCTCGATCCCGGTCCTGCACAATGTCGATGTATCCGAGGCCGGAGCTCCGGATGCAATCAGGCAGCACCTGGTCGAGCAGTTGTACAGCCCGGTATTGTGGGTCGACACCGTGCAGGCCATCGCTGCGCGTGGGGTCGATGTGATCCTGGAAGCCGGCCCGGGCAAGGTCCTTGCCGGCCTGATCAAACGGATCGACAAATCGCTGAATGCGTTGCCGGTGTTCGATCCGGCCAGCCTCGAAAAAGCAATGGAGTCAATCAATGCTTGATGGAAAGATCGCACTGGTGACAGGTGCCAGCCGTGGTATCGGTAAGGCAATCGCGGACATGCTTGGCGCTCAAGGCGCCACGGTGATCGGTACTGCGACCACCGAATCGGGCGCCGATGCAATCAGTCGGCGATTCGCCGACGCCGGGATCAAGGGTCGGGGAATGTGCCTGGACGTATCCGACGAGGCGGCTGTTGAGCAAACGGTCAAAACCATCGCTGACGAGTTCGGTGCAATCACGATTCTGGTCAACAACGCCGGCATCACGCGCGACAACCTGTTGATGCGAATGAAGACCGACGAGTGGGAGAGCGTGCTCGATACCAACCTGACCTCGGTCTACCGCATGTCCAAGGCCTGCCTGCGGGCCATGATGAAGACGAGGACCGGGCGTATCGTGAATATCGCATCCGTTGTCGGCGCCAGTGGCAACGCCGGCCAAACCAACTATTCGGCTGCCAAAGCCGGAATGTTCGGATTTACCAAATCACTGGCCCAGGAGGTCGGCTCGCGCGGCATTACCGTGAATGCGGTCGCGCCCGGCTTCATCGACACCGACATGACGCGCGAGTTACCTGAGTCGCAGAAGGAGGCGCTGCTCGGCGCCATCCCGTTGGGGCGTCTCGGGCAGCCCGAGGAGATTGCCGCAGTGGTCGCATTCCTGGCGTCGGACGCTGCCGCGTATGTCACCGGTGAAACCATTCATGTCAACGGTGGGATGTACATGGCGTAGTCCCGGCTGGGAGCGCCATATCGCTGTTTAAGCGGTTACTGAAATTGGATCCGGAAGCTTTGAAGCGGGGTCCAAACTGACTACAATACCGCGTCACTGCGTGGCGCAATAGATCACGCATCTCTGGAGGAATTGACAGAATGAGCTCTATCGAAGAACGCGTTAAGAAAATCGTCGTCGAGCAGTTGGGCGTCAAAGAAGAAGAAGTCGTCTTGACTGCGTCTTTCGTCGACGACCTTGGCGCAGACTCGCTCGACACCGTCGAACTGGTCATGGCCCTGGAAGAGGAATTCGAGACGGAAATCCCCGACGAAGAGGCCGAGAAGATCACGACTGTTCAGCAGGCGATCGATTACGTCACTGCGCACAGCTGATCTTTAACAGCTGTTCATTCGTCGGCCGTGGGTTCTGGTGAACGGGACCGCGGCCGATTGATTTGCCACACTGCCTGTTGAATAAAGGGTTCTCCCAGATGTCAGAAAGAAGGGTTGTCATAACCGGGCTTGGTCTTGTCGCACCTGTCGGGCTGGACGTTGCCAGCGGATGGGAGAGCATCCTCGCCGGAAAGAGTGGCATCAAACCGATTACACATTTCGATATCGAACCGTTCAGCGTGCATTTCGGCGGACCGATCTACGGCTTTGACGTCGAGCAGTACATTTCGAAGAAAGAAGCCAAGAAGATGGATGCCTTCATCCATTACGGCATCGCTGCCGGTGTTCAGGCGATCCGGGACAGTGGCATCGAGATCACCGAAGCCAATGCCAAACGCATTGGCGTGGCGATCGGATCCGGCATTGGCGGTGTGACCGGCATCGAGAACGGGTACGGAGCCTATCTCAAGGGCGGTCCGCGTCGGATTTCGCCGTTCTTCGTACCGGCAAACATCATCAACATGGTCGCCGGTAACCTGTCGATCATGTATGGCCTGAAAGGTCCGAACATTTCGATCGTCTCCGCTTGCAGTACCGGTGCTCACAACATCGGCGATGCAATGCGCATGATCCAGTACGGCACCGTCGACATGATGGTTGCGGGCGGTGCAGAAATGGCGACTTCTCCGACCGGGCTGGGTGGATTCGCCGCGGCCCGGGCCTTGAGCACGCGCAATGATGATCCGCAGGGCGCAAGTCGGCCGTGGGACAAGGACCGTGACGGTTTCGTGCTCAGTGATGGAGCCGGCGTTCTGATGCTTGAAGAACTGGAGCACGCCAAGGCACGTGGCGCAAAAATCTACGCCGAGCTTGCCGGTTCGGCGATGAACTCCGATGCCTACCACATGACTTCGCCGTCCCCGAATGGCGAAGGCGCGGCCGATTGCATGTTGCTGGCACTCGAGGATGCGGGCATCAATCCCGACCAGGTCGCCTATATCAACGCCCATGGGACATCGACCCCGGCGGGCGACGTGGCCGAGACCATGGCTGTGAAGCGTGCCTTCGGAGATCACGCGCGCAAGCTCGCGGTCAGTTCGACCAAGTCGATGACTGGCCACATGCTGGGTGCGGCGGGTGGTGCCGAGGCTCTGTTCACTGTCCTGGCATTGCGCGACCAGGTGATGCCGCCGACGATCAACCTCGACAATCCAGATCCCGAGTGCGATCTCGATTACGTGCCGCACACAGCGCGCGAGGCGAAGTTCGACGTCGCGATCTCCAACTCGTTCGGCTTTGGTGGCACCAACGGCACGCTGGTATTCCGCCGGTTTTCCGGCTGACCGGGTTCTGGTGCAACTGCACTGATTTCGTCGACGGAATGCAGTCAACCGCACTGATCGACGGCATTCCTGCAGACGCGTCTTTCGTCCGGGAGCGCGCCTTCCAATTCGGCGACGGATTGTTCGAAACCATCGCTATCCGAGACGGCCAGCCCTGCCTGTGGTCGGCTCACCTATCACGATTGCAGCTGGGCTGCAGCCGGCTACGACTTCCTGCTCCCGATCCAGACGTCCTGCTCGCCGAGTGTCGAATGCTCGCCGACAGTCGCCAGCGCGCCGTCATCAAGATCTATGTCACGGCCGGTGTCTCGGCGCGCGGTTACCGGCGACCTGAGATCGCGGCAGCACGCCGGGTGCTCGAGGTCCATCCATGGGTCGACGGTGATGACGCCCGGGCCTGGAACGCGCGTTTTTGCACTTACCTTCTGAGCGAAAATGCCCACCTGGCTGGCATCAAACACCTGAATCGGCTCGACCAGGTGCTGGCGCGCTCGGAGTGGTCCGACGACGATATCGACGAGGGCATTGTCTGTGCGCAGGACGGCCGCGTGGTGTCAGGCACGATGAGCAACCTGTTTCTGCAGAAGGGATCGCAACTGGTGACACCAAGGATCGATTCGAGCGGCATCGCGGGGGTCGTCAGGAACCTGGTTTTGGAGATTGGTATCAGGTCTGGCCGACCGGTTGCCGAGGCGAGGGTGGAGAAATCGCAATTGCCTGCCGCCGATGCAGTCTTCGTGAGCAACTCCCTGATCGGAATCAAGCGGCTGCGGCGTATCGATGATGTGGTCTTCGATACAGAAGTGGCCGAACATCCTGTACTGCTCGAAGCACGCATCCGCTGTCATCAACCGTTGGAGCCGGCATGAAGCTGATCGGACGATTGCTCGGTTTTCTGATCCTGCTGTCAAGTATCGCGGGTGGCTGGGCATGGATGGAATACCGCGATTTTCGCGCCAGCACACTCGCGGTGGACGAGGGTGGTTCGGTTTACGAGGTCAAACGGGGTGCGTCCCTGGCATCGGTCGCGCGAGAATTGCAGCAGGAAGGCATGATCAGCAACGCCCGCTACCTCGAGTGGTATGGCCGATACACCGGTCAGGCAAACCGGATCCGCGCCGGAGAGTATCGCCTCGATGGCACGCTCACGCCGGATGCCCTGCTGGGATTGCTGGTATCCGGCAAGACCATCGAGTACAGCCTGACCCTGCTCGAAGGTTGGAACATCGGACAGGTGCGCGCGGCCGTGGAGCGTCACGAAGCGCTGGCCCAAACCCTCGAAGGCATCGACAACGGTGAAATGATGGAACGCCTGGGACGCCCGGGCGAGCATCCGGAAGGGCTGTTTTTTCCTGACACTTACAACTTCACTCGCGGCACCAGCGACATTGAATTCCTGCGTCGTGCCATGGTGCGTATGGATGAACAGTTGACCGCGGCCTGGGCCAACCGCGCGGACGACATTCCTTTAAGTTCGCCTTATGAAGCCCTGATTCTTGCCTCGATCGTGGAAAAGGAGACCGGGCAGGCAGACGAGCGCCCGGCGATCGCTGGCGTGTTCGCGCGCCGTTTGCGCATGGGTATGAAGCTGCAGACTGATCCGACCGTCATCTATGGAATGGGCGATGCCTTCGATGGCAACATCCGTCGGCGGGATCTAAAGGCCGATACGCCTTACAACACCTATGTGCACACCGGGCTCCCGCCGACCCCGATCTGCATGCCCGGACGTGAAGCGCTGGACGCGGCGGTACGACCTGCCGATGGCAAGGCGCTTTATTTCGTCTCCCGCGGTGACGGTTCGCACGTGTTCTCGGCCACGCTTAAAGAGCACAATGCGGCGGTGCGCAAATATCAGCTGGGCCAATGAGTAAGGCGAGATTCATCACCGTCGAGGGTATCGAAGGGGCTGGAAAATCCAGCTGCATGAGGATCATTGAGGCGGTCGTCCGCGAGCACGGCCTTGGCCTGCTGGTCACCCGCGAACCGGGCGGGACGCCGCTGGGCGAAGATCTTCGCGAATTGCTGCTCGGTCACCGGTACGCCGGCATGGCCGACGACAGTGAGCTGTTGCTGATGTTTGCCGCTCGCGCCGAACATCTGCACGCCCGTATCGAGCCAGCGCTGGCTGGTGGAGACTGGGTGCTGTGTGATCGGTTCACCGATGCGACCTACGCCTACCAGGGCTATGGCCGTGGAATCGACCGTGCTCGTATTGCGACACTCGAAAGCTGGGTGCAGGGAAGTCGTCGCCCCGATCTCACCCTGTTGCTCGACCTGCCGGTCGAGACCGGCCTGGCGCGGGCGGGCAAGCGCTCCGCACCAGACCGTTTCGAAAGTGAAGAGCTCGCGTTCTTCGAGCGCGTCCGTGCCGGCTACCTCGACCTGGCGGCAGCCGAACCGGCCCGCTACCGGGTGGTCGACGCCAGTTGCCCCCTGGATGAGGTCAGTGCACAGATCCGCAGCCTGGTGACCGACTTCGTCGAGCAGCGTTCTGCATGATGGTCGCGGGGCAGGAACTGGAATTACCCTGGCAGGGCGCGCAGTGGTCGCGTCTCGCCGATTTGCGCCGGCAGGCGCGCTTGCCGCATGCCATCCTGCTCAAAGGCGTCCAGGGGCTGGGTAAAGGCCAGTTCGCGCGGCGTCTCGGTCGCGCACTGGTCTGCGCATCGCCCACGGCCGGCGGCGATGCCTGCGGTGCCTGCGCGGCTTGCCGACAATCGGCTGCCGGCAATCACCCGGACCTGCGCTGGGTGGCACCGGAAGAACCGGGGAAGATGATCAGGATCGATGCGATCCGTGAGCTTTCCAGTGCCAGCATGCTGGCAGCACAGGAAGGTGGTTTTCGCGTGATCGTGATCGAGCCGGCTGATGCCATGAACCAGGCGGCTGCCAATGCCTTGCTCAAGACGCTCGAAGAGCCGGCCTCGCGTACCGTTCTGGTCCTGGTCAGTTCGCGCCCGGACCGACTGCCGGCAACGATTCGCAGCCGTTGTCATGCGGTCGCGTTTTCGTTGCCGTCGCGAGCCGAGTTGGATGGATGGCTGAGCGCGATGCTGCCGGCCGGGGAGCTGGAGGCGAACCTGGCCATAGCCGGCGGTGCACCTCTGCGGGCAATCCTCGCCCACGAACAGGATTGGCTCGCCGACGATCGCCAGCTGATCGAGGAACTCGCCCAACTCAAGAATCGTTCGTCCAATCCGATGCAAGTAGTTGAGAATTGGGCGAAACGGCCGCTAAGAGATATGCTGGACAGCCTGAAGCGGTGTACTGCCGACCTGGTCCGGCTGGGACATCTCCGGACTGGCGCTGGCATTTTTCACCCGGGCGATGTGTCGATGTTGCACACCCTGGTCGAGGGCATAGACTTGAAGGACCTGCACAGCTTCAACGACGACCTGTTCCGGCTCGAACGGGAATCTCATAACAACCTGAATCCACAGATGATGTTCGAATACCTGGCAAACCGCTGGCTCAGATTTACCCGTCCTGGAGGCCGTTGAGATGGCCGCACCGAACATGCCGCGAGCGCGGCAAGGTATTCTCTCGCTGACGATCAAAGACAAGAACGCGCTCTACGCCGCGTACATGCAATTCGTCAAAAATGGTGGCTTGTTCATTCCGACGACGAAGAAATACAGCATCGGCGACGAGGTATTCATGCTGCTCAGCCTGATGGATGAAACCGAGCGCCTGCCGGTTGCCGGCAAGATCATCTGGATAACCCCGGTTGGCGCAGAGGGCAATCGAGCCGCCGGTATCGGCGTGCAGTTCAGCGACCAGGACGGCGGAATGGCACGCAACAAGATCGAGGGCTACCTGGCCGGGGCATTGCAGTCGGACAAGCCAACCCACACAATGTAGACCCATGCTGGTCGATTCCCATTGTCATCTCGACCGCGTCGACCTGACACCCTACGACGCGGATTTCTCAAAGCTGGTCGCGGCGACGCGCGACGCCGGTGTCGATCACATGTTGTGCGTGTCGATCGACCTGGAGTCTTACCCGCAAATGCTCGCGCTGGTCGAGGCGTATCCCGAGGTGTCGGTTTCGGTCGGGGTCCATCCCAATGATTACGACCGGCGCGAACCGACGGTCGACGAGCTCGTGCGGCTCGCCGCCCACCCCAAAAATGTCGCGATCGGCGAAACCGGCCTCGATTACTTTCGTACCGAGGGTGATCTCACATGGCAGCGCGACCGCTTCCGCGTTCACATTCGCGCCGCCCGCGAGGCCGGCAAACCTCTAATAATTCACACGCGCGATGCGCGTGACGACACGATCGAAATCCTGCGTCAGGAGCAGGCAGCTGATGTCGGTGGCGTCATGCATTGTTTCACCGAGACCTGGGACATGGCGCAGGCGGCGATGGAGATGGGCTTTTACATTTCGTTCTCGGGCATCGTCACGTTCAAGAATGCCGATGCCCTGCGGGATGTGGCGCGCCGGGTTCCGGATGAACGTTTGCTGATCGAAACCGACTCGCCGTATCTGGCGCCGGTGCCGTATCGCGGAAAGCCGAACGAGCCGCGCTACGTCGCCCAGGTGGCCGAAACCATTGCCCGGCTGCGCGGCGTGGAAACCGACGTGATCGTCCGCCAGTCGCGGGAAAACTTCTTTCGCCTGTTTACGGCGGCACAGGCCTGACGACAGATTCCGCCAAACCGGTGACAGGGAGGTCACATGGTCCGCATCCGGTTACCTTTGTGTCCATACCTGCGTTGGTCGGTCCATGTGGCCGCCGTGCTGGTTGTCTCGGGTGTGCTCTTGAGTCCGATTGTGCTGCACTACCGCCTGCTTCTCGCGTGTCTGCTGCTGTTCGCCTGGCAGTTCACCTGGCGCAGGTATAGGGAACGACGCCCGGTACTCGTGGAGCTCTTGCCATCAGGGAAACTGGAGTGCGTGCAGGGCAACCGGCAACGCATGTCGGTTACACAAGTACGCCTGGGCCATATCGGACCGCGACTGCTCGCTGTGCGGTTAGTGCCTGAGAGCGGTGCCGGTGTCGACCTGTTCGTCTCGTCGGCGACGATCGGGGAGCACGATCATTGGCGACTGCGGCGCCTGCTGCTCGACTGGCATCAGGAATCCGAACGTGACGGCTTGCGCGGCACGTAATTGTCCGGGATCAATACCGTCGGCTGCGCCTGGTTCTCGTCGCGATCGGGAAAATCCCTGTTGTAGTGCAGGCCGCGGCTCTCGCGCCGGCGCTGGGCCGACTGGATGATCAGGTCGGCGACGTCGACCAGGTTGCGCAACTCGAGCAGATCGTTGCTGACGCGGAAATTACCGTAATACTCGCTGATCTCGTGACGCAGCAGGTTGACCCTGCGCCGGGCGCGTTCGAGTCGCTTGTTGCTACGCACGATACCCACGTAATCCCACATGAAACGGCGCAGTTCGTCCCAGTTGTGCGATACCACGACTTCCTCGTCCGAATCGGTCACCCGGCTTTCGTCCCACGGTGGGATCGGGGCGAGAGGTTCCGATTCCCGTTCCAGCCGCTTCACGATGTCGGCCAGCGCCAGTTCGCTGAAGACCAGGCATTCGAGCAGTGAATTGCTCGCCATGCGGTTGGCGCCATGCAGGCCGGTATAGGCGGTCTCGCCGATGGCATAAAGCCCGTGCAGGTCGCAGCGGGCATGGCGGTCGGCCTTGATGCCGCCGCAGGTGTAATGTGCTGCGGGTACGACCGGCAGGGGTTCCTTGCGCATGTCGAAGCCCAGTTCGAGGCAGCGGCTGTGAATGGTGGGGAACAGGCGTTCGATCTCGTTCGCTGCCTTATGGCTGATATCGAGGTAGACACAGTCGATACCCAGTCGCTTCATCTCGTGGTCGATCGCCCGCGCAACGATATCGCGCGGCGCCAGTTCGCCGCGGTCGTCGAAATCCTTCATGAAACGCGTGCCGTCCGGCAGCAGCAGGCGACCGCCTTCGCCACGGACCGCCTCGCTGATCAGGAAGGATTTGGCATGCGGGTGGTAGAGACAGGTCGGATGGAACTGTATGAACTCCATGTTCGCGACCCGGCATCCGGCGCGCCATGCCATTGCGATGCCATCGCCGGTGGCGACGTCGGGATTGCTGGTGTACAGGTAGACCTTGCTGGCACCGCCGGTCGCCAGCACGACGTTACGGGCGGCAACCGCAATCACCTCACCCTTGGGAATATTGAGCAGGTAGGCACCGTGGCAATGACGCTGCTGGCGGCCATTGTGGCGCTGGTCGGAGACCGCCAGGTCGACCGCTATGTGATGTTCGAACACGGTGACGTTCGGGTGCGAGTCGAGCCGGCGCACCAGCGTGGTTTCAACCGCCCGGCCAGTCGCATCCGCCGCATGCACGACACGACGATGACTGTGCCCACCCTCGCGTGTCAGGTGATAGCCGGAATCCCCGGTCGGTGGGTTGCGCGTGAACTCTACGCCTTCCTCGAACAGCCAGCGGATGTTGCCCGGCCCCTGTTCGACCACGAGGCGGACGATTTCCTCGTCGCACAGCCCGGCACCCGCATCCAGTGTGTCGGCGACGTGGGAATCGATCGAGTCTTCGGTGTCGAGAACGGCCGAGATGCCACCCTGGGCATACAGGGTATTCCCCTCTATCAGTTCGCGTTTCGCCACCAGGGCGACCTGGACCCGGGCAGGCATGCGCAGGGCCAGGCTGAGCCCCGCAGCCCCGCTGCCGACGATCAACACGTCGTAAACCGGAATGTCTTGCTGATTCATACCGTTGCTGGTCTCTGGCTGAGGCTCCATAATCCTCGCTTATGACCAACTGGTAAAGCGTGCGCGTGGCCCTACCGGCGCCACCTGACGCGCCGGTCGACAACCGCAAGGTAACCTCTGAGCCCCCGATGTCAGAAATCCGACTGAATCACCGATTTCGCGAACTTTGGCTCGCCCGCGCGGTCCATTCCCACAGGTGCTGCCCGATTGGCCTCCAGACTCCGGGAGTGGCACGCGGGTGAGTAGTGATCGGGAGGCGGACCAGGCGCTCGTGGAGCGGGTCCAACGCGGTGACAAGAGGGCATTCGACCTGCTGGTGCTCAAGTATCAG
>JAGRHE010000072.1 GCA_020445165.1 Gammaproteobacteria bacterium
TTCGCATTCCCCGAGATCACCGATTCCAACATCCAAACCCGAATCGAAACTCTCGCAGAATCCCTGGACGCCCACCGCAAACGCCAACAATCCGCCCACCCCAAGCTCACCCTCACCGGCATGTACAACGTGCTCGAAAAGCTGCGCGCCGACGCGCCGTTGACGCCGAAGGAGCAGACCATCCACGAACAGGGCCTGGTCTCGGTACTGAAACAGATCCACGACGAACTCGACCAGGCCGTGTACGCGGCCTACGGCTGGGACGATCTGTGGCGCTGGGACCGCGCCGCGCGCGGCGGTGAGATCACCGATCCGGACAGCGACACGGTCACGATGATCGACGTGCGCTCCCCCGAACAGTTGTACGCCGCCTACTGCGACGCACGCGATCGCTACGACGAGATCCTGCTGCAGCGCCTGGTCGATCTGAACGCCGAACGCGCCGCCGAAGAGGCGCGCGGCCTGGTGCGCTGGCTGCGCCCCGAGTTCCAGAACCCGGGTGGCGAACAGCCCGGCCAGCAACCGATCGACACCGACGAGACCGTTACCGTCGAACCGGTCGCGGCGAAAAAACAACCCTGGCCCAAGACCCTGCCCGAACAGGTCCGCGCCGTGCGCAACACCCTCGCCGCGCAGCCGCTGCCGACCAGCGCGGAACAGCTCGCACGTCAGTTCAACCGCGCCCAGACCAAGAAGGTCGCCGAACTGCTCGACACCCTGCAGGCGATCGGCCAGGTGCAGGCCGACGCCGAGGGCCGCTACCTTGCGCACTGAATAACGTCGGGCTGCGCCCGGCGTTGGCAGGCACAGCCTGCCCTACACCAACGCTGAGCCACGTAGGTTGGGCTGTGCCCGACGTCGGCAGGCACAGCCTGCCCTACGCCAAAGCGCGGCACACATCGTCGCACATCGGCAACGTAGGTCGGGCTGCGCCCGACGTTGGCAGGCACAGCCTGCCCTACGCCAACTGTCGAGCCTTTGCACGCGAACCGAATCCTGAACCACGCCCGGCCGGTCAGATCAGGTCGCGGTACTCACGCAGCAGCTCGGCGCTAACCACCAAGCCCTGCGCCGACAAGGTATCGAGAAACGCGTCCGGTAGCTTGGTGGGATTACGCAAGGCGGCGCGATGCTGCTTGGCGACACTGACCACGAGCCCCGGGTGAAGGTCGAACTGGTGCTAGACGAAGTTGTCCGGAGGAATGGCCTCGATGCCGAAGCCGGACAGACAATCCGAAGGGAAATCTTTCAAGTTGTTGGTCACGATAAGCTGCGCACCACAGCGTATTGCTGCAGCAAGTACATGACGGTCGTCCGGGTCCGGCAGTTTCAAGCCGTTGATCAAGGATTCGTAATCCGTCACCAGGCAGTCGGGGATGGCCGCCTCCATTTTCCGTCGCGTGACCGCTATCGCATCGGCCAGGCCGGGACGCTCCCGCAGCAGGCTGCGCGACCATTCGTCCTGGATCCGTTCGGTCCACCTTGCGGCGAACAGTCCCGTGGTCGCCAGTCGCAGCAGGAAGTCGCGCAGCGGTGCCGGGTACAGCACGCAGGCATCGAAAACGACGACGAAATGCATCAATAACCCATGTCGTTCTCTTGCGCGATCGCAGTGAGTTCGTCCAGTGCCGCCTGGCTCTGCTCGTCCCGCTGCGCCTTGAACGTCATCAGGTCTTCGTAGCGGACACGACGATGCGTGCCGGTCTTGATGAACGGAATGCCCCCTTCTTCCAACAGTTTGACCAGGTGTGGCCGGGAGACATTCAGGATGTTGGCCGCTTCCTGGGTCGTCAGTTCGGCATGGGTCGGGACAACGGTAACGGCATTGCCGCGCGCCATCTCTGTGAGCAGATCATGCAGCAATGCAATGGCCTGCCGCGGCAGAACCAGGTCATGGCCATCCAGCCGCACGTGCGCACGATCCACATCCGGCCGGCTGTTGAGCAGCCGGCTCAGTTCACTGGCGCTGGCGCGGGCGAGCGCGGCCTCCTCGGCGCCCGGCAGTGACTGCGGGTAACGTACTGTGCTCATGAGGCGTCTCCGTATGGAACGAATCGCTAGGGGTCTGCGCAAAAGATAATCGAAATAAACGAAAACGACAATGCGCTGCAGGAAGAGCCAAGTGGAAACTGCGGGCGATGACAGCGGCAAAGCTCGACCGGCAGCCACCAACTGCTAACGAACTGCTAATTCAACAAGAATTAGCAGTTCCCGACCTAATCCCCCCTCAAGAATGCCCCACCGTTCGCCGATACGATAAAAAATCCTGAACAGACCCGAAAAACGCCTACCACCCGGCCCCGGGCGCAATCGAACGGCGCACGGGAAGCCTGCGGTTATCCGGCCTATACTCTCCAGATTCCCATGCTTATCAATCCTTTGTACAAGCTGACGACGACGCTCCTCCGGCCCTTACTGAGCATGTTCGAGACGCGTCCTCCCGCTTCGCTGCGATCGATGCTCGGCCCGGTCCTGGCGAGCTGCCTGCTATTGTTGACCCCACACATCGCAGCCGGCGCCGACGATCGCGTCAGCCACTGGTACGGCGAGTGGCTGACGCTGCCGGCTGCCGAGGTCGGTTACGACGACGCCCGGCTGCAGGCAGCGATCAGCCGGATCGGCGAGATGCACGGCATCCAGGGCCTGCAGATCATTCGTCACGGCTACCTGGTGGCCGAGCAGTACTGGCGTGGCGGTGCACGCGACGTGCCGCACAACCTGAAATCGGCGTCGAAGAGCGTGATCTCTGCCCTGGTCGGGATCGCGATCGAGCAGGGACACTTCACACTCGACCAGCCGATCGTCGAACTGCTGCCGCAGCTGGCCGGGATCGACGATCCGGACAAGCGGCGCATCACCGTGCGCCACCTGCTCGAAATGACCTCGGGTCTGCGCTCGAACAGTTACCAGGCATACGACGTCTGGGTCACCACACCCGACTGGGTCAAGTCAGCCCTGACCGGTCCGATGCAGTCGGCGCCGGGCAGCCGCTACGACTACAACACCGCCAATACCCACCTGCTGTCGGCGATCATTGCCAACACCTCCGGCATGAGCACTCGCCAATTCGCCGAGAAACACCTGTTCCGCAGGATTGGCGCCCGGGTGCAGGAGTGGCCAACCGATCCCGACGGCGTCCACATCGGCGGTAACAACCTGTGGCTGCTGCCGCGTGACATGGCACGCTTCGGCCAGCTGTTCCTCGACCGTGGACGTTGGGGCAAGCGCAGCGTGATCGCTCCCGAATGGGTCGACGTATCGGTGCGATCGACCGGCCGGACCACGCACGACACCTACGGCGGCTACGGCTACCTGTGGTGGACACCGTTCGACGACGGCAGCTTCGCCGCGGTCGGATACGGTGGCCAGTACATCATCGTCTCGCCACGCGACGACAGCGTGATCGTGATCACCTCGACCCTGGACTCGAAGGGCGATCACTGGGAGAAAACCCTGTTCGATGCGATAAGGGACGGCATTCGCGCCAGTCTCGAACGACCGCAGCTGCCACTGGTCGCGACCACCCGGGCACGCGTCAACCTGCGCACCGGCCCCGGCCTGAAGCATGGCACGGTCAGCGTGGTCGACGCCGCGGCCCCGGTGCACTGGTTCGCCAGCGAAGGCGAATGGCAGAAGGTGCGCGTCGATGGCAAGCCAGGATGGCTACATGGTGACTACCTCGACATCGAGCAACCACCGCCGGCCGCAACCGTTACGGAAGCGGCTCCCGCAGCAGCGGAGCAACCGGCACCGGAAGTTACTGAGCCATCGGCTCCCGCGCGCACGGACGAGGTGATTCCGGTTGCCGGCAGCAGGCTCGACCACCTGCGTGAGCAGCTGGATGCGTTGCAGGAGAAGGTCAACGCGCCAGCACCACTGCCGCGCTACCGGATCACACGCAGCGTGAACTTCCGCCGCAGCCCGAGCCTGCAGGGTGAGTTGATCGGTAAGCTTGAACCGGGAGTGGAGTTCCAGGCACAGGAACGCTCCGAGGCCTGGCTGATGGCGAGTATCGACGGCGTCCAGGGTTGGGTGCATTCCGGCTTTGCCGACGTGATCGAGCG
This sequence comes from Gammaproteobacteria bacterium, assembly GCA_020445165.1. The sequence continues at coordinate 4,065 of JAGRHE010000072.1, forward strand.
ACCCACCCTCGCCTCGCAGCGCGCCGGCCTGGTGGACGGACTGGAAACGGTCAGCGCAGCACTCGAATCGCTGACCGCCGTCGAGCAGTTGAGCGGCGACGATGCCGCACTGGCGCAGCTGCTGAACGAGGCACGCGCCGAACGCGACGCCCTGCAACAACAGCTCGATCAGAGCCGGCAGCAGTTGCAGCAGCGCAAGACAATCTACGACGAAGACGTTGCCCGTCTGCAAAAGCAGACCGAAAACCTCACCGGGATCGCGGCCCAGGTCAAAAGTGAACTCGAAGCCCTGCTCACAGAGAAGGCGCAACAGGCTGAGACCCTGCAGGCTCTGGCATCTGAAAAAGAACGGATATTGCTGACGCTCGCCAGCGAACGCGAGCGCATGCAGTCGCTAATCGGCGAGGCAGCCGCGCAGCGCGCCGAGAAACAGCAGCTGCGCAACGAGCTGGACCTGCTCGGCAAGCTGGATCAGCAACGCGAAAAGCTGCGCGAGACCGATCGCACCCAACTCGCGGCGCTCGAACGCGAGGTCGACCAGGCGGTGGACCAGTTGCGCAGCTTCGAACAACGCGTGCAGGAACTGACACAGGAAAAGGCCGAGCAATCGGAACAGATCGCGCTGGCCGAGCTGCGCCAGCAGGACCTGGTCGGACAGCTGCGTGCCACGGCACTGGCCGAGTCGACACTGCGCGGCGACGTGGCACAACTGCAAGTCGAGAACCGCCGACTGGAGGAGTCGCTGGCCGAGATGCGCACGCGCTCTGCCACGATGGCGACCGGACAGCAGGTGCTGGCCGGTGACCTGCAACAACGACTCGACGAACTCACCAACGCCCGGGCCGAGAACGATCGGCTGACCCGGGCATTGGCCGACTCTCAGACCCGCGTGCAGGGTCTCGACGAAAAATTGCTCGACAAGCAGGAGATCGAACGTGGCCTGCATCAGCGTCTGGCCGACGGGCAGCAGCACGCAACCCAACTCGAGAATGAACTCGGAACGGCACGCGCGAAGGTCGCGGCGCTGCAACGGGAGATCGACGAGCAGCGCGTGGCCGGCCAGGAGCAGACCGGTGCATTGGCCGACCTGCGCGAGAAACTCGCCGCGGCCGAGCGCGATGCTTCGACCATGCAGCAGGAAACCGACTCGCTGCGCGATCAACTCGCGCAACAGCTGGCTGTCGGCGGCGAACAGGCTGATGCCCTGCAGGCAGAATCGCAGCGTGCGGCGGCATTGACCGCCAGGCTGGAACAGGCGAATACCGACAAGGCCCGGCTGACCGACCAGCTGGCGCACGAATCGAACGCCAGGCAATCATTCGCTGATGGCATGCAGCAGCTGTTTGCCCAGGTGAACCTGCAGCAGCGCCAGTTGATCCAGCTCGAGACCCACAGTGACCAGGCACAGCTGGCACTTACCGACAGGGAAGCGCAACTCGCGCGGCTGCGCAGCGAACTTGCACAGGACGCAAAGTCGCTGGAACAGAAAGCGTCACTGCTGGCCGAAGCGAACGACAAGCTGTCACGGCTCGAACACGAGGCCAGGCAACAACAGCTTGCCATGGAATCCCAGACGTCTGAACTGCAGGCAGTGTTGGCCAGCCAGGCTGTGCTGCGCGATGAGCTGAATGCCGGCAAGCAGCGCCAGGCCGAGCTGCAGAAGGCGCACGACGCCCTGCTGCTCAAGGGTCAGCTCGCCGAGGCGGATGTCCAGCGACAGCAGGCCAGGATCGCGCGCGATGCGGAACGTATCGCCGCACTCGAACGCAAACTGCAATCGGCAGGTGACGAAACTGCCGCCTTACGTGCTGCGGCTCAGGAGACAGCCAGCGTCCGCAGCGACCTCGGCAACGCACTGGCGCTGCTCTGGCAACAGAACCAGATTGCGCTCTCCTCCAATGCGCTGCTGCAGAGGAAACTGGCTGATGGTTCGCGCGAATCGGCACAGCAGCAAGAGCGCCTGTCCGGATTGCAGCAGACGCTGAGCGAACGCGACGCACGACTCGAGGCATTGACCGAGGAAATGGCGCAGGCCGCAAAGGCCGGCAAGCTGCTCGACCAGCAGCGCAATGAACTGGCCCAGCAGCTGGCAAAGCGCGATGCTGAACTGGCCCAGACCCGCGAACGACTCGACGCAGCGGTACGTGCCGGCACCACGCTCGAAATCCGCATCAGCCAACTGGAGCAAATCAACAGCGAACAGTCCCGGCAGCTGACCGCGACCCGGGCATCTGCGGATGAGAGTGCAACGGACCTGGCCGCGGCACAGGCACGTCTCGCACAATTTGAGAAGTCGCATGAGCAGCACGCCTCGACGATGGAAGAACTGTCGGCGGCCTTGGCGAGTAGCGAGGAACAGCTGCAGGCGAAGAGCATGGAGCTCGGCGAGGTGCGGCAATCGATGACGCAGGCGCGCGCCAGCATGACGGATGAACTGCAACTTGCCCGCAGCGAGCTACAGTCCCTGCAGCAAACAGTGCCGCAGCTGCGCGAAAAACTGGCCGCGTCGGAAACGGTCAACACCACGCTGCAGGCGCAGGCCGACGAACGTGACGCCGTAATAAAGGGATTGCGCGCCGACATCGCGCAGCTCGGTAAAGAAAACACTGCCATTGGCGACGAACTCGACAAGCTGATAGCAGGCCAGGCCAGGTCGCTTGAAATCGCCAATGCCGAACGCGATCGACTCAAGGCCGAAAACGCCCGCCTGGTCGGCACGCTGGCGGCTGCTGGCAAGCGTGATCAGGCCAACCAGGAAAAGCTTGCCGAACAATCGACCCGGATCGGACAGCTGCTGCGCGAGAAACAGGCCATCGACAATAAACTCGACAAGGTCACGACGCAGCATGCCGAAGAGCTCACGCAGGTCGGCGCCGACCTCGAACGGCTCAAGGCCGAGAACGCCCGCCTGGAAGGCTCGCTCGAACTCGCTGACGAACGCAACCGGGCGAATGAGCAGAAGCTCGCAGAGCAGTCCGCACAGGTGGCAGCACTGGAGACGACGTCGCAGGAACAGGCAGCAAGCGCAAAGGATCTCCAGCAACGATTGACGGACACGGCACGCGCGCAGCAGGAACTCGAGCAGGCATTGGCCGGCAGGGAACAGCGTAACCGGGAACTCGCACAGCAACTGGCTGCCCGGGCCGAGCGTGATGCAACGGCGGCCGTGACGCTGGAGCGCGCCCAGGCCGAGATCAGCACCCTGCGTGAACAGCTCGATCGGGAAGTCGCCACCCTAAAGCAGGCCAGACTGGCCGGCGACGCCGAGCGCGCAGAGCTGGCGACCGAACTGGAGCAGCTGCGCACCCGGTCGAAGGAAGTGGACGCACTGGCGCAATCGCAACGGGTCGCGATCGAGGAGCGTGAATCACGCCTCGCGCAGTCGGCACAGCAACTGCAACAGGAACAGGCCCGAACGGCTGCACTGCAGGCCCAGACCGCGCAGCTGAAAAATCAGCTTGCAGCGCGTGACATCGAAATCGCGGCCTTCCGCACCGTCGAACGTCACCTGAATGCAACGCTGGCGCAGGTTAGCGACCTGCAACGTGCCGCCGACGCAAGAGAGAGCGACAGCAAGACCATGATTGCAGCCGTCGACCGCCTGCAGACCGCCTATGACCGACGACAGAAGGAGCTGGCCGATCTGCGTGCCAGCAATGCCGCACAGGTCGAGGCGCTACGCCAGGCCCGCGCCAGGACCGGTGAACTCGAACGCCGCCTGGCTGCAGCCACTGCCCCGCAGTCGGTGCCCGGTAACCAGATCCAGCAAATCACTGCCGACGAGGTGGCTGCCAACACCGAACCCAAGGTGTTGCTGGTCAGTGAGCAACCGTTGCCACCACACGAAGCCAAGGCTGCCGTCGCCAACCTCGTCGAGTCCCGTGATAAACCGGTCAGCGAGCCCCTGCCGACAGCGCCGGCGGCGAAGCCGCAACTGCTGAAGGTGGCCTCGCGCGCCACGTTGCAGCCTATACAAACGGCTGAAGCGCTCCCCGCGACCGCCGCCGGTGCGAATGCTGCTGCAACGATCGAGCCACTGGTCCGCCGCTGGGCGGCGGCCTGGTCGCGCAAGGATGTCGCCGGTTACCTGTCGTTCTACTCGGACGACTTCAAACCGGAGAACGGACTCGACCTCGACGGCTGGCAGGCCCAGCGCCAGGTGCGCATCAGCAAGCCCAAGTCGATCCAGGTGGAAGTGAGCGGTTTCGATGTGGTGGCGCAGGATGCCGACACTGCCCAGGTCAGTTTCGACCAGGCCTACCAGGCCAATCACTACCGTGACCAGGTGCGCAAGACGCTCGACCTGAAACGCGAGGGAGAGACCTGGAAGATCGTGCGCGAGATCGGCAGCTGAGGTTACACCGGCACTCAGCGCGCAACCGGGTGCGATCGCAACAGGGCAAGGTGTCCGCTATACCAGAACGGTTCCGGCTGTGCCAGGGGACGCCCCTGCTCGGCTGCGGCATGTGCCATTGCGACCAGCTCGGGGTTGTCGCTTGCGGCTGCGGTGGCGATCAGCAATGCCGACGGCGCCGGCAAGGCACCCTCTGACAATGCCACCTGCTCGGCCATGCCGGGCAACAGCGGCTGATCGTCCAGTCGCCAGCCACCCGGTCCGTGGTAACGCTCCCATGCCAGTCGCAGCAGTACCGCCACCAGTGTGCGATCGGCCGGCTCGCCGCTGACCTCGGCAAACGTCGCGATGCCATATGCCACGTAGGCGTAGTCCTCGATTGACGCCTTGCCCAGCTCGCGCCCGCCGCTGACCGCGCGACGCAGGGCCTTGCCATCCCAAAGCCTGTCGCGCAGATGATCACGCAGTTCGCGCGCCACGTTTCCGTATTCAGCATCGGGCCAGCGCTGAGCGGCGCGTGACAACGCGGCCAGCAGCAGACCGTTCCAGCCACTCAGCACCTTGTCGTCGACCGGCAGGCTGCGCCGTGCACGTACCTCGAGCAGGCGCTGGCGGATATCCGCCAGGCGCCTGGCGACCTCCGTTTCCGGCTGCTCCAGCCTGGCCGCCGTCTGCGCGATCGACTCGCCGCTGCGCGGCAGGTAGCCGGCATCGAGCGCCGGCAGGTCCTGCATGCGCCAGTGCCGGCGCGCCAGCGCAGTGTCCTCCTCGCCGAGCAAACCATGCAGCTGGTCGGTCTGCCACAGGTACACGCCGCCCTCGACCCCGGCCCCGTCGACCGCGGAGAAACTGGCGACGAAGCCGCCTCCGTCGGCACGCATCTCGCGGATCACGAAATCCAGCGTGTCACGGGCCACGTCGGCATAGTCGGGTCGATCGAGCACCTCGGCCGCACGCAGGTAGACCTCGCTCAGCTGGGCCTGGGTGTACAGCATCTTCTCGAAATGCGGCACCTGCCAGGAAGGATCGACCACGTAGCGGAAGAATCCGCCGGCGAGCTGGTCACGCAGGCCCTCACCGGCCATCCTGTCCAGTGTCAACACCAGGAACTCGCGCAACTGCAGGTTCGGTGCGCGCGCCTGCAGATCGAGCAGCGCCATCATCTGCGGTGCCATCGGGAACTTGTTCTGGTCACCAAAGCCACCTTCGAGCGGATCGGCGATGGCCATCGCCTGTTGCAGCAGCGCCGCGTCCAAAGCCGCTGTATCGAGCGCAGGCGTTTCCGCCTGCTTCTCGTTCAGCATCAGCTGCAGCAAGGTGCGCCGGGCCAGGTTGCGCAGGCGTCCGCGTTCGTCCTGCCAGGCGGCATCCAGGCGCTTGAGCACTTCGGCGAAACGTTCCGGTGGCAGGTAGGTCGCACCGATCAGCGGGTAGCCTTCCGGGGTGAGAAAGATGTTCAGGGGCCAGCCGGCATGACCCTCGGTCTTCTCCAGGAAGTCGATCAGGTAGGCATCCAGCGCACCGTGCAACTCGCGATCGAGCTTGACCGGAATGAAGCGGCTGTTGAGCAGCTCGGCGATGGCCGGGTCCTGGTAGCTCTCGCGCTGCATGACATGACACCAGTGGCAGGAGAAATAACCACTGGAGATGAACAGCAGCTTGCCCTGCTCGCGCGCCGTGGCGACCGCTGCCTCGCCCCAGTCCTGCCAAGCCACCGGGTCGTCGCCATGCATGGCCAGGTAGGGTGATGGATGACCGCGCAGCTGGTTCTGCAGGGCATGGGCTGCACCGACCAGGCAGACGACCAGCGGCAGGCATGACAACAATCGCATGACATGCCGGTTGCGCATCGTCAGCTGTCCAGTTGCTCCAGGATGTTGCGCGCCACCTTCACCTGGGTCTCGTTGCCTTCGCTGAGCACCTCGTATAGCAGGCGCCGCGCCTCATCGTAGGCGCCGGTGTTGCGCAGCGCGGCAACCTGTTCGAGCTTGCTGTCGACCAGTGCCTCGATGGCGCTGCGCTGCGGGAAGGTCTCCTCTTCGTCGAGCATGTCGGCCGAGTCGTCACTGCTCCAGCCTGGCTGGTCTCCGCCGGAACCGGCTTCGTCGCCTGCGCTTGCGACATCTTCGTCTGTGTCCGTATTGACCGCGTCTGCACCGGCCCCGTCGTCGATGGAATCGGGCAGCGCGTCGAACTCGGCCTCGATGCGATCGAACTCGTCTTCCATCTCACTTTCGTTCAGCGGCCGGAAATCACCATCGTCCGGCGTACCGGCAGTCGCCGCAGCCGTACCTGCACCGGCGGCAGCTCCGGCAGCTGCAGCGCCCGGCGCAGCAGACGCGGCCGGCGCATCCTCATCGGCATCGGCCTCGCCGGCATGCTGCTCACGCGCACGGACCAGCATGCGCGAGATCACCAGGCCGAGTTCGAACAGCACCCACATCGGGACGGCCAGCATGGTCTGCGAAATGATGTCGGGCGGGGTCAGCAGCATACCGATGACGAACGCACCGACGATCACGTAGGGCCGCTTCTCTTTCAGCTTTTCGGGCGTGGTGGCCTTGGCCAGGACCAGCAGGATGGTCGCAATCGGCACCTCGAACGCAAGACCGAAGGCAAAGAACAGCCGGATCGCGATATCGAGATAGTCGGCGATGTCGGGCATGACCTCGACATCCTTGGGCGTGACACCGACCAGGAAGGGAAACAGCAACGGCAAGACGACGAAGTACGCGAATGCCGCACCGAGGTAGAACAGAATGATGCTCGACACCAGCAGCGGCATCGCCAGGCGTTTTTCGTGCTGGTACAACCCGGGTGCGATGAAGCTCCACAACTGGTAGAGCAGGTAGGGCATCGCCAGGAACACGGACGCCACGAATGCCAGCTTGAGTGGCGTCAGGAACGGTGACAGCACCTTGGTCGCGATCATCGAGTTGCCCTCGGGCAGGGCATTCATGACCGGCTGTGCCAGCAGGTGGAAGATGTCGTTGCCGAACGGAAACAGGACCATCAGCAGCGCGATTACGGCGATCACCATGCGCAGCAGGCGATCGCGCAGTTCGATCAGGTGGCTGATGAACGGCTGCTCGGACAGCGGAACGTTGTCATTCATTTTTCGTCGTGCGGCGGCTTGCGCTTCGCGGCGGCATTGACCGCAGATTCGGTCTCGGACTTGATATCGCCGAATGACTTCTTGGTGTCCTCGACGATCTCGTGCAGCGGATTGCTCTGTTTCTGTTTCTCGAGGATCTGACGCAGTTCGTCGGCCTTGATCTCGCGGTCGATGTCTTCTTTGACCGAACTGATGAAGCGCCGCCCGCGGCCCAGCCACATGCCAGCCGTGCGCGCCACCTTCGGCAGGCGCTCAGGACCTATGACAAGCAGCGCGACCACGGCGACCACGAACAACTCGAGCATGCCAACGTCGAACATGACAAGGGACCGTACTGCTTAGCTTCAGTGCTTGTCCTTCTCGCGCGTCGCTTCACCCTCGATGACCTTTTCATCGGCCTTTTCGAGTTTCTCCGGCTCGTTCTCTTTCTTTTCTTCGTCGCTGACGGCCTTCTTGAAGCCCTTGACGGCGTTACCCAGGTCGCCGCCGAGGTTGCGCAGACGCTTGGTACCGAACAGCAGCAGGACGATCACGAGGATGATCAAAAGCTGCCAGATGCTGATTCCACCAATACCCATTTCTCTCTCCGGTGTTTGCCCGCTCTGTGCGACGGCGCAGTCTAGCCTGCCGGCGTGCCTTGCGGGAGCCCCCGCTCACTCGGGGCCCCCCAGGCGGCGGGATCTGTAATTCAGGACGGAATGATACCGCAGGCGGCTCCCCGGGTGTTCACGATCAGTCGCCGCGGCGGGCCTTCTCTTCCAGCCCGGAAAGGCCGAAACGGCGGTCCAGTTCCGCAAGCACATCATCGGGGCGCAGGCCCTCACGCGCCAGCAGGACCATGCTGTGAAACCACAAATCGGCGGTTTCGTAGACGATTTTGTCGCGATCACCGTCCTTGGCGGCCATCACGGTCTCGGTGGCCTCTTCGCCGATTTTCTTCAGAATCGCGTCCAGGCCCTTGGCATACAGCCTGGCCACGTAGGAACTGTCAGGATCGGCCTGCTTGCGCGCTTCGAGCACATCGGCCAGGCGGGACAAGGTGTCATCGTTCACAGGCGCACCTCCACGCCGTGTTCGGCCATGTAGCGCTTGGCCTCGCCGACGCTGTACTCGGCAAAGTGGAAGATCGACGCGGCAAGGACGGCGTCCGCCCCGCCCTGCTGGATGCCGTCGACCAGGTGCTGCAGGTTGCCGACCCCACCGGACGCGATCAGCGGAATCGGCACCGCCTCGGCGACCGCACGGGTGAGTTCGTTGTCGAAACCGATCTTGGTCCCGTCACGATCCATGCTGGTCAGCAGGA
>JAGRHE010000073.1 GCA_020445165.1 Gammaproteobacteria bacterium
ACCGGCAATGTCTGGACGTTCAATCTGAATAATGGCCACGCTGCGGTGCAGGCACTCGATGCTGGCGAAACCCTGACGGACACCTTTACCTTCACCGCCTCGGATGGCAGCACGCAACTTGTAACCGTGACCATCAACGGTGCCGAGGATGCCCCGGTGCAGGGTGGCGTAACCGGCGTTATTGTCAGCGAAGACGGCACCCTGTCGGCGAGCGGCACGCTGACGATCACCGATGCCGACAGCAGCGACAACCCGGTCAATTATCCCGATGTCGCTGCAACGGCGGGCGACAACGGATACGGTACATTCGAGATCACCGGCAACGTCTGGACGTTCAATCTGAACAACACCCACCCCGCGGTACAGGCGCTGGATGTTGGAGAGAGCCTGACCGATACGTACACCTTCACAGCCAGCGACGGCAGCACGCAGCAGGTCACTATCACGATCAACGGTGCCGAGGATGCCCCGACCGTCGACAATCCGATCGCCAGCCAGTCCGCGACCGAGGACTCGGCATTCAACTTCACATTTGCCGCGAATGCCTTTGGCGATGTCGACACGTCGGATACACTGATCTACACGGCGACGCTGTCCGATGACAGTCCACTGCCGGCGTGGCTCAGTTTCGATGCCGGAACGCGTACGTTCAGCGGCACGCCGACGAATGCCGATGTCGGCACGATCAGCGTCAAGGTCACGGCCGACGATGGATCGAGCACGGTGTTCGATACGTTTGACATCGTTGTTGCCAATACCAACGATGCGCCGACGATCGGTGGCGTTGATACGGGCGCGGTTACCGAGGATGCCGATCCGGACCTCGATACCTTGCTGGAGGCGAGTGGCACACTGACGATCAGCGATCCGGACGTGGGTGAGTCCAGCTTCCAGGCAGCCACCATCGTCGGAAGCTACGGTAGCCTGACCATCGATACGGCGGGCAACTGGAGCTATGCCGCTGACAATACCCAGGCCGCGATCCAGCAGCTGGATGCCGGCGAGATCCTGAGCGACATGCTGGCGGTGACCACCGCTGACGGCAGCACGCATAACGTCACGATCACGATCAACGGCGCCGAGGATGCGCCTGTGATCACCGGAACGACGACCGGCACGGTCGCCGAAGACGGCAACAATACCGCCAACGGAACGCTGAGCATCAGCGATACCGACACGTCCGACAATCCGATCAGCTTCCCGGACGAGGCGAGCACCCTCGGTGACAACGGCTACGGCGACTTCGCACTGACGGGTGGCAGCTGGACCTATACGCTCAACAACGGCCACGCGGCCGTGCAGGCGCTCGATGCCGGTGAATCACTGACCGATACACACACCTTCACGGCATCCGACGGTTCGACCCAGGTCGTCACAGTCACGATCAACGGCGCCGAGGACGCCCCGGTCATCACCGGAACGACGACCGGCACGGTCGCCGAAGACGGTGTCACCAGCGCCGGTGGTATCCTGTCGATCACCGATATCGATGCCAGCGACAACCCGGTCCAGTTCAACGACCAGGCGACGACGGCCGGCGACAACGGTTTTGGCCAGTTCATCATGAGCGGTGGCGCCTGGACCTATTCGCTGAACAACAGCCATGCCGCGGTACAGGCACTGGATGCCGGTGAAAGCCTGACCGACACCCATACCTTCAGTGCCAGCGACGGCAGCACGCGGACCGTGACCCTAATCATCAACGGCGCCGAAGACGCCCCGGTGGTCAGCGGCACCACCACGGCGACCATCGTCACCGATGGCAGCAACCTGGTGGCGGGCAATCTCGCGATCAGCGATGTTGATGCCAGCGACAATCCGGTCGGCTTTCCCGACCAGGCCTCGACGCCCGGTGACAATGGCTACGGTACGTTCGCACTCAATGCCGGTACCTGGACCTACACCCTGAACAGCGCCCACAGCGCGGTCCAGGCACTGGCCGCCGGTGCCACGCTTGCTGACACGCATACCTTTGTTGCCAGTGACGGTACGCCACAACAGGTAAGCATCACGATTGCCGGCGCGACGGTGCCCGTGGTCATCGAACCGCCAACACCTGAACCGCCACCTCCACCATCGCCGGAGCCGGAGCCGGAGCCGGAGCCCGAGCCCGAACCTGAGCCGGAACCACAGCCGGAGCCGGAACCCGAAGTGCCCGAGGAGAATGAGCCCGAAGACGGGCCGCAAGGTCCGGGTCCGCAGATCGGTGAGCTGCGTCCGGTCGAGCCCGGTGAGCTGCTGCTCAGCGTGATCAATGACCTGCGTGCCGGCGATCCACGTGAGACCACCATCCACAGTTCGATGGAAAAGCCGGGCCCCGAGTCGGCGCAGACCTTCCTGCAGGAACTGAAATCGTTCTGGCAGACGCAGGAGCCACCCGGCTTCGCCGATCTGCAGGATTTCCGCTCGAACGACCGTTTCTGGAACGACATCGATCGTATGAGCAAGGACATGAACCAGGCCGCCGAAGAGCAGCAGGCGCGCCAGCAGCTGAATGCCGAGGCCGCCGCCGGCATCGGCATCAGCCTGACCGCGGGCTTCGTCAGCTGGGCCCTGCGTGCAGGGTCGATGGCGGCGAGCCTGCTCGCCGCGATGCCGACCTGGCGTCACTTCGACCCCTTGCCGATCCTGGGGGGCGATGATGAGAAGTCGCGCAAGTCGGTCGCACGTGATGATGGCGAACGCGATGAGTCCGACGATGATAACGACGCTGCGACCGATGCCCGCGTCGAGGACATGTTCGATCGCTAGTGGGTCCCGCTGTCTGGAATCCTTTAGGTCCCCAATTTCCCCAAATTCATCAATAAGCCGCCAGTGACGCCGCTAAACCGAGTTGGAGAAGTACGCATGCGCAGGGTACGGCTGCGCGCTTTCCGAGAACCCGGTTCCTGGACTTGGTTAGGCTTTGAAACGACGCAATCGAAAACGCAGATCCCTGTCTTCGGCACCGATCATCGAGGCGCTGGAGCCGCGCATTCTGTTGTCGGCCGATCTGCCGGGTATCGACAACCTGTTGCCGTCTGTCGACGATCCTGCCGATGTCGACGTCGATCAAGTTCTGACCGGCGCCCGCCAGACCTTCGACCAGCAGCGCAGTGATGCCGACTGGGTCCTGAGCGAGGACGAGTTCGCCGTCCTGACATCGGCGGGCGAGGGCAGCATCACGCGGCACGAGCTGGTCATCATCGCGCCCGATGTCCCGAACCATGAACAACTGCTGGCCGATCTGCAGCGCAATGCAACGAACGATACACGGATCGATGTCGTCGTACTCGACCCGGAAAGCGACAGCATTGCGCAATTGACACAGATACTTTCACGATACAGTGATCTTGATGCCATCCATCTGATCAGCCACGGTAGTGACGGCGCGATCCACCTCGGTTACGACACGCTTGACCTTGTCGTAGTGCAGCAACAGGCCAATACAATCGGTACCTGGGGCGATGCGCTCGGTGCCGATGGCGACCTGCTGATCTACGGTTGTGACCTTGCCGCAACACAGACCGGTGAGGCACTGGTCAATACCTTGGCGCAGCTCACAGGAGCTGATGTCGCCGCGTCGGACGACCGCACCGGACACGATAGCCAGGGTGGCGACTGGGACCTCGAGTACACCACTGGAGATATAGAGACGAACGACGCGTTCAGCGACCGCCTGCAGGCCGACTATGACGACGTGCTGGCAATCTACACCGTCACCAATACGAACGACTCGGGTGCCGGCTCACTGCGCCAGGCGATCCTGGATGCGAATGCCAACACCGGAACCGACACGATTGATTTCAGCATCACCGGGACCGGTATCCACACAATCAACTTGACGTCCACACTGCCCACGATCACCCAAACGGTCACGATCAACGGCAGCAGCGACGACAGTTTCGCGGCCAACGGCAGTGAGCCGGCGATCATACTGAATGGCAGTTCTACAGGTGTGAGTGCCAATGGTCTGGTTTTTGATGCCGGCAGCGATGGCAGTACCCTGCGCGGTCTCGCGATCGTCAACTTCGACGGCGTCGGTGTCGTGTTGACAAACTCGGGTGGCCACACCGTAGCAGGCAACTATATCGGTACCGATGGCAGCAGCGATCTCGGCAACAACTCCTGGGGCCTCGAAGTCACCAACTCAGCCAACAACATCATCGGGGGCTCCACGGCGGCCGATCGCAACGTGATCTCCGGCAACGGTGTCGGCGGCCTCACGTTGTACGGAAGCTCGACCACCGGTAACACCGTGATCGGCAACTACCTGGGCACCAATGCCGCTGGTACCGCCGCGATCGGCAACGCCACGGACGGTATCGCGATCAGTGGCGGCGCCCATGCCAACACCATTGGCGGCAGCGGCGCCGGCGAGGGCAATGTGCTGTCCGGCAATACCAATGACGGCATCGAACTAAGCGGTGCGGGCATCAACAATGTCGTCACCGGCAACCACATCGGCACCACAGCCGATGGCAACACCGACCTGGGTAACGGCCGTCACGGCCTCGTAATCTACAACGGGGTACAGGGTACACAGGTCAGCGGCAACGTAATCTCCGGCAACGGCCAGTATGGTGTCGTCATCGATGGCGCCGGCGGCTCCAGCACCACCAACAACACGTTCACCGGTAACCTCATCGGTACCAATGCGACAGGCAACGGTGCCATCGCCAACGATTCAGGCGGCATTTACCTGTTCAACGGTGCCAATGGCAACCTCATAGGTGGTGCCAGCCCCGGCGATGGGAACTTGGTTGCATTTAACAGCGGTCGTGGTATCGATCTGGCCTCGGGCGCGGGCAGCGGCAACCAGTTGCTCGGCAATACTGTCACGCAGAACGTTGCTTCCGGCGTCTACAGCTACGCCAGTGGCACCGACATCATCGGCAACGTCATCTACGACAACAGCACCGGCTTCAACTACGATGAACTGGTTCTCGGAAGCAATCAGACCGTGTACCACAACACGATCCACGGGGCGCAGGACGATGGTATATCAGTCGAGGGATCCAATGCCGTCATCCATAACAATATCATCACCGGAAGTGCTGGCTATGGAATCCGTATTGCCGGTGGATCAATTTCGACTGAATCGCACAATCTGATTACCGACGCACTCACCGGCCCCGGTAACCTCGGCGGCCGGGCCAACTTCCTGCTCGATGCCAGTAACCTGAATGCCGACCCGCTGTATCTGAATGTCGCCGGCGCTGATTTCCGCCTGACCCCGTTTACGAGCCCCGCGATCGATGCCGGTGCCGACCTCGGCGCCCCACAGCCGGATGTCAATGGAGCGAATGCGGGCCTGTATGACGGAGTGGCGCCGGACATGGGTACCTTTGAGTTCTGGGTACCGTTCAACATGCTCAACGTTGCACCTTCACTCGCGGGTGCCAACAACCTCACGACCATCGATAAAAACGATTTTACCAACAGCGGAACGCTGGTCTCCGACCTGATCTCGGGTCACGTCAGCGACCCCGACACCGACCCCATCGCAGTCTACGGCATCGCGGTGATCGCAGTCGACAACAGCAACGGCACCTGGGAATACACCACCGATGGTGGCAGCACCTGGACCGCATTCGGCGCGGTCGATGCTTCTACCGCGCGCCTGCTGGCGGCCGATGCAAATACCGCCGTGCGATTCGTGCCCGATCCGAACTGGACCGGTACTGTCGTCAACGGCGTCACCTTCCATGCCTGGGACCAGACCAGCGGCACGGCCGGCGGTACCGCTGACCTGACATCGACAGAAACAATCAGGGATTCGTTCGGCAGTGCTAGCTATAGCAACAATGACGGTACGGCCAACTGGACGGGGGCGTGGACTGAACTCGACGATGATGGGTCTGCGGCAAGCGGCAATGTCCGCATTGAGAATGCGAAGTTGCATATCGACAACCTCGATGGTGGTGCCTTCGATGGTGCAACACGCTCGTTTGATCTGACGGGTGTAAGCACGTCTGTCTTAAGCATGGATTACGACGGCATACGCGAAGGTACAGTCGGCGGCGACAGGTTTACGGTAGAAATCTCGAACGACGGCGGTTCCACCTGGACGCTACTGGCAGAAATCACCGCACCGGGAGCGACCACCGCTAACTCGCCATTCAGCGGAAGCCTTTCCTACAACCTGCAAGAGTTTGTCGGTTTAACCGGCAACATGGTGGTGCGCCTGGCTATTTCCGCTGGCTTCGGCGGTACGGACCAACACGTCAATTTCGACAATGTCCAGATCGCGTATCCGATTGATGCCGGAACGGGTGGCAATACGGCATTCAGCGCCGCTGCGGCCAGCAGCAGCCTCGACGTTGTCTCAAGACCTGTCGCCAATGACGACAGCTACACTCTGGATGAAGACGGCAGCCTGGTTACCGTTGCCAGCGACTGGTGGAACAGTGCCTGGACCGACCGCCAGACCCTGACTTTCGACAACAGCGCGCAGACTGAAACCCTGACCGACTTTCCGGTACTGATCAAACTCGATGCCACACGCATCGACTACAGCAAAACCCAGAACAGTGGCGAAGATCTGCGTTTTGTCGACGCCGATGGCAACCTGCTGGCTCACGAAATTGAGCGCTGGGATGAAGGCGGGACGTCTTATTTGTGGGTCAAGGTGCCGCAGATCGACGCAGCTTCCGCGACCGTAAGCATCGACATGTACTACGGCAATGCAACGACGCCAGACGGGCAGAGCGCTACTGGCGTCTGGAGCAGTAACTACGCCATGGTGCATCACCTGGAGGAATCCTCCGGCTCCGTGACCGATTCGACCGTCAACGCCAATGATGCCATCAACAGTGGTGCAACGCTGAACGCAGAGGGCGTGTTGGGCGGAGGCGATGACTTCAACGGCAGCAGCAGTTTGCTTGAGGTCGCCGATGCGGACAGTCTCGATATCATGGGTGGGTTCACCGCCTCGGCCTGGATCAATTTGGATGCGCTGGCCGGTTACCAGCCGATCGTGGTCAAGGGCGATAGCTCGACCAACATGAACTTCTATTTTGCAACCAACAGTGCTGGCAATGGCCTGCTGTTCGAATACACCAGCGGCGGGCTACGTGCCTTTGATACCGGCGATTTGGGTCTCGCCGTCAATACCGACTACCACGTCGCGGTCACCTTTGACGACGCCAGCAACACGGTCAGGATGTATCTCGACGGCGTCGAGGTCTACAGCAATACCTCAGCGACCGCTTCCATGGTGACGAACAGCGGTCACCTGACTATCGGCACCGGCCCCTATGTTGGGGAATATTTTGATGGCACGCTGGACGAGGTGCGCATTCAGGATGTCGCCCGTTCGGCCGACTGGATTGCAGCCCAATATGTTTCGATGACCGACGGCTTCGTGACATTTGGTGCGGCTGAAACCGCGCCGGACAACGCCGGTGTTCTGACCAATGATCTTGACTCCGAGAGCGATCCACTGACGGCGATCCTGGTCAGCGGTCCAGCCAATGCCGCGTCATTTTCGCTGAATTCCGATGGCTCTTTCAGCTATACGCCCACCAGCGATTTTTCGGGCACGGACAGTTTTACCTACAAGGTGAGTGATGGCGTCAATGAATCAGCGATTGCCACGGTCACCCTGACCGTTAACGCCGTCGCCGACATCGTCGACGACAGCCTGACGACGAACGAGGACACACCAATCAGCGCGAACGTGCTGACCGGCACGAGCGGCGCCAGCGCGGACAACTTCGAGGGTGCGCCGACGCTGACCTCGGTGACCCAGGGCAGCAATGGCGCGGTCACCTTCGACGGTGCGGGCAATGTCACCTACACGCCGAATGCCAACTTCCACGGTACCGACAGCTTCACCTATACGATCAGCTCGGGCGGTGTGACGGAAACGGGCACCGTCACGGTCACGGTCAATCCGGTAACGGACTTGGTGGCCCAGAACGACAGCTTCACGTTCAACGAAGACACGACGCTGAACGATACGGTCGCCGGAAACGACAGCACCACCTCGGGCGGTACGCTGAGCTATGCGCTGGCGACGGGTGTGGCGAACGGCAGCCTGACGTTCAACAGCGACGGCAGCTTCAGTTACACGCCAAATGCCAACTACAACGGTTCAGACAGCTTCACCTACACAGTCACCGACGCCGACAGTGGCGAGAGCGATACGCGTACGGTCAGCCTGACCATCGCGCCGGTCGATGACGTTCCGCTCATCGGCGGTGACAGTGCTGGCAGTGTGATTGAGGATGTAGACGGTGATTCTGACGGATTGCTGGAGGCAACGGGTTCTCTTACGATCAGCGACCCGGATGCGGGTGAGTCGTCGTTCCAGCCGACCACACTTGCGGGCACATACGGCAGTCTGGAGATCGACTCGGCGGGTAACTGGACCTACGCGGCCGACAATACGCAGGCGGCGATCCAGCAACTGGATGTGGGTGAAAGCGTTGATGACGTGCTGACGGTGACTACCGCTGACGGCACCATGCATGATGTCACGATCACCATAAACGGTGCCGAAGACTCACCGGTGATCACCGGTACCGCGACCGGCACGGTGGCCGAGGACGGTACCAACACCGCCAACGGTGCGCTGACCATTACCGATGGCGACACGTCAGACAACCCGGTCAGCTTTCCGGACGAGACGAGTACGCTCGGCGACAATGGTTACGGCAACTTTGCACTGAGTGGCGGCACCTGGAACTACACGTTGAACAATGCGCATGCGGCAATCCAGGCGCTGGATACCGGTGAATCGCTGACTGACACACACATTTTTACGGCTTCCGACGGTTCGACGCAGGTCGTGACGATCACGATCAACGGCGCCGAGGATGCGCCGACGCTGAACAACGCCATCGTCGACCAGTCCGCGACCGAGAATGCCGCCTTCAGCTTCACCTTTGCGGCGAACACGTTTGCTGACGTCGATACGTCCGACATCCTGGTCTATACCGCGAGCCTGTCGGATGACAGTGCATTGCCGGCTTGGCTGAGCTTCGATGCCAACACGCGCACCTTCAGCGGTACACCGGGCAACGCCGACGTCGGCACGATCAGCGTCAAGGTGACCGCCGATGATGGCACCAGCACGGTGTTTGACATCTTCGATATCGTGGTCGCGAACACCAATGACCTGCCGACAATCGGGGGTGTTGATACCGGGGCGGTCACAGAAGATGTCGATCCAGATGCGGATACACTGCTCGAAACCGCCGGCATGCTGACGATCAGCGATCCGGATGTCGGTGAATCGAGCTTCCAGGCGGCGACGGTCGTCGGCAGCTACGGCAGCCTGACGATCGATACAGCAGGTAACTGGGCGTACGCGGCCGATAACACGCAGGCGGCGATCCAGCAGTTGGATGTCGGTGAGACCCTGAGCGACGTGCTGACGGTGACCACCGCCGACGGCAGCACGCATAATGTCACGATCACGATCAACGGCGCCGAGGATGCGCCGGTGATCACAGGCACAACAACCGGCACGGTCGCCGAGGACGGCACCAACACCGCCAACGGCACGCTGGCGATCAGTGATGTCGATTCGAACGACAATCCGATCAGCTTCCCCGACGAAGCATCGGTTCTCGGTGACAACGGCTACGGCGACTTCGCGCTGACCGGCGGCACCTGGACCTACAGCCTGAACAACAGCCATGCCGCCGTCCAGGCACTGGATGCCGGCGAGTCGCTGACCGACGCGCATACCTTCACGGCGAGTGACGGCAGCACGGAAACGGTCACGATCACGATCAATGGTGCCGAGGACGCCCCGGTGATCACTGGTACGACGACCGGCACGGTCGCCGAGGACGGGATCACTACGGCCAATGGCACGCTGGCGATCAGTGACGTCGATTCGAATGACAATCCGATCCGTTTCCCGGACGAGGCATCGACACTGGGCGACAACGGCTACGGCGACTTCGTGCTGAGCGGCGGCACCTGGACCTACACGCTGAACAATGCGCATGCCGCGGTACAGGCGCTCGATGTCAGCGAGACGCTCACCGACACGCACACCTTTACCGCGACCGACGGCAGCACAGAAACGGTCACGATCACGATCAACGGTGCCGAAGACGCCCCGGTGATCACTGGCACGACCACCGGCACGGTCGCTGAGGATGGCACCTTGTCGGCCAATGGTACCCTGTCGATCAGCGATGTCGATGGCTCCGACAACCCGATCGGCTTCCCGGACGAGGCATCGACACTGGGTGACAACGGTTACGGTGACTTCGCGCTCAGTGGCGGTACCTGGAACTACACGCTGAACAACGGCCATGCCGCGGTGCAGGCACTGGATGCCGGCGAGTCACTGACCGATACGCATACCTTCACGGCCAGCGATGGCAGCCTGCAGGTCGTGACCGTCACGATCGATGGTGCCGAGGACGCCCCCGTCATCACCGGCACGACGACCGGCACGGTTGCCGAGGATGGCGCCAACACGGCCAGCGGATCGCTGACGATCACGGATGTCGATGGTTCGGACAACCCGATCTCGTTCCCGGACGAGGCCAGTACTCCCGGCGACAACGGCTACGGCGATTTCGTCCTGGCCGGCGGCAGCTGGACCTACACATTGAACAACGGCCATGCCGCCGTACAGGCCTTGGATGCCGGCGAGTCGCTGACTGACACGCATACCTTCACGGCATCGGATGGCTCGACCCAGGTCGTGACCGTGACCATCGACGGCGCCGAGGATGCGCCGGTGATCACTGGAACAACGACCGGCACGGTCGCCGAGGACGGTATCAACAGCGCCAGTGGCACCCTGTCGATCACCGATGTCGATGCCAGCGACAACCCGGTCCAGTTCAACGACCAGGCGGCGATAGCCGGCGACAACGGCTTTGGCCAGTTCATCATGAGCGGCGGCAGCTGGACCTATTCCCTAAACAACGGCCATGCCGCGGTGCAGGCGCTGGATGCCGGTGAGAGCCTGACCGATACCCATACCTTCAGCGCCAGCGACGGCAGCACACGGACCGTGACCCTGACCATCGACGGTGCCGAAGACGCACCGGTCGTCAGTGGCACGACGGCGGCCACCATCGTCACCGATGGCAGCAACCTGGTGACCGGCAGCCTGGCGATCAGCGATGTCGACAGCAGTGACAATCCGGTCGGCTTCCCCGACCAGGCCCCGACGCCCGGCGACAATGGCTACGGTGCATTCGAACTCAGTGCCGGTACCTGGACCTATACCCTGAACAGCGCCCACAGCGCGGTGCAGGCACTGGCCGCCGGTGCGACGCTGGCTGACACGCATACCTTCGTTGCCAGCGATGGCACCACGCAACAGGTAAGCATCACGATTGCCGGCGCAAACGTGCCCGTGGTCATCGAACCGCCGACACCCGAACCGCCGTCTCCACCGCCACCGCCAACGCCGGAGCCTGAACCCGAGCCAGAGCCAGAGCCGGAACCCGAGCCGGAACCACAGCCGGAGCCGGAACCCGAGCAACCCGAGGAGAGCGGGCCGGACGACGAACCGCAAGGCCCGGGTCCGCAGATCGATGTGCTGCGGCCGATCGAACCCGGTGAGCTGCTGCTCAGCGTGATCAATGACCTGCGCGCCGGCGATCCGCGTGAGACGACCGTCCACAGTTCGATGGAAAAGCCCGGTCCCGAGTCGGCACAGACCTTCCTGCAGGAGCTGAAATCGTTCTGGCAGACCCAGGAGCCGCCGGGCTTTGCCGAGCTGCAGGATTTCCGCTCGGACCAGCGCTTCTGGAACGATCTCGACCGCATGGGCAACGACATGAACCAGGCAGTCGAAGAGCAGCAGGCGCACCAGCAGCTGAATGCCGAGGCCGCCGCCGGCATCGGCATCAGCCTGACCGCGGGTTTCGTCAGCTGGGCCCTGCGCGCCGGTTCAATGGCGGCGAGCCTGCTCGCTGCGATGCCGACCTGGCGTCACTTCGACCCGATGCCGATCCTCGGGGCCGATGACGAGAAGTCGCGCACGTCGGTCGCGGACAGCGACGGTGCAGACGGCGAGACCGACGCGACGGCAGATGCTCGCGTCGAGGATATGTTCGAGCGCTGACGTCGCGGCCGAACCGGCTCGCGCAAGCAGTAGGCCTCGCGTTGCACCGTCGACGTGCATGCCCACAACCCTTCGAATCCGAGAACGCAGACGCAGACAGGCAAATCTGCACCAATATGGAGCGGGTGCGTTTTTGGTGCGCCCCAGCATGAAGCATCGATCCGCGTGGCCCCCTCTCTGCAATCCTTATCCCATCCGAATTTCTGCATCTAAACAGATGCTTACAGACTTGGCACAACAACTGCACTGGTCCGGACAGCTGTCGCTGCGCCGGGCCGTCACAAGCCGGTCCGCCGGGTCGGATCCACGCATTGCCTGCGTGGTCGATGTTGCGACAGATCGCTTAGTAGCCGAACCAAACAAGGGGAGTAACCACAATCATGAATTTCGTCACGCAACTACGTCGTCTGTCGCTGGCGGTCACCGCGGCGACCGCGCTCGGCGTCGCCGGTGCCGCGCAGGCCGCCGACACGATCAAGGTCGGGGTGCTGCATTCACTGTCCGGCACCATGGCCATTTCAGAAACGACGCTGAAAGACACCATGCTGATGCTGATCGAGGAGC
>JAGRHE010000074.1 GCA_020445165.1 Gammaproteobacteria bacterium
GACGATGGTCTGCACCGATCCCTTGCCGAAGGTCTGCTGACCCATGATCACGGCCCGCTTGTGGTCCTGCAACGCGCCGGCGACGATCTCGGATGCCGAGGCAGAGCCCTCATTGACCAGGACCACGATCGGCGCGCCTTCGAGCACGTCATCCGGTGCCGCCTTGAATTTTAGCTGCGAATCCCTGACCCGGCCCTCGGTGTAGACGATGGTGCCGTTGGTCAAAAAGGCGTCGCTGACCGCGACCGCGGCATTCAACACGCCGCCCGGGTTGTTGCGTAGATCGAGCACCAGGCCCTTGAGCGTGCCGCCGGCCTTGCGCTTGAGCCCCCCGATGCCGTTGAGCATGTCTTCCGGGGTGCGCGCCTGGAACTGGGACAGGCGGACGTAACCGAAGCCCGGGTCGAGCATGCGGTGTTTCACGCTGACGGTCTTGATCACGTCGCGTACGACCGTTATCACGACCGGCTTGTCGGTGCCATCACGGACGATAGTCAGGCGCACCTCGGTACCCGGCTTGCCGCGCATCTGCTTGACCGCATCGTCCAGGCTCATGCCCTTCACCGGCTTGTCGTCGAGGCGGATGATCAGGTCGCCGGCAAGCACACCGGCACGCTGCGCCGGCGTGTCATCGATCGGTGCGATGACCTTGACGAACCCGTTCTCCATGCCGACCTCGATGCCGAGGCCACCGAACTCGCCGCTGGTGCCGACCCGCAGGTCGCGATAATCGTCTTCATCCAGGTAGGCCGAATGGGGATCGAGCCCGCTGAGCATGCCTTCGATGGCGTATTTCAGCAGCTTGCGGTCATCGACAGATTCGACATAGTCGTTCTTGATCCGGCCGAACACCTCGGCGAACACGCGCAGCTCTTCCAACGGCAACCCGCTTTCGGGTTCCGCGGTTCGCTCGGCGACCGCAACACGGTCGTAACTCAATACGCCCGCCCCCACCATCAGGACGGCTGCCACAACCGAGTTCAGTTTCTGCTTCATAGGTTCCTCAACAAAGACCCGCGTTCCGCGTCAGGTGAGCAGGTCCTAGCCAACCTTGCGTCCCTGTGGCCGCCGGCACCACTTGGCCGGATCGACCGCCCGGCCCTGGTGGCGGATACCGAAGTAGACACCGGCCTGGTCCCGGCCGCCACTGCTGCCGACCAGGGCAACCGGTTCGTCCTGCTCGACCCAGTCACCGGCTTCCTTGAACAGGCTCTGGTTGTGTCCGTAAAGGGTCATGTAGCCGTCACCGTGATCGACGATCAGCAGCAGGCCGAAGCCACGCAACCAATCGGCAAACGCCACCCGGCCATGGTGCACCGCGCGCACTTCGCGGCCTTCGGGTGCCGAGATCATAACACCGTCCCAGACCAGGCTTCCGAGGCGTGGCGCACCGAACTGGTTGACGATGCTGCCGCGCGCCGGCCATGGCAGTCGCCCGCGCAGACTGGCGAAGGCAACCTGCTGCGGATTGCTGACCGGGATATCGGCCAGTGCCTCCTCGATCCCGCTGATCAGGGTTTCCAGGTCGCGTTCGTCGCTCTGCAGGCGGTCGAGCCGGCGGCTCTGGTTGTTCAGCTCCTGGGTCAGTCCGCTGACGATCGCGCGCCGCTGGTCCTGCGAACGCTGCATCAGTGCCAGCTCCTCCGACTGGGCCTGGTGCAGGCCGGCCAGCTTCTCTTCTTCGTTGCGGATATGGCGCTCGGTATCGGCAAGCTGCTGCAGGTGGGTCCGGATCTGCTGCATCTTCTCCGCACGTGCCCGCCCCAGGTAATCGTAGTAGGCCAGGACCCGACTGACCGTCGTCGGGTCCTGCTGATTGAGCAGGATCTTGAGCCGTTCCTGGCGACCCATGACATAAGCGGCTCGCACCTGGCGCACCAGGGCCGCGCGCTGCTCGGCCAGTGCCGCGGTCTGCGCGACATGTTCCTCACGCAGACCGTTCAGGCGTTCGCGCTGGCGTTCGAGTCGGCCGTCGATCACCCGCAGCTTGCGTGCCAGGCGCCCGATCTGCTGCTCGGCGGCCTGCAACTGACTGGAAAGCGCGGTCTTCTCGCCGCTGGTCGACGCCATCTGCGCGCGCAGACCGTTGATGCGCTCGCGCAAGGCGTCGAGTTTCTCGCGCTGCTCGGCGGCGGCCGTGCCGGCGGCCGACGCGGTCAACGGCAGCAGCATGACCAGGAACAGGAACGCGATTCGTGCCAGGGCACTCAACGTGGTTTCAGACATGACCGTTGGCGCCGACCCGAACGGCCGGATGCGCAGTCCGCAGCGCCGCAATCCGGGACGCGCGAGCGGTGGCGTTCATGCCGCGTCGGCGTCGGCCTCGACCAGCAGTGACCGGCCGGTCATGGCTGCGGGCTGGTTCAACCCCATGATCTGCAACAGGGTCGGGGCGATGTCGCACAGCGAGCCGTTGTCCATCAGTGCCTTTGCGTGCTGGCCGACGTAGATCAGTGGGACCGGGTTGGTAGTATGCGCCGTGTGTGGCTGCTCGGCCTTGGGATCGATCATCTGCTCGGCATTGCCATGGTCGGCGGTGATCAGCATCTCGCCGCCGACCTCGAGGACCGCCTCGCTGACCCGGCCGAGGCATTCGTCGAGCACCTCGATGGCACGGGTCGCGGCCTCGTAGTTGCCAGTGTGCCCGACCATGTCGCCGTTGGCGTAGTTGCAGATGATGGTATCGAAGCGACCGCTGCGGATCGCCTCGACCAGGCGGTCGGTGACCTCGTAGGCGCTCATCTCAGGCTGCAGGTCATAGGTCGCAACCTGTGGCGACGGCACCAGGATGCGCTCTTCGCCTTCGTTCGGGGCCTCGATTCCGCCGTTGAAGAAGAAGGTGACGTGGGCGTATTTCTCGGTCTCGGCGATACGCAGCTGGTGCAGTCCGAGATTGGCGATGAATTCGCCAAACGTGTTCTCCAGCCGCTCGGGTGGATAGGCGACCGGGATGTCGAAATCCTTGTTGTACTCGGTCAGCGAAACGAAGGTCGCCAGCTTGGGCCTGGCAGCGCGTTCGAAACAGTCGAAGTCCGGCTCGATGAACGGGCGCGTGATCTGACGCGCGCGATCGGACCGGTAGTTCATGTTGATGATCACGTCGCCGTCGTTGACAGTAATCGGCTCGCCGACACACGAAGCGGCGACGAACTCGTCGGTCTCACCACGTGCGTAGGCGGCCTGCAGCGCCTCGACCGCGCTGGCGGCGCGATGCTTTGCCTCACCACGCGTGATCAGGTCATAGGCGATCTTGATCCGGTCCCAGCGATGATCCCGGTCCATGGCGTAGTAGCGCCCGACGATGGTCGCAATCCGACCGTGGCCCAGTTCAGCGAACACCGCGTCCATGCCCGCCAGCGAGGGCTCGGCACTCTTAGGCGGCATATCGCGGCCATCCAGGAAGGCGTGCAGGTACACCTTTTTGGCACCGCGTTCGACCGCCAGCCTGGCCATCGCGTGGATGTGGTCCTCGTGGCTGTGCACCCCACCGGGCGACAGCAGGCCGAGGATGTGGACCGCGCTGTCGTTGGCGATCGCGGTATCCACGGCATCGGTCAGGGTGCGGTTCGAGAAGAAGGACCCGGTACGGATCGAACGCCCGATGCGGGTGAACTCCTGGTAAACCACGCGCCCTGCGCCCAGGTTGAGATGGCCCACCTCGGAATTGCCCATCTGGCCACCGGGAAGCCCCACCGCCGAGCCTGATGTGCAGATCGAGGTGTGTGGGTAGTCGGCCCACAGCCGGTCCCAGACCGGCTTTTTCGCGGCTGCGATTGCATTGTGGTCGGTGTTGTCGCTCATGCCCCACCCATCGAGGATGAGGAGCACTGCAGGGCGTACCTTGTTGCTCATCAGTGTGTCTTACCGGCCAGCCGCTCGAGTCTGGAACCGATCTATCAACCCCATGTAAACTATGGAAAAACTACCCGCTGCTGAGGGATCTGGCGGACGCCGGACCGGCCGCTCTATTGAAGCATTTTCACGCCGCCAGTGCCAGCCGGGCGCCCCTGCCGGTGCCTGTCATAAAAGAAAATTTTCCGCGAATTGAAGAAACATGCTCGCTGTGCAGTGCAAAATACTGTTCCAATGTGCGTCTATTATTAGATTAGAGGCTAGTAAATAGCCCACCTTAGGAGGAGTATCTGTGAATCTTCACGAGAAGAAAGTAGTTTCCATGCACGACGAATTCGATCAAGAACTCGCCCTACTCGAGGGCGATGAAGACATAGACCGCGCATCCCGCTCACTCAAGGCCATGTCGCACCCGCTGCGGCTCAAAATCCTGTGCACCCTGGGTGACCAGGAGGTGAGCGTGCAGGATATCGTCGACCAGGTGGGCACCTCGCAAAGCAACATTTCCCAGCATCTTGCGATCCTGCGCGATAAGGGTATCCTCACGTCCCGCAAAGACGCCAACAGGGTGTTCTACCGGGTGAGCGACAACCGGACCCTGCGGCTGATCTGCATGATGCGCGAAGTGTTCTGCAGCCACGAGCACTGATCGCCACCTCGGCGGGCGCATCGAACGACTGGATTTCACGCGGGCGGCCTATTGGCTGCCCGTTCATCGCGTGCAGCGCATTCGGTAGCCTTCGCATATGGAACAACTGTTGGAATTCGCCGGCAACCACACCCTGTTGCTGGTCGCTTTCTTCATCGTACTCTCCGCCCTGTTGTGGAACATCGTCAGTGATCCGAGCGGTAAGAATGCGGTCGATCCACTCGGCGCGACCGCGATGATCAATCACGAAGATGCGGTGATCCTGGATGTGCGGTCGATGGCCGAGTTCAAGGACGGCCACATCGTCAACGCCGTCAATATCCCGCTCAACGGCCTGGGCAACTCGATCAAGCAGCTGGAAAAATACCGCGATCGCCCGATCGTGGCCGTTTGCCGGTCCGGATCACGCTCCGGGGCGGCCTGTTCGCAGCTGCGCAAAGCCGGGTTCGAGAACGTCAAGAACCTGCGCGGCGGCATGCTGGCCTGGGAGAACGCCAACCTGCCGGTCAAAAAGCGCCGGTAGATCCACTTACCAGGCCACTGCGCA
The DNA here is from genome assembly GCA_020445165.1 of Gammaproteobacteria bacterium. Next base: position 5,049 of record JAGRHE010000074.1, read on the forward strand.
GAACCCGCAGCGCCTGATGATCCACAGAACACCGCAGGAGTAAGGCCGTGACCGAAGCCCAGGAACGCCAGTTCGGCATTCAACGAATCTACATCAAGGACATCTCGTTCGAATCGCCGAATGCGCCCAACATCTTCACCCAGAACTGGACGCCGCAGATCAATGTCGGCCTGGCCACCGAGGTCACTGATGTCGGCAATGGCAGCAAGGAACTGGCACTCAAGGTGACGGTCAACGCCAAGCACGAGGGCAAGACCGTGTTCCTGGTCGAAGTGGTCCAGGCCGGCGTGTTCACGGTGCAGGGCTTCAGCGACGAGGAAACCGACCAGGTAATGCGCATCGGCGCCGCCAACGTCATCTTCCCGTATGCCCGGGAAACGGTTTCCGACCTGGTCGCGCGCGGCAGCTTCCCGCAGTTCATGCTGCAGCCGGTCAATTTCGAGGCGTTGTACGCCCAGCAGCAACAGCAGGCCGCCCAGGCGGCCGCTGGCGGCAAAAGCGATAGCACGCACTGATTCGCCGATGGCCGACAGCAGCCTGGCTGTGCTCGGCGCCGGCTCCTGGGGCACCGCGCTGGCGATCCAACTGGCCCGCAACGGTGCCCGGGTATTGCTTTGGGGGCATGTACCGGAAGAGGTCGCGGCAATCGCGCGCAACCGTGAGAACCGCCAGTTCCTGCCCGGTATCAAGCTGCCCGACTCGCTGACGCCGGAGTCGAACCTCGCCACTGCACTGCACGGCGCCGATCAGATTCTGGTCGTGGTGCCCAGCCACGCCTTTGCCAGTGTATGCGGCCAGATCGCCGCGATCCGCCCCGGGCTGCGCACCCTGAGTTGGGCCACCAAGGGCTACGACCCCGGCAGCGGACGCCTGCTCAGCCAGGTGGCCGCCGACGTGTTTCCGGATTGTGATCTGGCCGTCATCTCCGGACCGACTTTCGCCAGCGAGGTCGCGCGCGGACTGCCGACCGCGATCACCGTCGCGTCCAACGATCCCGGGCATGCCGACCGCGTCGCCGGCTACCTGCACGGCGAGAATTTCCGCGCCTATACCAGCGACGACCTGATCGGCGTTCAGGTCGGTGGCGCAAGCAAGAACGTGATGGCGATCGCGGCCGGCATCTCCGATGGCCTGGGCTTCGGTGCCAACGCGCGCGCCGCGCTGATCACCCGCGGCCTGCACGAGATCACCCGACTCGGTCTGTGCCTGGGCGGACGCCCGGAAACCTTCATGGGCCTGGCCGGTCTCGGCGACCTGGCGTTGACCTGTACCGACAACCAGTCACGCAACCGGCGCATGGGACTGGCCCTGGCGCGCGGGCTAGACATCGCCGCAGCGCGTGCCGAGATCGGCCAGGAGGTCGAGGGCGTCGGTACCGCACGCGAGGTTCGCAGCATCGCGCAGCGCTGTGGGGTCGAGATGCCGATCACCGAACAGACCTACCGTGTGCTCTACGAGGGGCTGGACCCGTCAGAAGCGGTCCGCAACCTGCTCGGACGCGAGGCAAAGTCCGAGTAGTCGACTGTCGTTCAGTCGCCGGCTTTGCGCCGCGCGAGGATGAACGCGGCAAGTTTCTGATCGGTACCGAGAATGTGCTCGCGGATCCAGCTGACCAGGTAGTCGACCAGATCGCCCGTGTTGACCGGGTGATGGTTCTCCAACGCTTCCTGCACTGCAACCACCCGGGCCGCGAAACCGCGGTGACGTTCGACGTGCAGCGACGCAGCCTCGGCATCATCGCCGGAATAGCCGTACCTGCGCATCATTTCCTCTTCGGTCCGGAAATGGTAGATCGCGTAACTGAGCAGTTCCTGTACCAGGTGCCGGACCTGTGCCGGCGTCGGTTCGCCGGCCAAGGCGCCAGCGGCCTCATTGGTGAGGTCGATCAACACACGGTGCTGCCGGTCGATCTCGTCGACCCCGGTGATGAATGCCGTGTCAAACGCCAGTACCGGCTGCTGTGCATGGTCCATGCTGATGGTCTCCTTTCAGTGATTCAGCTTCGGCGCCTAACGCCACCTTCCATTCGGCGAGAGTCGACGCATCCATCGGCTTGCCGAACAGTCCGCCCTGCATCAGCCTGCAGCCGTGCGCGTGCAGCCAGTCGGCCTGCTCTGTTGACTCTACGCCCTGCACGATCACATCGGTGCCGAGCGCCCGGCCCACCGCCAGAGTCGCCTCGACGAGCTTTTCCGTTCCCGCATCGTTGCCGATTGCGGCGACGCTGAAGCGGTCTATCGTCATGACGTCGAATGGATGGTGCAGCAGTTGCATCATGTTCAGTTGCTGGGTGGCCGGTCCGTCGAGGGCACAGCCGAAACCGAACGAACGCCATGCCTCGCTGATTGCCGCCAGGTCTTGGCGTACATCGTGCGCCGACAACGTGATCCGGAGTGCCCGCACCGATTCGGTAGCGCAGCCTGCGAGCAGGGTCCGCAGCCGATCCGGCAAGTCAACCGGGGGCTGATACTGCGCAAACAGGTTGATCGTGATCGGGGTCGATGAGTGTTCACGGTGCCATGCAGCCGATTGCTGTAGTGCCTGCTCGAAGACGTGGGCATCGAACGCGAGCGCCAGGTCCGATTCCCCGACCAGGGGTAGGAGGTGAGCCGGGGGCAGCGCGCCAAGGATCGGATGCTGCCAGCACAACCCGGCTTCGACGGCAGCCAGTCGACAGCTTTCGTAATCGATAACCGGTTGATAGCGCAGATGGAATTCGCCGCGCTGCAGGCCTTCGGCCAGTTCCACCTGGGTCTGTTCCTGTGCCTCGAGGCGTGAGTCATGATCGCGCGAAACCCAGCGGTAGCGGTTCTTGCCCGCGCGCTTGGCCGCGTACATCGCACTGTCCGCTTGGCGCAGCAGGGTTTCGGGGTCGTCGCCATCGAGCGGGAAAAGGCTCACACCGATGCTGGCCGAGATGCCATCGATCCGGTGCTTACCCACCCTGTAGGGTTCGGCCAGGTAGTGCATGGTGCGCTTGATTGCGGGTTCGCAGTCCCAGCGGTTGTGCAGATCGGAGAACACCACCACGAACTCGTCGCCACCGAGGCGCGCGACCGTGTCGTCGTCGCGGATCTCGACCCTCAAGCGGGCGGCGACCTGTTTCAGCAGTTCGTCACCGGTGTCATGGCCGAAGCGATCGTTGACCGCCTTGAACGCGTCGAGATCGATGAAGCAGATGGCGACCTGGGTGTCGGCGCGTCGATTGTGGGCGAGTGCGACCGCGATGCGGTCGTTGAGCAGGGCGCGGTTAGGCAGCCCGGTCAGCGCATCGTAGTTGGCGATCCGTGCCATCTGGTCGCAGCGCTGCTGCAGGCTGCTGACATCGGTGAACGACATCACGGCGCCACCGCTGGCTGGATCGGCCAAAGCCGTGAAGCCGAGCTCGAACCATCGTTCCTGCGCACCGGAACCGGTCTCGTGCAGGAGCACGCCGTTGGCCAGGCGTGGGTTGTTCAACAAGTCGGAAAGTGGCGCGTCCAGGTTCGGCAAGGGGTTGCCATCGCGATCGCTGAACGTCGCCAACAGCTCGTTGACCCGGGTCACACCGGCGGCGAAGGCGGCATCACCGAACAGCTGGCCGGCTGCGGCATTGGCAAAACGCAGCGTCCCGTCGGCATGCCAGAGCACCACGGCCTCGGCCATGGACTGCAGCACGTCGATCGGTAGAACGGGAATGTTTATAGATGATTCGGTTGCCATGCCACCCGCCGCGCCGGGACAGGCGGTCCGTTCGCGCGTTCCCAGCTGAGGATCAAGCTTCCCCTGCCAATTCAACGGCAGCAGCGGGGCGATCTTGAACCGGCAGCTCTGGCGCGCGGTCCGGGACCCTCCAGTCCCGGTGATTCGGCGCGTGCTCTGGGCAGGAAACCGCTAGGGACTTGCCGACGCCCCGGCACCACAACTTACCCGGCGCAATACCCCCAGGCGGGGGACACCCGCCCGCGCGCTGACGACCGCCAGCCCATGCGCGATGGCCGCCACGAGCGGACACAGCCGGGCCGTGAGGTCGCGGGCCAGCGCGCGCAGCAGGGATTGCCCGCGCATGGACAGATCGAGCGCGGCACTCAGTATGCCGCCGGCGACCAGGCCCATGACCAAGCTGTCGATCAGGCCGCCGAGCAGAATCCCGTATGCCAGGGGCACCAGGCGAATGATCGTGCGCGAGACGGCCTCCGCGGTGCTTTCCGACAGCTCGTGGTCGTGGTGGGCATAACGATCGATATGCGGTTGCACGACAGGATCGTTATGGTCGTTCTTGGGATCGGTCATGGCATCATTCCTCCGGACAGGCAGGTGTCGACACTGCACATTGCTCTGCGGCGAGCGCCGGCGTGGCAGCCGGCGGCAGCGCCAGACGGCTCTCAGACCCCGGGACGAAACCCGGGCACCTGCTCGGTGCGTCCCTCCGTGCGGCTGCCATCGATGCGGTGCAAATAGTAGGAACGCCAGTCGAGCTGCTGCTGGACGAACACGTCGCTGACCGGCACGGTCACTTGATCGGCGACCTCGACAGGCGGTTGTGCGTCGGATTGGGCAAAGGAAAGTCCCGGGCCGGCGAGGGCCAGGATGACGACGATATGTTTTTTCACGCTAAACATGGTTACTGCTCCGTTTAGTGATCGGCCCCGGCGGTTACGGCACCCGCTTGTTTGCCGGCCGCGTGGCGCTACCTGGTTGTTCTGACCTTGTCTCGTCGAATAAGTTCAGTTTATTACCACATAATGATTTGCTAAATCTAGCACAATGGTCGCGACAGTTCGATGACAGTGCGTCAGGTTTCCCCTGGTCCGCGACTGCTGCACCTTTTAGCGGCGTGATCCCGAACGTGCGTTGACAATTCGCAATCTGCGGCAAACTGTGGGCCAGCCAAGGAGCGCACGAGGTGGCTGCATTCGCCGGGTCTTTACATGCTTGACCTGGAGTCAGCTCCAGGTACTAAGCTTCCGTTCAATGGACGCGGACCCGGGAACAAATCGCAACTCGGCGATCGGCATCGGGGAAGCCAGCTCGCTGCTGGGGATCCCGGTGGACACGCTGCGCTACTACGAACGCATCGGCCTGATCGGCCGGGTCGCGCGCAACCCGGGTGGCCAGCGGCGCTTCGGCCCGGACGACCTGGCACGGTTGCGTTTCGTCCGGCGCGCACAGCAGATGGATTTCAGCCTCGACGAGATCGGTCAGTTGCTGCAATTGCGTGACAGCGCCGGCGATGTGCGCAGCGACGTGCGCGCACTGACCGAGACCAAGCTGGCCGCGATCGAGTCGCGCATCGAGGCGTTGATGCGCCTGCGTGACGAGTTGGCCGGGCTGGTCGATGCGTGCCAGCGCAGTGAACACGGATGCCCGATCATTGGTCGAATGGACGACAGCGACAGCGGCCACAAGGCCGCGGGAGAGCGATCATGAGCTATACGATTGCGGTCGAGAACATCAAGTGTGGCGGTTGTGCCAACAGCATCCGCAGCAAACTGCTGGACCAGGAGCTGGTGCGCGCGGTCGAGGTGGATATCGAGCACGGCGAGGTACGGATCGACGGCAATCCCGAGTGGCGCGACCAGGTGGCGCATGCCCTGGCGCGCATGGGCTACCCCGAGGTCGGCTCGGTCGAAGGGTTACAGGCCGCCGCCGCGAAAGCGAAGTCGTTCGTCAGTTGCGCCATTGGTCGGATCGACAATGCGGTGCATGAGAAGACGACAGCAGACGACTGACGACCATGTCCCGAGCGCGTGATCGAAGTATGAACAAGGGTCGACGTCACAGTCTCAGGCATTGGCGGCGTAGTAATCGCATACTTACGTTGATCCTTACCGTGGTGCTGGCATTGGCGCCCGCCCTCGCCCCGGCACAGATGCAGCACGCCGTCCCCTCCCCCGCTGACCTGACCGCCGAAGCGGCCGTGCCACCGTGTCATGCACAACCCTCCGCTCAGGAACAGGCGGTGGAGCCGGGCTGTCCGCACTGCGATCGTGACCATCTCTCCGGCTGCACCTGCTGCGACCACACCGCGCCCAGCGGCGTGCTGCCGGCAATCAGCGTCACCGTGGCCGTGCGTTTCACGGTCGATTGCCTGCGCGTCGAAGCCGTCGACCTGCCACTCGCCCCATCCGAGGACCACCGGCGTCCGCCGATAGCAAATCCCGCCTGAAGCAACTACCCGCCCGCCCGTGGGAGCCACGAGGCTGTGCGTGTTTCCTTTGCTCCGAGGGAGTTTCAGAAAGTGAACACTTACAAACTGATTGTCGGTCTGAGCCTGGCGTTGTTGCTCGGTGGCTGCCTCGACAGCCAGACTTCGACCGTAGCGCCGGGTACCACCAGCGCCGACGAAACTGCGCTGGAACACGCCAAGAAGCATCTCGATCCAAAGTACGTCTGCCCGATGCATCCGCAGATCGTGCGCGACGAGGAAGGCTCCTGCCCGATCTGCGGCATGGACCTGGTACCGAAGATGATCGATGCCGGGGTCGGCAAGCGGCCGACCGTGACCATCACCAACGCGGTCATCAACAGCATGGGCGTGCGCACCCGGCCGGCCGAGCGGACTACGCTCTGGAAATACATCGAGACGGTCGGGCGCATTGATTATGACGAGACGCGCCTGGCCCACGTGCATCCGCGCGCCGCCGGCTGGATGGAGCAGCTCGATCTCAAGGCAGAAGGTGAACCGATCGCGAACGGCCAGCTGATCGGACGCCTGTACTCCGAGGAAATCCTATCGGCACAGGTCGATTTCCTGATCGCGCTCGACCAGTCCAATGCCAAGGTCCGGCTCGAGAAGGCGCGCAACCGGCTGCGCCTGCTCGGCGTAACCGAGTACACCATCTCGCAGATCCAGAAAAAGGGCGAAACGGTCACCACGATACCGGTGGTGTCCAATGCCGCCGGAGTAGTGACCAAGCTCGGCGCGCGCAAGGGCATGTACGTGACGCCGAACATGGAGATCGTGACCATCGCCGACCTCGCCCGGATCTGGGTCCTGGTCGACGTCTACGAACACCAGATCGACTGGCTCGCCGAGGGCCTGACCGCAGAGATCAAGGTCCCCGCGTTCCCGGGCCGCAGCTGGGAGGGCAAGGTCGAGTACGTCTACCCGGAGCTCGATCCGAAGTCGCGGACACTGAAGGTCCGGCTGGCGTTCGACAACCCGGACGGCCAGCTCAAGGCGAACATGTTCGCCGATGTCGTGATCTACGGTGGGCCCAGGCACGACGCGCTCGCGGTGCCGGCCGAGGCCCTGATCGAGACCGGCAGGCGCACCAGTGTCGTGTTGTCCCTCGGCGAGGGCCGCTTCCGTCCGGTCGACGTCGTCACCGGGATGGCGAGCGGGGGCCTGGTCGAGATCCTCAGCGGGATCAAGGCCGGTGACGAGGTGGTCGTCTCGGGGCAGTTCCTGATCGACTCCGAATCCAGTCTGCAGGCCAGCTTCCTGCGCATGGACGAAGCGAACT
>JAGRHE010000075.1 GCA_020445165.1 Gammaproteobacteria bacterium
CCCAGGCCCTGGAGCAGCTGCTCAACGATACCAACTGGAAAGAGCTCGATTACCTGGTGATCGACCTGCCGCCCGGTACCGGTGACACCCAGCTGACCCTGGCGCAGAAGGTGCCGGTATCAGGTGCGATCGTGGTCACCACGCCGCAGGACATCGCCCTGCTGGATGCGCGCAAGGGCTTCAAGATGTTCGAGAAGGTCGAGGTGCCGATCCTCGGTATCGTCGAGAACATGTCGATCCACATCTGTTCGAAGTGTGGCCACGAGGAGCACATCTTCGGTGAGGGCGGTGGCAGCCGCATGGCCGAGGAGTACGGCGTGACCTTCCTGGGTGCATTGCCGCTCGAAACCCGTATCCGGGAAGAGACCGACTCGGGCAAGCCGACCGTGGTCGCCGAGCCGGAAGCGCGCCCGTCGATGATCTACCGCGAGATTGCGCGCAAGGCCGCTGCCAAGTTGTCGCGCCAGGCCAAGAGCTACGCCGCGAAGTTTCCGAACATCGTCATCCAGAACAACTGACGGCCGGTTCGCAAACAGGCTCGCAAGACCCCCGCCAAGTGCGGGGGTTTTTGTTGGCGGGGTAGTCGCCGGTCATCGACTTATCATCGCCGCATGCACGGCGCATACTGTCGACCGATCGTCGCAAGCCGTAACCGGAGAGATGCATGGATCTGCCGCGTAACAAGACCAAGATCGTTTGCACCATCGGCCCGGCTTCGGACAGTCCGGCGATGCTGCGTGACATGCTCGTTGCCGGTATGAACGTTGCCCGCCTGAACTTCTCGCACGGCGATTTCGACAGTCACGCTCAGACGATCAAACGCCTGCGCGAGGCGGCAGCGGCGACCGGGCGTCGTCTGGCGATCATGGCCGATCTGCCGGGACCCAAGATCCGCATCGGTGAGTTGTCGCCCGAGCCGGTCGAGCTGGCCACCGGCGACGAGATCGTGCTGACCACGGACGATGTCGTCGGTGATGCGCGACGCATCCCGGTCAACCTCGATCGCCTGCCAAAAGTGGTCGCGGTCGACGACAAGCTGTTCCTCAACGATGGCCTGATCTCGCTGCGGGTACTTGCCATCGACGGTAATGACGTTCGCTGCCAGGTGCGCGCCGGCGGTGAACTGGCCTCGCGCAAGGGACTGAGCCTGCCCGGGATCGACCTCGGCTTCAGCGCGTTTACCGAACGTGATCGCGACTGCCTGGCGTTCGCGCTGGCGCATGGCGTGGATGCGGTCAGCCAGTCGTTCGTCGCCAACGCCGACGACGTGACCGCGGTGAAGAATGCGGCGGCAGAGTTGGGCTACCAACCATTCGTGATCGCCAAGATCGAACGCGCGGGTGCACTGCAGCACCTGGATGAGATCCTGCAGGCCTGCGACGGCCTGATGGTGGCGCGTGGCGACCTCGGCGTCGAGGTGCCGATCGCCGAGATGGCGGTGATCCAGAAACGCCTGATGCAGGCCGCCAATGCGCACGCAAAACCGGTCATCACGGCTACGCAGATGCTCGAATCGATGACCGAACACCGTCGCCCGACCCGCGCCGAGGCGACCGATGTCGCCAACGCGATTCTCGATGGCACCGACGCGGTGATGCTGTCGGGCGAGTCGGCGATGGGGCGCTACCCGGTCGAGGCGGTCGAGATGCTGGCCGAGATCGCGGCGGCAACCGAGCCACATCGGCAGCGTTCCCCCATTGATTTGCGCGCACCGCAACAGGTTGCCTTGCCCGACCTGATCGCACGCAGCATCCACCAGGCGCAGTCGGCTTTGAACCCGGTCGCGGTCTGCGTGCCGACGCGCTCCGGGTCGATGGCGCGCCAGGTCACCCGTTTCCGGTTGCCGACCTGGATCACGGCATTTTCGGTACAGGCGGCGACCTGCCAGGCGCTGCAGTTTTCCTACGGCATACTGCCGGTACAGGTTGAGACGGAATCCGCCGATTGGACACCGTTTCTGCGCCGCTGGATGGCCGGCCAGGGGATCGAAACCGGGCTGGCGATACTTGCCCAGGGTCCATCCGAGGAATACCCCTGTGGCAACCACCGGATGGAACTGGTCGATCTCAGCCTGTAACCGGGCCGCGCGCCATCGGTTTTCAGCACAGGCGACGAGAACCGCCGCCTGACAGGCCGTGGTGTCTGCCTGCTCAGTACTTCACCGAGCAACCGTAAGGCCGGGTCACCGCCTGGCCGATAGCCTCGCCGGCGAGTAGTTGCGTCATCGCCTGCTGCACATACAGTTGTGCACGTGCGATGTCATCCGGGCTGGACGACGGAATGCTGTCGATACCCCCCATGTAGACCAGGGTGCCGTCGCGGTCGACCAGGTACATGTGCGGTGTGGTTCGCGCGGCGTACAGGCGGCCAATGTCGCCGGACTCGTCCAGGATCACGGCATGCGGTGCCGCGTTGCGGTCACGGGTCAGCGCGTTGGCCTCGTCGGCCGTGACGTGGCCCTGTTTGCCCGGTGCCGAGGAAATGATCGACAACCAGACCACGCCTTCTGCCGCCGCTTCCCGTTGCAGCGCCTGCATATTGCCGCTGCCATAGTGTTTGCGCACATAGGGACAGTCATGGTTGGTCCATTCCAGGATGACGGGCTTGCCGCGATAGTCGGCCAGCGTCTGTGTGCCGCCGTCGCTGTCGAGGCCACTGAAAGCAGGAGCCGGTTCGCCGATCTGCGGGTTGGCCGCGACTGATCCGGCCAGGCAAAGCAGGGCCGCGCTGAGCAGGGTCTTCATGGTCATCATCTTCACTCCTTTTTTTGCACGGTGGCGAGGGCCTGCAACACCAGGCCCTCGGTCAAGAGTTGGGGCAGGACCTGCGGTTCACCGGCCGAAGCCGGGTAAAGCAGGTACAGGGGCACGCCGCTGCGTCCATGCGCCTGCAGCGCATCCGTTATCGCGGGATCGCGCCGGGTCCAGTCAGCCTTGAGATAGGTGATCCCGGGTGCGCCGAGGGCGGCGCGCACGGCCGGTGTCGACAATGCGACACGTTCGTTGACCTTGCAGGTGATACACCACGCGGCGGTGAAATTGACCAGCACGGCCTGGCCCTGTTCGCGCAGCTCGGCGACCCGCTGTGCACTCCAGCGGTCGGCCGTTTCGTGCAAATCGTCGCGGGTGTCGTCGAGCCTGGGCATGGTGGCGATACAGGCCAGTCCAGCAGACAGCAGCAGCGCTGCCGGCAGACGCCTGTGCCAGGTTTTGCGCCAGTCCTGCGCGCCCCACCACAGGCCGAAGGCGAGCAGTACGGCGCCGGCCAGCGCGACTGCCATCGCGGTCGAGTCGACCTGCTGGGCGAGCACCCACAGCAGCCAGGCCGCGGTTGCGTACAGGGGGAAGGCGAGTGCCCGGCGCAGGCGTTCCATCCACGCGCCGGGCGCCGGCAGCACACGCAACCAGCGCGGGCGGAAGCTGAGCAGCATCATCGGCAGCGCAAATCCGACCGCCAGCGCGGCGAAAACCAGCAGGGTTTCCCATGCCGGGCGGGTCAGCGCGTAACCCAAAGCCACGCCCATGAATGGGGCCGTACACGGGCTGGCGACGACGACCGCCAGCATCCCGGTGGCGAAGCTGCCGTGCATGCCCGGCCGGCCCGTCATCGTCTGACCGATGCCGCTCAAGCGGCCACTGAATGCGAACACGCCCGACAGGTTCATCGCCAGGACCAGCATCAGGTACATCAGGCCGGTGACGACCAGCGGTTCCTGCAGCTGAAAGCCCCAGCCCAGGGCGGCGCCGCCGCTGCGCAGGGCGATCAGGAGTGCCGCCAGCGCCAGGAAGGTCGACAGCACGCCGGCACCGTAGACGATGCCGTGTGCCGCCGCGTCCTGCTCGTGATGGCCGAGCAGTCCCATGATCTTGATCGACAGCACCGGCAGTACGCACGGCATCAGGTTGAGCAGCAGGCCACCGAGCAGGGCGAGCCCGAGCGCCAGCGCCAGGGTCGGCGATTGCTGGCGGGTCGTGGCGGCTGCAGCCGGTCGGGCGTCGACAGCGAACCCGCGCGTCAGGCGTTGCCCGTCGGCCGTCTCACTGACCACCAGCAGGCCGGCCAGCGACTGGCTGCCGTCGGGGGGTGCATCGCCGGTCGGCACGCGCAGTGTCAGGTCATCGCCATCGAGCAACCAGTGCTGGGTCGAGGACGGCGACACCGGCCCCCAGTCGTGTGCGGCGAACCAGACCTCGGTGCCGGGCGCCGGAGTCCAGGTCAGCCCGGTCAGGCGCACTACCAGCGCTCCGTCGTCGACGCGATAGCTTGCCTCACCGGGCAGCGCGACCGGCCAATGGGCGCGTGCCTGCTCGAATTGCGGGTCGGCCCGGTCCGGATCGGTTGCGGCCGCAACGGGCAATCGCAGATCGATGCTGGCGCTTTGTGGGATGCATTCCTCACGACATACGAGCCAATCGACGTCGGCGCGGACGATCACGTCGCCGTCGGCATCCAGCGTGGGTGTGAGCTCGGTCAGCAGCATGACCGAGTCCTCGTAGCCGTAATTGACCAGCGGTCCGACCGGTATGCGCTGTGGCACCGGCCACTGGAGTGCGCCGGCGTGCCACCCTGAAGGCAGGCCCCAATCGACCCGAGGCGCCTCGCCGGAATCGCCCGGGTTGCGCCAGTAGACGTGCCAGTGCGGGATCATGTCGAAGCGCAGGCCTAGCGTCAGCGATCGGCCGGGGACATAGGCGGGTTGCTCGGAAAGCAGCGTCAGGGTGACCTGCGGCGTGCGCGCCTGCGCGCTGGCTGAGGCCGGCGCGGGGACGCCGAGCAGCGCGCCGGCGATGATCTGCAGGCCCAACATGCATGCGCTGATGAAGTAGTGGTTCATCCCGGATTAGTCCGCTGGGAAGAGGCAACGTTCACGCTCGGGGCGTTTGCCATGGATCGTGGTGTCAGCGGCTGCAATAAAGAATCCCGGACTGCCGACGATATCTGAGCCCAGATCGTACCGCGACGGAATCCACATTTGCCGGCAGGAGTTGTCTGGATGAACACCTCGTTGAAAACCAAGCTGTTTCTGGTCACAGCGCTGATGGTGCTCCTGTTCGCGACCCAGGCCGCGATCATGAGCTACAAGCTCGGCCAGGTCGGTGACAACGCCCGCAACATCCGTGACACTTCGTCGCCGATCATTGAAAAGTCGTACCAGCTGAAACTGGCCGTTGTTCAGATCCAGCAATGGCTCACCGACATCAGTGCGACGCGTGCGCTCGATGGCCTCGACGACGGTTTCGACCTCGCGGCCGAGCACTATGCGCAGGCACAGCAGCTGTCGCGTGAACTTGGCCAACTCAATCCGTCGCACAGTGACCTTTACAGTGCCATCCAGGGGCAGCTGGAGGCCTTCTACGAAAGCGGACAGCGCATGGCGCGCAGCTACGTCGCCGACGGCCCGGCGGCAGGTAATCGCATGATGGGTGAATTCGACACCCATGCGGAAAGCATCCAGAAACGTGTCGCCGAGGCGATGGGATTTGCGACGGAGTTGTCGAAACACGACCTCGATCAGTCGATCGACCTCACCGGATCGGTGCGGTACTGGTCGCTGGCATTGTCGGCACTGATGATCACATTGAGCATACTCGCCGGGTTTTTCATGGTGCGCATGGTTATCGGGCCGATCTGTCGCACTGCACTGCTGGCGCATGAATTGGCTGAAGGTGACGGTGATCTCACCCGGCGCCTGGATGAGGGGCGCAAGGACGAGATCGGCGAGGTGGCCAGGTCGATCAATACCTTTGTCGACACCATTCGTGGCACGGTCGTTTCCATGGGCGACGTGGCGGGACAGTTGAACGGTGCATCGGGTGAGCTGACCGGCGTTGCCGGCGAAGGGCAGCACCTGGCCATGGAACAGCTTCGCGAGACGGAGGCGGTCGCCGCGGCCATGACCGAGATGAAGGCCAGCGCCGACGAGATCGCACGCACCGCCAACGAGACCGCAACCCATACGCGTGAAGCCGCGGAACAGGCGGGCGAGGGTGACCGGGTGGTCGAAAATGCAGCCGGTGTGATCACCGCATTGCAGGGAGAGGTGCAACGGGCCCAAGCGGTGATCGATCAGCTGGGCGACGACAGCAGCAATATCGGCACCGTACTCGACGTGATCAGGGGAATCTCGGAACAGACCAATCTGCTGGCGCTGAATGCGGCGATCGAGGCTGCCCGTGCCGGTGAACAGGGGCGGGGTTTTGCGGTCGTTGCCGATGAGGTGCGCACACTGGCCAGTCGTACCCAGCAGTCGACCGAGGAGATCCAGGCGATGATCAGTGCCCTGCAGGCGCGCGCCAGGGAGTCGGTCGCCGTGATGGCAGCCAGTCGCGACATGGCCGAACAAAGTGTTGGCGAAGTGACCAAGGCACGCGCGCTACTCGATGCCATCAAGTCCGGCATCGGCAGCATCCAGGAAATGACCTTTCGTATCGCGACCGCGGCCGAGCAGCAGAGCCATGTCTCGGGCGATCTTGACCGCAGCCTGAACAATATCGCCGGCCTGGCCAGGCGCAACGCCGGCAGCGCCGAAGCAACCGCCGCTGCCAGCACGCAGCTGCGCAGCCTGTCGCAGGGCATCGACCAGTTGCTGGGGCGTTTCAAGACCGGTTGATAGCGGTCACTCGGGCCCCTTCAGCGGTCTGACCGAGCGCAGGTAGCGCACCATGGCCGCGCGGTCGGCTGGCGTCAGGCGCGACGTGGTGTTGTCGATCACCTCGGCCATCAGGCTGCCGGTGTAGTCGCCATTCGGAAGCGCCCCGGTTTCAAGGAAATACGCCAGGTCGTCATCCGCCCATTTGCCGATGCCCGTGTCGCGGTCAGGGGTGATGTTGGGCACCTTCTCGCCCTCGGGGCCGCTCCTGCTGCCTGCCAGGTAGCGGCTGCGATCAAGCAACCCGGCGAACTTGCGTGGGGTATGACATTCGCCACAGTGGCCCAGGGCATCGACCAGGTACCAGCCGCGTTGCAGTGCTGGCTCGGCCGGCGGTCGCGGCGGTTTCTCCAGCAGCCACCATTGCCAGGGTGCAAGCATCCAGCGTGATAGCCACCAGGGCAGTTCGTGTTCATGATTGGGTGCGTGTTGCGGCGGCAGTGACTGCAGGTAGTCGTGGATCGCGCCGACATCGTCAGCCGACAGCAGCCGGTACGATGTGTACGGGAACACCGGGAAGTACGGGCTGCCATCGTCGCGCAGGCCGTGGCGCACGGCGCGGTCGAATCGCTCGCGATCCCAGCCACCGATGCCGGTCTCCGGGTCGGACGTGATGTTGGGCGAGTAGAACACCCCGAACGGCGTGTCGAAACGCCGGCCGCCGGCCAGCGCCGGGCCGTCTTCACGGGTATGGCATCCGGCACAACCGGCGGCCTCGAACAGGTACTTGCCGTCGGCGGCAATGGAGTCGCCGATGGCGACGAGCAGCACCAGGAACATGCCGAGCGGGGCAATGTGCCGATGCGCCATGGGTCGATCTCTCAATGCGTCACCTGCCTGCCTGTGCCCGACACGTCGCACCGTCAATCGTCTTTCTGGCGGAAATCCTCGTGGCAGCCCTTGCACGACTGGCCGACATCCTTGTGCGCGGCGGCAATTGCTGCGGAGTCGCCGCTTTCCACCGCGGCGGCAAAGGCGGCAGTTGCGTCACGCGCGGCATCAGCGGCCTGGCGGAACTTGTCCGGTTCATCCCATACCGCGGGCTTGGCCTTTGTGTCGCCGAAATCCGAGCCCTCGGGGAACAGTCGGGCAAGGTTGGCATTGAGCGCGGCGAGTGCCGTTGCGTGCATCTTCAGGTCGCCTTCAGGGTCGACCTTGCCACGCACGATATCCGTGCTCGCCCCCATGTGGCCACCGATCGCCTTCATCATCGCTTGGCGGTACTTGATGTAGTTTTCGGGGTCGGCCGCCGCGCTACCCGCGAACAGCGTGAGTGTGAGCAGGCCGGTCAGCGATAAGGTCTTCATGCATCTCTCCTGTTGAAGGCATTCGATTGAACGAGCTTAGCAAGCCGTTGTGGGCCTGCCAGTCACCGTGACTGGCAGCCAGGTGTGTAGTGCCGGTGCCGCCGCCGGGCGGCAGCCCGCACGGCCGCGGTTCCCTCGGGCGCCACATCGGTTATCCTATGGGCCATCCGTGCGCGAGACCAGTATCCGTGCGCGGTCGACAACAACAAACAGTCATTTCTTGTCGTTGAATCAGCCGATCCAAAAATGAGGGGGAAAGAAACATGGCCGATTATCTTGCGGATGTGAAACGTTACGACGCCGGCGCGGATGCCGACGTGGTGCAGAAAATTGTCAAGCATCTGGGTATTGCACTGCAGAGCAAGGATGCCTCCCTGGTGTCCTGTTCCGACAAATCCGAGCTCGATCGGGTGCGTGAAAAGTGGTGTGGCAAAAAGCTGGGACAGACCGATGCGGGTGCTGCTGACGCCGTCATCAAGAAGGTCTGCGAGACCATGAAGGCCGACCGCCAGAAGCAGCGCGTAACCTTCTATTACCTGGTCGCCAAGGAGATGGGCAAGCTCGGCGACCTGTAAAGCGCTGGCCTGTCGGTATCGCCCCCTGATCCGTGCCGGGGGCGATACGAAGACGCACCGGTGGCCGCTCGTGTCGCCGGTTGCACCCGGATCCCCGCCTTACGCTGCCGAATCGGCGCCAGTTTCGTAATGTATTCCTTCCTGCTGCGTGTCTTTCTGCTCGTGTCCGTGCTCGTTCCATCGACTGCCTGGTCCACGGAGCAGTCCCTGTCGCCAAACGACAGCGCCGTATCGGGTTCCGACCCGGTCCCACCCACCGTGTTGAAGGTCGCCACGCGTGAAGTGCCGCCGTTCGCCTATCGCAATGCGCAGGGCGAATGGCAGGGCATAGCGATCGAGTTGTGGCAGCGGGTGGCGGATGAACTGGGCCTGCAAAGTCGTTACACCGCGGTGTCGCTGGAGGAAATGCTGCGCGGCATCGGTAGCGGTGACTATGACGCCGCGGTCGGAGCCCTGTCGGTGACGCCCGAACGCGAAACGGTCTTCGATTTCACGCATCCGTTCTACCGAACCGGCCTTGGCATCGCGGTACCGATCGACGACGGCGGTGGCTGGTGGGCACTGCTGCGTGGCCTCGTATCGCCGCGGTTTCTCGGCGTCGTGGCGGCCCTGCTCGGGCTGCTGGCGATCGTCGGTGCGCTGGCCTGGCTGCTGGAGCGGCGGCGCAATGCACAGTTTCCACGCGAACCCCTGCGCGGAATCGGCGCCGGCCTGTGGTGGTCGAGCGTGACCATGACCACGGTCGGTTACGGCGACAAGGCGCCGATCACTTTCGGTGGACGGATCCTCGGCCTGGTGTGGATGTTCGCATCGGTCATTCTGATCTCCACGATCACGGCCAGCCTGACCACGTCGCTGACTCTCGATGCATTGTCGGACAAGGTTTCGACCGAAGACGACCTGGCGCACGTGCGAACCGGCAGCGTGGCCAACTCGACCAGTGCGCGCAGGCTGCAGCGCAAGGGCGTTGCGTTTCGTGCCTTCGATGACCTCGGCGCTGCCATGCAGGCGCTGGCCGACGGTGAGCTGGATGCCGTGGTCTACGATCGCCCGCTGCTGCGCTACCGCGTACGCACCGAGTTTCCCGAGCGGCTGCAGGTGCTCGGTATCACATTCGAACCGCAGGACTATGCGATCGGTCTGCCGTCCGGGAGTGCACTGCGTGAGCCGATCAACCGGCACCTGCTGACCCACAACCGCGGTGCCGAATGGGAGGCGCTGGTGACCCGTCATCTCGGTGACGAGTAGTGCCTGCCAGCTGCCGGGTGCGCCCGGAATAACCACTGAGATCGTGCTGGAGAATAACAATGCGTGCCCTGTTTCCGATTCTGCTCCTGCTCCTGTCGACCTTCGTGTCTGCTGAGACTCCGTCATCGACAGCGCAGGGCAATCAGCCGTTGGCCGGCGAACTTCATATCGTCACAGTCGAGCGCAAGCCGTTTGCCATGACCGTCGACGGCAAGCTGACCGGTTTCAGTATCGAGCTGTGGCAGGCGCTCGCCGAGCGCCTGGGGTGGCAGTACAGCGTGACGGCCACGAACGCGTTCGCTGGCATGCTCGACGCGGTCGCGCAGGGCAGTGCGGATATCGCGATAGGTAACATTTCGATCACCGCCGAGCGCGAGAACCGGTTCGACTTCTCCCACCCGGTATTTGATGCCGGGCTGCAGATCCTGATCCCCGAAAACGGTGACAACTCCTTTGGTGTCCTGGCGGCCATCTTCACGTGGGAGATGGTGGCTTACATCGTCGGTGCGGTCGTGGTGATCTTCGTGATCGCCAACCTGATGTGGTTCTTCGAGCGCCGGGATGCCCCGTATTTCCAGCGCGGCTATCGCGAGGGTCTGTGGCCGTCGTTCTGGTATGCCATGCACGTGATGATCAGCGGTGGCTTCGAAGAACATGTGCCGCGCAGCGTACCGGCGCGCATTCTGGGTATCGCGCTGGTCGTCTGCAGCCTGTTCCTGGTATCGGCCTTCGTGGCCAAGATCGCGTCGACCATGACGGTCAACGAGCTGCGCAGCGATATCGAGAGCGTGTCCGACCTGTATGGCAAGCGGGTCGGCACCACGCGTGGATCGACGGCAGCCGCCTTCCTGCAGTCGCGCGGGATCGACCACAAGGGCTTCGACGACATCTCGGCGATGTTCGCCGCGATCGGCAAGGGTGGCCTCGACGCCATCGTGCACGACGCCCCGGTGCTGCGTTACTTTGCCACCACCCAGGGCAGGGGTACGACGCGCGTCGTGGGCAGCGTATTCAAGCCGGAGAAGTACGGAATCGTCATGGCGCAGGGCAGCCGGTATGTCGAACCGGTCAACCGGGCGCTGCTGGCACTGCGCGAGAACGGCAGCTACGACGAGATCTACCGGCGCTGGTTCGGTGCCACTGCCAGCGACAACTGATCAGCCCGGCCGGTAGCGGAACAGAGCCGGGTTCCTGATGCACAAGTCGGCCTCGAACTCGCGGCCGATGGCGACGATGCCGATCCGGCGCAGGCGCTCCGGACGCAGGCCGACCAGGGTCCGGTAACGCGCGAAAGCGGAGAACGGCAACTCGATCGTGCGCCATTCGGACTGCGTGTCGAAGGTCGCCCGATAGGACTGCCAGGGCAGCCACAGGTCACTGGTGCGCAAGTGGACGTTGTAGGTCTCGCCGTTGCCGAGTACCTCGAAGCGGACGCCGTCGTAGCGGGCGGGTTCCAGCGCGCCGTGGTCCAGATCGAGAGTCATCTGCACGAAACCGCCGTTGTTGGCCGTGCTGACCCGGCCGCTCAGCCGGGTGCATCGTTCGCCGGCATGTTGTGCGGTCGACAGCGTCGCCTGCGACACGCCGCCCATCACGCCGTCAGTAACCAGGCGCCAGTCGTCGTCGGGCAGTGCTTGCAGCTCGAGCTGATCGCCGGCCGAGTTCATCGGCAGTGCCAGAGCGAAGGCGGCCAATACCGAGCGGATTTTTGTGCAGCGTTCTCGCATGGCATGGTTCTCACGCCACCTTGCGGGCTTGGATCGCCTGCGTTACCCCATCCCAGAATGCGAGCCTTGCTTCGACCGCTTCGCGTGCAGCAGCGATCGCCTGGTCGACGCGTTGCGGATCGCCGGCACACTGGCTGTTGAGCAGGCGCAGCGAGAGCGGCGCATGGAAGTCGGCATCCAGGTGGATGTGTCGGTTCAGGTAGGCATGGAAGATCGGTGCCTGTTCTGGCGTGATGCCGGAACGCGCCAGGATCGCGCGGAACATGCCGGGAATTATGTGCTCACGGCCCAGTGCCAGCGCCGCGGCCGCCAGGTGGGGCCTGCCACTGCCGATGAAGCCGAACGTGGTACGGGTGAAATCGCGCGACGGCCGTGGAATCCATTTACCGTTCAATGCCGCATCGATCCCCTCGCGTTCGACCTGCTCGAGGAAGGCCCGCGCGGGCGCGGTATCGGCCCCGACTTCCTCCATCGCCTGCAGGTACAGCATGAAGTGGCTGGCGAAGCCGCCATCGACCGGGTGTTCGTCAGATTCCTCTTCGAGCACGAGTTCATTGATGAAGCGTCGTACATCGGCATCGCCATTGGCCCGCCACGGGTAGGTGGACGGCGCGACGACCGCCTGCAGGTACTTGATCAGCGACATGAAGTCCCACACCGAGTAAACATGGTGCTGCATGAAGCAGCGCAGGTCTTCGAGCGTGGCGACCGCCGCGTACACCGGATGGGCTTCGAGGCGCTGGGCGAACTCGCTGGCGATTTCGTTTCCTATTTCGTGCTGCATTCCGATCGGGCTCTCCGTGAGCGGGCGTGACTGACATTCCGCACATTATGTCAGCGTGACGGGCGGCTGCAGGCAACCCGCCGGTGGCCCGGGTTTTGTCGCCCGGACGCGGATGGAGCGGCCCCTGGTGTACACTCGGCGGGGTTTTTTCCGCGCCTGGGAGGCGGTTGCACCATGAGACTCTGCGACAGCGACATCATTGC
>JAGRHE010000076.1 GCA_020445165.1 Gammaproteobacteria bacterium
GGCTGGACCTTCGTCGACATCCGCGACGTCGATCTGGGCAGCTACGTGGCCGCCGCACAACAGGCGGTGCGCGAACAGGTCGAACTGCCGGCCGGCTATTCGATCACCTGGTCCGGCCAGTACGAGTACATGCTGCGCGCCCAGGAACGCCTGAGCCAGGTCGTGCCACTGACGCTCGTCATTATCTTCGTGCTGCTGTACCTGACCTTCCGTCACACCGGCCAGGCATTGATGGTCATGGCCTCGTTGCCATTCGCGCTGGTCGGCGGGTTCTGGCTGATTTTCCTGCTCGACTTCAACCTGTCGGTCGCGGTCGGGGTCGGCTTCATCGCCCTGGCCGGCGTCGCGGCCGAATTCGGCGTGATCATGCTGGTCTACCTCGACAACGCACTGCGCGATCACCAGCAGCGCGGGCCGCTCACCGCGCAGAGCCTGCGTGCGGCGATCATGGAAGGGGCGGTGCTGCGCGTGCGACCGAAGGCGATGACGGTCGCGGTGATCGTCGCCGGCCTGCTGCCGATCTTCCTCGGCAGCGGCACCGGCTCGGAGGTGATGCGCCGGATCGCCGCGCCGATGATCGGCGGCATGATCACCGCCCCACTACTGTCGCTGTTCGTGATACCGGTGATCTACCTGCTGTGGAAGGGACGCCAGGTGGCGGCGCCGGAGGAGGAGGCTGTCGAAACTGACGCCAACACGGCGCAGGTCTGATCGGCATCGGGTCGGCATCGTCAGCCGGCGCGGTGGGTCAACGGGCAACCGTCGGACAGCTCGGACGGTTCCGCGCGCTAACTCAACCAGCTGCGCACGCTGTTCACGACTCCCTGTTCGTTGCGCCCTGTCACCGGCAGCCTCACCCGGGTGCCATCCTTGAGCATCAGAAACGATCCGGTCCCCGCCTGCCATGCCACGGAATCGATCGTGGCCTTCGGGATCCGGGTCGAGCGGAAATTGCTGACCAGCCTGATCGCATCGCCGTCGTTGATGATGGCGGTCAGTGCCGCCGCGAGCAGTGCGATGACAAACAGCACCAGCAACAGCACCATGCCCCAGAACACCCAGTTGCGGTCTTCGACCTCGCTGAGGAGCGCGACACCGAACGCACTGAACGCGACAAAGAATGTCAGCAGGGCGGACACCCAGGGTGCGGTCTTGATACGGGTTCGTGGCATCGGACCACCTGTTAGGCTGTCATGATCGACAGCACGAGTATAGGTAATGAACCCTGACGACATACTCACATTCTGGTTCGCCGATGACATGCGCCGCGCATGGTTTCGGTCGACCCCGGAACTCGACGCGCTGATCCGCGACCGGTTCGAAGCAACCTGGCTGGCGGCGGCGGAAGGTGCGCTCGAGCACTGGCAGGCAACGCCCTACGGTGCGCTGGCGCTGGCGATCGTGCTCGACCAGTTGCCGTTGAACATGTTTCGCGGCCAGGCGCGAGCTTTCGCGACCGAAGCCGCTGCCATCGCGGTCAGCAAACAGGCGATCGCAGCCGGATTCGATGCGCAACTGGCCGGCGACCGGGTCGCGTTCCTCTACATGCCGTTGATGCACAGCGAATCGCTGCGCGACCAGGATCTGTCCGTGAAGTTGTTCGAGGCGGCGGGGCTGAAGGACAACCTGCGTTTCGCCCGCCATCACCGCGAACTGATCCGACGCTTCGGGCACTTTCCGCACCGCAACGAGATCCTCGGGCGAACCAGCACGGTTATCGAGCGCCTGTACCTGGCATCGAACGAGGCGTTTACGGGATAGGGTCGGAAGTGGCGGCGCGGACCGGGGGCCCGCAACCGCCCGGTTGGGCACGGATCAGTCGTTGAGGATGAAGGTGACCTTCAGGTTGACCCGGTATTCCGAGATCTTGCCGTCCTTGACCACGACCTGCTGGCTCTGCACCCAGGCCCCGGTGACACCCTTTAGGGTCTTCGAGGCACGCTTGATGCCTTTGGCGACGGCATCGTCGAAACCGGTCTTCGAAGATGCGATGATTTCTGTGACTTTTGCTACCGACATGGGTGTTCTCCTTTGGCGCTTTTCTGCTTGGTTCTTCTGCCGCAACGCATCTGTCTTCACGGGACGGCCCTTGTAACCGTAGCAGATCGCGGCGCTTTGTCCGCGCGACCGGCATGCCGTTGATCGATCTGGACCTGCGTTGCTGCGCAGACTGGATCGGTCGCGGTTTCGATGCGGAATGCCTGCGCGACAGGCTGAACGGGTTGCCTGCCGGAGTACTGCCGCTGGCCGGCGCCTGCACCCAGGGTGGATTGGTCGACGAGTCGGCGCGCAGCATCGGCATGCTGCGCAATTGGCACGAGGGCGGTTGCGGACATGTCCGTATCGGGGTGTTCTTCGGCGAGGTGGTCGCCGGCTGCAACTGCAACGACGACCCGGTGACCGGCAATGTCTATGCCTGCTTCGACCTGCGCATCGATCCGCACCAGGCGCGTACCGGCGTGACCGCGGTCGAGGACTGACCGCGGTCGGTCAGAATCCCACCCTGGCCACGGCCGACGGCACAGTGTCGAAGATCTGGTCTGCCAGCGCGAGAAACTCGGCTCGCGGCAGCGGACGACTGAACAGGTAGCCCTGCAGGTAGCGGCAACCATGCATGACCAGCCAGTCACGCTGGCGCTCTGTTTCGACACCTTCGGCGACGATCGCGTGCTGCAGCCGGTCGCCCAGCGTGATCACCGCATCGACCAGTGCACAGTCACGCGGATTGCCCGGGATCTCATCGACGAACGACTTGTCGATCTTGATCAGGTCGACCGGCAGGCGCTTGAGGTAGGACAGCGACGAGAAGCCGGTGCCGAAATCGTCCAGCGCCACCTTGATCCCGATCTCCTTGAGTTCCGCCAGCAAGGTTTCTGCACGCTGCGCGTCCTGCAGCAGCGCACTCTCGGTGACTTCGAGGTCGAGCACACATGACGGCAGGCCGCTTGCCTCGATCAAGGTACGGATGTCGTCGACGAAGCTTTCCTGGCGCAGCTGGTGCGCCGACACGTTGACGTGCATGGTCACCTGGTGATCGACGGCGGTCTTCCATTCTGCCGCCGTGGCCAGGGCCTCACCGGCAACCCAGTGGCCGATCGGTGCGATCAGGCCGCTGTGCTCGGCGATCTCGATGAAGCCGGTCGGCGACAGCAGGCCACGTTGCGGATGGTTCCAGCGCAGCAGCGCCTCGGCCGAGGCGACGCGTCCGGTGCGGGCGTCGATGATCGGCTGGTAATAGACTTCGAGCTCGCCCTTCTCCAGCGCCATGCGCAGTTCGTCGCGCAGGGCCAGCTGCTCCGAGACCATCTCTGACATGCTCGGATCGTAGAACACGTAGTTGTTCGGGCCTTTCGCTTTCGCCGCGTACATCGCGGTATCGGCATGCTTGAGCAGCGAATGCACGTCAGCACCATCACGCGGGTACACCACCAGGCCACAGCTCCAGGTGACGTAGGTCTGGTATTCACCGATCTCGTAGTAGCGTCCGACACAGGAGAACAGCCGTTCGACCAAGGTATCGGCGCCGGGACCATCCTCACTGTCCTCGATCACGACCACGAATTCGTCGCCGCCCAGGCGGGCGACGATATCGCTTTCGCGCACCACCGATTTCATCGACTCGGCAACTTGGGCGAGCAGGAAATCGCCATACTCGTGGCCGAAGCTGTCATTGATTTCCTTGAACGCATCCAGGTCGATGAAGGCGATTGTCAACTCGTGTCTGGCGCGGCGTGCACGGGCCAAGGCCTGGTGCATGCGGGTATGCAGGTAGGCGCGGTTGGGCAGGCCGGTGAGCACGTCGTGGGTGGCCATGAACTCGGCCTCGTCGCGCTGGGCCTGTAGTTTCACGTTGGCGTCGGCCAGACGGTCGATCATGACCAGGAAGAATTTCGGCATCAAGACCAGGCCGAACATCAGGCCGATGTAGGTGCCGGGGTTCTGCCACAGGTAGCCGCTGCTGGCCAGCGCACCGCTGAATCCGAGCAGGCCGAACAGCGTGGCGACCTGCATGAAGTGCTGGCCGTAGCGGATGCCGTTGCCGACCATGACCCACAGGAACAACGGGTAGAAAGCGACCCCGGCGGACTCGAAATAGGCCGTCAGGTAGGTGGCAAGTCCCAGGTCGAGCACGATGACGATGTAACGCCGCCACAGGTATCGGTTCTTGTGCCGGGTCACGAACGACATGTACAGCGCGCTGCCAAGCAGGTAGACCAGCGTGACCAGTGATGGGGTCTCGCCGTAGCCGAAGCGACGAAGCGCGATGAACACGATGCAGCCGACCGCAGCCAGCAGGATGCGGGTCAGCGCCTGGCCCTGTTCCTGGTTCAGACGGCCAGCCGGACGGAAGAACACCGTGCGCCACAAGGAATGGTGCGCCTGCGTGGGTGCTTCTGGTTCGGATCGGGCGGTCGGGGCTGCAACGGTGCCCGTCATCGGCCCGTCGACGGTTTGCTGCATACGGTCTCCGTGGCAAGGCGGCGGTGGCGTAAGAACGCCACCCTGGCCAATGAATCGGCCACGGTTCGTGCATCTTGACTGGGCGACGCGTCAGGTCGGGGGTTTTCAGGGGTCCGTGGGACAGGATCGGCCCGGTCGCGATGACCGGGCCACAGCTTGGGGTACTGCGTCGACGTCAGTGAGCCATGGCGGCGCCTGCGCGTGCCTGCTCGAAGTCGGCCAGCGCGGCGCGGAACCAGTCGGCATGCTGGGCCTCGGAATCGACCACGCGCTGGTACACGTCGGCCTCGTCATCGCGGCCCTCGGCGCGCGCCTGGTCGCGGAAGCGTGGATAGATGTCCCGGTACTCGCGTTCTTCGACCGAAATCGCCACGCGCAGTGCCTTCTCGACCACGCCGTCCGGGTTCATGCTGATCAGGGCATCGCAGTTGGCGCGGATCGTGGTCAGCGCATCGATGGCCCGCTGGGTGTCTTCGCCGCGGGCCGGCACACCGATGTCGTCGTACAACTCGCGCAGCCAAACCGCGTGCAGCTTCTCCTCGCCGGCGACCTTCATGAACAGCGTTGCCAGCTGTGGATATCCGGCCTGTTTCGCCCAGCGCGCGAATTCGGGATACATGATCTGGTTCTCGTACTCTTCGACGTCCACGAACGACGACGCGGTGACGTTGGCGTCGGCGGATTGCTGCGCGGCAGCGAAACACTCGAAGATCATGTCTTCGGTGATTTCGGGCAATGTCATACCTGATTCTCCTTCAGTTGGTTATTGCGTCGGATTACACCCGGCCACGGGTCGACTTTGTTGGTTTAGCAGGTTCTGCCGGGTTTGTCCTTGTTCCCTGTCGCTTCCCCGGGCCCGCATGTACAGGCCTTGTCCAGTCAACCGCCGGCACGAGGTTCATGCCGGAGGCGCCTTATGCGCTTTGTTTGATGTCACTGGCCACATCGGTGGCTTCGTCAGTTTCTTCGTAACCGGTGATCATGCCTTTCAAGAAGCCGAACGGTTTTTCGCTCGTCGTCAGCGCCAGGTAGAGGTGAACAACCAGGAAGGCGAGCATCAGGAATGCACCGAGGGTGTGCAGCAGGGCGACCGGCGCCAGCGCCAGGCCATCGAGTCCAAACTCGCTCCAGTACGGGTAAGAGATGTAGACCAGCCCGCTGATCCAGATCACCGGCCCGATCATCACGTGCAGGGACAGGTAGGCCATGCGTTGCAGCGGGTTGTGCCGGTGCCAGCGATCCTTGTGGAACGGATGCGGCTCGCCCTTGAAGATACCCAGACCGTAGTAGCGGACCATGGCCAGAATGCGATCGATCGGCGAGGGTATGTACTGCTTCCATTCGCCCGTGGTAATGTGCCAGAACCAGGCCAGAAGCCAGAGGCCGAGCAGCGTCCAGGCGGCCGTTGCGTGGTAGTCGGCGGCGCGCTCGAAACCCAGCAGTGTGTAGGTTCCGTGAACCTCGAAGCCGGTCAGCAGCAGACCGATCACGAGCAGGGCCTGCAGCCAGTGATACAGGCGCAGGAATCGCGAGTACAGGTAAAGTCGGGCCATCAGGATTTCCTCCGCCGTGTCCGGGCGACGATGCGGGCGATACCGTGCAGCGCGACACCGCCCAAGGTGCCGAAGACCGCCAGGCCACCGAGCATGTCGAGCCATTCGAAGCGGTCACGACCCGGCATGTAGAAACCTTCGACGCCGGCCAGCCGACCGTTGCGGCTGTGGCAGTCGTCGCAGCCCAGCGCCTCTTCCTTGGGCGCGATCATGTGCGTGACCGGCCAGTAATAGGCGGTTTCCACGAATCCGTATTGTCCGCTGTAGGTCTGGCCGCTGGCCTCGAGACCGGCCTTGATCGCACGGCCCCAATCGAAGCTTTTCCAGTAGGCGTCGCCATCCTTGCCGAACAGGTGCGGCACGGCCAGCACCTTGTTGCCGGTGTCATACGGCTGCCGGCCACGCATCACCTTGAACGGCCAGATGCGGGCGTCCGGATCGTCATAGCTTCCGCCGATCTGGTTGATCTCGACCGGCGTAACGCTGTCATCAATGGTTGCACCCAGGGTGCGAAAGTCGATGCGACCGTTGAACCAGCGGTATTCGGGGACGACATCGGCCTGCCAGCGGAAATCACCTTTCTTGAAATCGTAGGTGTCGTAGCCTTGCGCATCCTTGATCACCAGCGGTTTGCCGTGCTGATCCTTGCGCCCGGCAGTCGACCAGTCCCACCACATCTTGGTCTTGCGCCCGCCGCGGGCGAACTCGGGAACGTGGCAGGTCACGCAGGCGACCTTGTCGGTGTGCTGATCGAGCTTGGCATTGGCCCCGCTGCCATGTGGCCGGCTGTCATGGCAGGACTCGCAGGTTGCCCGGCTGCCGTCGCTGCGACCGGGGATATCGATACCCTGTTCGTCGCTCGCACGGGTCGCGTAGCGACTACCGGTGATCTGGTGGCCACCCGCGGTATGGCAGGTCTGGCAGCTGAAGTTCAGGCCCTCGGTATCCATGTGCACGTCGAGCGCGCGGGTCGGTTTTTTCATCGAGGAATCGAGATGACCGTGTTTGACGCCGTCACCACCACCTCCGTAGAAGTGACAGCTGCCGCAATTGTCACGCGTGGGCTTGCCGACGTGTTGCGCAATCCGGGCCAGGTCGGGCGCTGGCCAGATCTTGCCTTTCCCGGGTGGCCACTGTTTCGGTTCGTAGTTCGGATGGCCAGCTCCGGTTGGAAACTTCTTGTAGCTTCCGGTGGTGTCGTGGCACACGAGGCAGTCGACATTCTGCTCCGAGCTGAGGTCGAAATTGGCATCCTTCCAACCGTAACCGATATGACAACTGGTGCAGCGCGGCCAATTGCTCGCCGTCGCGACACAGAAATTGTTGACGACCTTCTTCTTGCCCAGTTCCTGCCCGGTGACCGGGTTTTCGAAGGCCCAGGTCCAGTGGCTGGTCTTGTGCAGTTGCTTCGCGGCCTCGGTATGGCAGCCGAGGCAGGCACGGGTGACCGCCGGGCCGTCGGCAAACGGTCCCTTCAGTGCGTCGAACTGGCTGTGGTCGGCGGTGCTCTGGGCGGCCGCGGTGGCACTCAAGATCAGCGCGCCAGAGACGCTAAGCAGGAGAGAGACAAACCTGTTGGCGCAGGATCGAGCGGCCCGCATCGATGCGGGATTCACTTGACGAGTTACATTAGTATTTGTTAATGTACTTAACATTCCTGACGCCCCGGAAGTAATTGGAGGCCCGTTATGAATATCTTCGACTGCAAGAAGCTTCGTCTCGCCGTCGTCGGCGCCATCGCGCTGTTCGCGGTCGGACTGACGTTGCAACTCCCGCGCATGCTGTTCGGGGCCGATGTCCCGGTCCTGACCACGTTGTTCAGCGGCATTGGCCTGGCGGCCGTCTCGCTCAGCCCGGTGGTCATGCTTGGCACCGCCCTGCTGGCACTCTTGCCGGGCGCGGCCCAGCGCCTGGCCCTTTGCGAGCGCTGAGCATAGCGCAACCCCTGCCCAGGTCGTGGGGGACATTCACGGATCGCATTGATCCGGGTCCTTCACGCCCGGCAGGATTGAAAGCAGGAAGGTCGACAGCAGCACGACCGGTGCCACCAGCAGCAGTACGAATCCAGCCAGCAACACCACCATGTCAAGGTGCAGCGTGGCCGGCATCACGTGCTGTGCGGCCAGCACCAGCAGCAGGCCCCCGATAAAAAAGATCACCGAAACGAGCACGCCCTCGCGCAAGGTCTTGCAGCCCAGCACCAGCAGTTTCATCGTTTCTCCTCCATTGTTCCGGTCGCCCTGCGCTTCAACTGACATTACCCGCTACGCCTCGTTCACTCGGCCAGCAACCGCTCGGCCGTTCCCGGCTCGAGACCGAACTCCTGTTCGATCATCCGGTTCCACGCATCGCGCTTGAAGGTGGCACGCTCGGGCACCTCGCGATGGACCAGGTTGATATGACAGTCGACACAGGTCTTGCCTTGCGTCTCCTCGCGGTGAATCTCCAGCGTGTCGGCGCGCTTGCCGACGATCGCCTCCTGCACGTGGCAGCGGCGGCAGGTGGCCGAGTCGCGCTTGCGGAACCACTCGCGCGCGCTGAAGGCGGCCTCGGGTGCGTGCAGTGCATTGATCACCGGGTCGTCATAGTTGGCGCCGAACAGTTGCCGGAACAGGTCCTTGCCACCGATGAAATGATCCCAGGTCGCGGCAAACACGCCGGGCGAAACGTGGCAGTCGCCGCAACTGGCACGTACGCCCGAGGTGGGCATGTAGTGCAGGGATTCGCGGTACGGCTCGGCAGCCAGCTCCATCGAATGACACGAGGTGCAGAAGGCCTCACTGCTGGTGTAGTGATCGAACTCGATCAGGAACACCATGAAACCGATCCCGCACAAGCCGGCGAACACCATCGCGAACAACACGTGCCGCGTGATGAAGTCGGGCAACCACCATGGCGAACGTTTACTCATGCTCGCCCCGTGCGCTGCCGACACCGAGGATCGGACTCGACTTCTGTGGCTGCTTGAGCCATGCGTGCTCCGGCAGGTCACCGATATGTTCGGCAATCAGGGTATCGGCCTGGTCACCGGCGACATCGCGCAACTGCGGCAGGAAGCGGCCGTAGAAATTGCGTCCGACAACGTACATCCCCTCCCACCAGGCGTGGTTCGGGCTCATCATCGATGCACCATGGCGGGCGCGGGCGCCCTCGTCGTGCCACAACTCCCAGTAGGTCAGTTCGATCGGCTCGTCGAACGGCGTCGGTGTAAGCAGCTGCTTCGAGTACAGGGCCTGCATGATCTTCTGCGCCGGCTTGCCGAACTTCTCGTTGTACAGGTCGACGACGCCGTCGAACTGCTTCATGAAGGCCTCGGCGAAATCCTTGCCGTGACACTCGCGACAGACCAGGGTCATTGCCTGGCGCCGACGTTCCGGTGTAGCAACCATCTTGACTTCAGCCATGCTGCCGTCGAGCTTGGGCACCTTGCTGCCGCGCTTGGGCGCTTTCATCGATTCGGGCAGTTCACGCTTTCCACCGTCGCTGAACACCACCAGGTGCTGGCGCTCGGAAACCGGCGTGTTGAGATTCCAGGCATTGCGCATGCCGACGTCGTGCGTGGCCGGCAGCTTGCCCGCGGCACCCATGTGACAGGTGGCGCAGGTCGGCGCGGCCGAGTAGTCCTTGCCGGCCACCCAGGTTTCGGCATCCAGGTTCATCTTGGCGTGATTGCTGGCGAACGCCATACCGTGCTTCGACGCCTCGTAGACCTCTTTGTCCGGCGAGTCCGGTCCTGAATGGCAACGCACGCAGGCCTGCGGCGCGCGCGCCTGGGCCTTGGAAAAGGTATGCCGGCCATGGCACGAGGAACACGAGCCGCGCGAACCGTCGGGGTTGATCCGGCCGATCCCGGAATTGGGCCAGGTGTTCGGATCGAGTTTGCCATTGCCGAGCAGCTGCACGGTGGAACCGTGGCACTGGTCACAACCGGCCGCGGCAATCGCCGGACCGGCGAGGTTGTTCACCATCGCCGGCAGGCGTTCCTTGATGACGGCAACAGCCTCGGCATGTACCGAGCCGCGTTGCTGCTCCTCCTCGACGGTATGGCAGCGGCCGCAGTCCTTCGGCGACACCACGGTCGCAATGGTCTGGCCCTCGTGGGTGATGGCGTCGGGGTCGTCGGGCGATGCCTTGTGGCAGTCGAGGCAGTTCACCCCAGCCTCGGCATGCGCGCTTTCCTTCCACTGCGTGGTGATACCGGCGGACGACTTGGCGTGACAACTGACGCAGTCCTGGCCGGCCGCTTCACCCCAGTTGTCGGAGCTGAGCGTGACCTTGGCCGCATCCGCCGTGCCCCAGGCCAGGCAGAGGGCGCCCAACAGACCCATGATCCTGGTGTTCATGTGCATTCATCCCGATGACGTTGATGACGGCCCGGGCAAAGCCCGGGCGCGTGCAGGCGCTTGTCAGAGGCGCGCCTCGGCCACCGCGATGGTGCGCGATGAACGCAGGTCTTCGGGCAGGTGCGTGAACTGGTCCGCGAGTACCTTCCACAGCAGGTTGTAATGCACCTCTCCGCGCACCAGGGCGACGCCCTCGGCCGGGATCTCGTAACCGAGTTCACGTTGCTCATGCGGACGCAGACGGGTGTCGGCACCCAGCTGGGTCGCAGTCGGTGGCATCGCGTCCTTGCCGGCATCGTCGGCGAGCAGG
The DNA here is from genome assembly GCA_020445165.1 of Gammaproteobacteria bacterium. Next base: position 10,668 of record JAGRHE010000076.1, read on the forward strand.
TAGGCGAAATAGGCCTGCGGATCGTCCTTGGCCGGGTGTTCCGGAGCATTTTCCCAGAGGACCTGGCCAGTGCTGTCGTACGCGGTCAGCTTGAGCACGATGTTGCGGAACGGCGCACCGGTCGGCAGAGCATGTGGCTGCTGGTTCTTCAGCCGTGCGGTGACCTTGATCTTGTCGCCCTCGGTCTGGGTATCCATGGTGAACACGATGCTGCGTTTGAGCATACCGTCGTCGTGGCCGCCACCCATGCTGTGGTCAGCCATGTTGTTGACCATCGGCATGTGGCAGTACTGGCAGGTCACGTCACTCTTGCTGACCATGTACTCGTTGCCGGTGGCACACAGCGGCACGCCATGCGCATTGTTGCGCTTGTCGTGACATCCCATACACGCGGCGTTGGACTTCATCAGGCCCGGATTCGATTCCATGGTCAGCGCCGGAATCTCCTTGCCGTCGAGTGTCACCGGCTCGCCGAGGTGCGGGTTGGGCTTATCGCCGTCGGCCGCGGTTGCGCCACCGAACATGTCGGTCGCTGCGCTCAGTTGCTGCAGACCATTGGTGAAACCGGCCGGACCCTGCAGGGTGTCGACTCGCTCATAGGACAGCATGCCCAGACGCAGCTTGCCACCCGGTGCGTTGATGCCTTTGAACGACTTGAGCGTATGACAGGCGACGCAGTTCACGCCTTCGTTGTACGACTCTTTGGCGTCGAGCTTGGTGCTCTTCTCGATCGCGGCATTCGGTGCATGACATTGCAGGCAGACCGGGTAGGCACCGGCTTTTGTCTTCACATCTTCTTGCAGCGGGTCGCCGACCACTTTCTTGTAAAAGGTCCCGTGAATCGGGTCATTCAATGCCGTGCTGTTGGCGTGCATCGATCCCTTCCACTGGCGATAGATTTCCTTGTGACAGGACTCGCACACGGTGGAGGGGGTGTTGTGGATAGTGTCTGCAGCCTGGGTCGCCGCGTTGAGGCCGATAAGTGACCCGAGGGCGACAACAGCCCCCGCGGCCAGGCGATAGATAGTCGACATGGCTGAACATCCTTCTGGTCTGCAATGTTTGTTCTTATTGCGCGCGCCAGATGCTGCGGAGGCGATGCTTTTATTGTTTTGCGCGGTTAACAGGCTAGAAAGATTGGCGTGAATGCGCCATTAATCCAGGTTAATTTTTCGCCGGAAACTGCATTTGAGTTGATCTGGATGAAATGCCCAGTGCATTTTCACCGGTCGTGTACTAGATCGAGGCACCGTCGAAGCGGTTCTGGCGCCACGCCTCGAACACCATGACGGCCACCGTGTTGGACAGGTTGAGACTGCGCTGACCGGCCTGCATCGGCAGGCGCAGACGACGTTCGGGCGGCAGCCCGTCGAGCATGGCCTGGGGCAGTCCACGGGTCTCGGGCCCGAACACGAACGCGTCACCGGCCGCGTAGCCGACCTGGTCATAACGCTGACGGCCACGGGTCGACAGCGCGAACCAGCGCGCTGGTGCCACGGCGGCGATGAAGGCGTCGAAATCGTCGTGCTGCTGCACCTGGGCGAACTCGCGGTAATCCAGTCCCGCCCGGCGCAGGCGCTTGTCCTCGAACGCGAATCCGAGCGGATGAACGAGGTGCAGGGTGCTGCCGGTATTGGCACACAGGCGTATGATATTGCCGGTATTGGGCGGGATCTCCGGCTGATACAGAACGACGTGAAACACGCTGGAAAGAGACCCTA
>JAGRHE010000077.1 GCA_020445165.1 Gammaproteobacteria bacterium
CTTCTCGGGCCTGGCCGTGTCGCTGATCTTCGGCCTGTTCGTGTCGACCATCCTGACCCTGATCGTGATCCCGGTGGTCTATTACGGTGTCATGCACAAGCGCATGGATGCGGTATTGGCGACCGTGTGAATGAGGTAAGAGGCGCAGCAGTGTAGGTCGGGCTGCGCCCAACGACGGCAGGCGTAGCCTGCCCTGCGCCCGCCCCACAAAGAACAAACCCCGCTTGAGCGGGGTTCGTTCTGCACAGTTTTCCGAAGGGGGTAACCTTCGCGGGAGTTTGGATTCAGTCGCCCCTTGGGGAGTCCGCAGCCATGGCAGTGTTGGCGAGGCAGGCGTTATTTCCACCACCCCCTGCCTCGACCGGAGGGTAGCCACAGAGGTCCCCAAGCGGTGCGACAACGCCGATCCCTGTCGGCGGTTTTCACCGGCTCTCACCGGTATTCGAAGACTAGTGCCTGGGGGGGCTGCGCGCAGCCGGGGAATTACCTAGGGGAAATCCCGCCCATCGCGTAACTGCATGAAATTTATCTGTTTAATCGAACGGTTCCGGCCAAACTTCCCGGCTAACCGTTAAGCCGGTCATAAATCAGGTAACCGGCGAGATAGGTTCCGATGGCCGATCCGAGGGTGCTGAACAGAAACACCAGCAAGGTGCGCGATACCCGGTTCTTCCACCAGCCGCGCAGGCGCGTGGTGTCGCTGCGCAGGCGGCTGAAATCGCCCACCCGGGGTTTGCGCAGCCACAACTCGGCTGCGGCAGTCACCATGCCGGCGCCGATGGTTGGATTGAGCGATGTGAGTGGCGCGGCGATGAAGGCCGTCACCACGGTCAGCGGGTGTGCCGCAGCAAGAAGCGCACCCAGCGCCGAGAGTCCGCCGTTGATCAGCACCCAGTCGCGCACCATCTGCCAGCCAAGATCCGGGTTGCGGGTGAAGCCGACGTAGAACCCCAGCAGCACGAGGCCGACGATCAGCCAGGGTATCAGGCGTGGCCAACGCGCCTTGGGCGGGACGGTCTCGAGTGTCTCCACCACTGTCGCCGGCGCCTCGGTGTCGCCGAGGTGGCGCGTGATGCCGGCCAAGTGACCGGCGCCGACCACGGCCAGGATATGTTTGCCGGCATGCTCGCTGGCGGCCGCGCGCAGCTTGGCGGCCATGTAGCGATCGCGTTCGGCGATCAGAGGTTGGTACAGGTCATTGCGGTCGTGCGCGAACTCGGCGAATGTCGTCTCGACGACGTCACCTTCCTTCAGGTGCTCGATGTCTTCCTCGCTGACTTCTTCGCGCGAGATCAGGCTGCCGATCAGGCCGCTGAACAGCACCGCCCGGCGCCACCAGCTCAGGCTGCGCGCCGTACGGTTCAGCGTGGTACCGATCTCCCGATCGATCAGGATCACCGGCAGGCCGTGGTGGTCGGCCTGGTCGACCGCCATACGCATTTCGGCACCCGGTTCGATGCCGAGCTGTTCGCCCAGGCGTTGCTGGTAGGCAGCCATCGCCAGGTTGGCCATGACCATCGCTGCTTTGCCCTGGCGCAGTACCTGCATCAGGTCGAGTTCCGCCAGCCGGTCCGGCTGGGTCAATGCATCGAAGCGGCTCGGGCACAGCTCGATTGCCACCGCGTCGTAAACGCCGCGGTCGAGCTCGTTCTCGACCTGCATGGCACTGGTGCGTGACACGTGCGCGGTACCGAGCAGGGTGATGCGCGAATCGCCGATTACGACCTCGGTCAAAGGGGTCTCGGCCGGTGCGGATGCGTCCGCCTGCGGTTCCTGGTTCAGCATTCCGGGATCGTCCGCTGCCAGGCGGGTACGAGCCGGCTACTGTGGCTGGAGAATGGTCGAGAGCTGAGGTCGGACATGTTGGCTGGCGTGGCATCCCTGGTCTGAGCGCCGCATGATAGCAGCCGGCAGGCGGTGCGTGTCGCTGTCCCCCAGGACTGGTCGGCGCGAGTGACAGCCGACCGCGCGCTCTTTACCATGCACGCATGAAATTCCCGCAACGCATCGTCCGCCTGCTGATTCTTGTGGCACTGCTGCCACTCGCGGCCTGCCGTACCAACCCGTTCGCCGACGAGTTGCCCGAGAGCCTTACCTCCCAGGTCCGTACCTTCGAGGACATCGTGCGCTGGCGTGCGCTGCACAAGATGTACGTGTTCCAGAAGCTCGCCGATGGCGAGACGGTCGAGGTCCAGCCCGGCCTGGAGAACGTGCGTGTCACCGGTTACGAGCTGATCGAGCCGTTGAACATGGTCGAGCCGTACCGCTGGCGCCAGGCGGTCGCGATCGATTATGTGCTCACCGACCGCCAGGTCGTGCGCCAGATCATCGACTACCAGGTCTGGGAGAGCGAGGACGAGGGCAAGACCTGGTACCGCACGACCCCGGTACCGCAGTTCCGTTGACGCCTGTCGCCGAGCTGGCCGCGTGCCTGGGGGGCTGGTTGCAGCAACGACTGGCGGCCGGTGACGATGGCAAGACGCTGCTGGTCGGTTTCCGGGGTGCCGAAGCCACGTTCGCTCTGGCCGCAGGCCTCGGCGGGACGAAGGACCATCCCGGGTTCAGCGCGTTCGCGCGTTACCTGCTGCACCGCCGTTTCCACTGCGACGGCCATGCGCTGCTGCTGCCCGCCGCGCTCGCGGGGGAGGGCGTCTACCTGCTGAACGGGCAGGTCGCCGGCCAAGCCACCCAGGCCCTGTTCGCCGCCGATGGCACGGTCCGTGACTGGCGCTCCGACGATTGGCCGATCGATCGGCTGGAAGTCCCGGGCGATGCCCTGCCGGGCATTCAACGGCGCGAAATGGAGCGCTTGTTCGAACATCTGCGGGTGCCGCCACCCTGATGTGATCCAGCCTGACCGGTGCCGGTCAGGTTCTGTCAGGAATCACCCGGGCGGCGCCGCCAGCAACGGTTCCAGCGTGTCGATAACTTCTTGGCTGCTCCAGTCGAAGGCGCCGAACACCGCGTAGCGGATACGATGGTGGCGATCCAGTACCAGCGTGGTCGGAAAGGCGTAGATACCCCAGCGGCGCAGTGCCTCGCCGTCGCTGTCCATCAGCACCGGGAACTCGACCGGCTTGTCAGCGAGGAACTCGCGCATGGTCGCGACCGTCTCGCCGACGTCGACCGCCAGGATCTCCAGTCCGTGCGGTTGCAGGCGTCGATACAGGCGCTGCAGCGACGGAATCTCCTCGACACAGGGTGGGCACCAGGTGGCCCAGAAATTCACCAGCACCACCTTGCCGCGCAGCATGGCCAGGTCGAGACTGCCGCCATCGAGTGCCGGCAACTGCAGTGCCGGCGCCTGGCGCTCGCCGGGGTAGGGCCGCAGCAGGTCGCTGCCTTCTGGTTTTTGCGGCGCGTCGATCGCCGCATCGACGGCGGCCGCCGCGCGGGGTGTCCCGCCGTATTCGTCCAGCTGGCTCATCGCCGCCTGCAGCAGTGTCGGCAGGCGAGCCGTCATCCGTGCCTCTTCCGGCGAGAAGTCCGGCCGCACATGGAACCCGTCCGACACCCCGGCCAGGCGATGCAGGAATACCGGCGCACCACCCTTCTCCAGCTCACGCACATCCTGAGCGGCGTGCCAGAAGCCAGCCGAATCCTCCGGCTGGAGAAGGTAGGTCGGCAGGTTGCTGGCGCCCGCAACCGCCAGGTACTCGGCCGATTCGCCGCCCTGGGGTGTGCTCACGAACAGGCGCGGACTGAAGGCGAAAAGGCCGCGCAGGTCCGGGGTGGCCCGGCCGGCCAGCTGCCAGGTGCGCACCGCGCCGAGTGCCAACGCAGCCACCCGACCCTCGGTCATCAGGTAGACCTTCTTGCCGCTGGCGACGGCGGCATCGAGCAACGCGGCAACAGCGGCCGGGTCGACGTCGTTGAGGCTGTAGCGCCCGATCGGCAGGAACCAGGCCGCGTGCAGATCGGCGGCCCAGACCTCGACACCCTGTTCGGCCAGGGATTTGGCCAACGTGGTTCTACGCGGCGTGGAACCGAATTCGCCGTTGATCCAGAGCAGGAGCCGGTCACCGCCGGCCGCTGACACGGTCACCGGGATCTCGTCACCATCCGGGGTGACGACCGTCCTGTCGCTGGCGTTGGCGGCGCCGCAACCCAGCATCAAGACGACGAGCAAAAGGCGCAGCATGACGGGCGGTGGTCCGTTTGAAGGCAGGGAGCTGGACCTTATATTAAAGAAACCCGTGACGGCCACAGGTTGATAGGTTTCTCTGCGGTCACCAGGATACGCGGCATGGACATGCCCACGCGCCAGCTCAATACGCTCGCATTCGACAATAGCTTCGCGCGCCTGCCCGGGGGCTATTCTGCGCGCGTACGGCCGACACCTCTGGCCGGCGCGCGCCTGGCCGCGGTCAGTCACGCGGCCTGTGAGTTGCTCGGCCTTGCACCCACGGCGTTGGCCGAGTCGCAGGCCAGGCGCTGGCTGTCCGGTGCCCAGGCATGGCCGGGCAGCGAGCCCCTGGCGATGTGCTATGCCGGGCATCAGTTCGGCCACTATGTGCCCCAGCTCGGCGACGGCCGCGCGATCGTCCTCGGCGAGGTGGTCGGTGCCGATGACCGGCGCTGGGAGCTGCAGATCAAGGGCGGCGGCCTGACTCCGTTTTCGCGCGACGGCGATGGCCGTGCGGTACTGCGTTCGTCAATTCGCGAGTACCTGTGTTCGGAGGCGATGCACGCGCTCGGCATTCCGACCACGCGTGCCTTGTGCCTGTTCGACAGTGACGAGGAGGTCTACCGCGAACGTATCGAGCGCGGCGCATTGCTGCTGCGCATGGCGCCGAGCCACGTGCGCTTCGGCTCGTTCGAGGTGTTCTTCCATCGCCGGCAGTACGATCGGCTGCAGCCTCTGGCCGATTACGTGATCGCACACGACTACCCGCAGCTGGCAGATGCGCAGCAACCCTACCTGGCCCTGCTGCGCGAGGTCGTCCTGCGTACCGCGCGCCTGATCGCCCAGTGGCAGCTGGTCGGCTTCGCCCATGGCGTGATGAACACCGACAACATGTCGATCCTGGGCCTGACGCTCGATTACGGCCCGTTCGGCTTCCTCGATGCCTACGACCCGGGCTTCATCTGCAACCATTCCGACTACCACGGCCGTTACGCCTTCGACCGGCAGCCGTCGGTCGGCCTGTGGAACCTGACCTGCCTTGCGCAGGCGATGCTGCCGCTGCTGCACGAAGACGGTGATGCGGCCGCCGAGCTGGCGCGCGATGTCCTGACGGTTTACGAGCCGGAGCTGATCGCGGCCTACTCGGCCGGTATGCGCGCCAAGCTCGGATTGCGCGAGGCGCGCGCGGACGACCAGCAACTGAGTGCAGGTCTGCTCGGGGCGATGGCGGACAGCGGCGTCGATTACACCAACCTGTTCCGTGACCTGGGCCGGCTGCGTATGGATGATGCCGGTGCTGATGCGCCGCTGCGCGACCGTTTCATCGACCGCGCGGCTTTCGATCGCTGGGCCGGCGAGTATCGCGCCCGCCTGCGCAGCGAAGGCAGCGATGATGCCGTCCGGCGCGCGGCGATGGATGCGGTCAACCCGCGCTACATCCTGCGCAACTATCTTGCACAGCAGGCCATCGAACAGGCCGAGCAGGGGGATTTCGCCGAGGTCGACCGGCTGATGAGCCTGCTTTCACGCCCGTTCGACGAACAGCCGCAGTTCGGGTCCTATGCCGCACAGCCGCCCGATTGGGCGCAGCAAATCGAGGTAAGCTGTTCGTCGTGAGAGCGGCAGCCATCCCGCTACAGAATCCGTCCCGAAAGGCCGATGACCATTCCCTTCAGTGAACTGCCCGGGCGCCACGAGCGCCACCTGCGCCGCCGGATCGGCAATGCCCTGTTCGGTGAGCGCAGTGTCGCCGCCGATGACGAGCGCCTGCTCGAGGCACAGCGCCTCGATCACGAGGAACTGCTGGCATTCCTGGGCGAGCTGCGCGACACCGTGCAACGCGCCGTCGACCTGAAACCGAACGAGGAAAGCACGGTCATCCTCGGTCTCAAGGAATCACTGGACCGGCTCTACGAAACCTCGGTCGGACTGGCCGAGGAGCACGACGGCAACCGGGCGGCCATCGCGCAGCTGATCGAGGTGATCATGCGCAATGTCGAACGCGGTGCCATGGGCGATCCGCAGGCGATCGATGAACTGGCCCAGGAACGCCAGGCGCGCGCAGCACATTTCTCTTTGCTGCGCTGGCCCCTGGTTGCCGACCTTTTGCATCCGCAGTCGGTGATCGAGCCGGGCGACCTGGCGCCGACGCTGCTTTCTGCCGACGAGGAAGAACTGGCCGCGGCCCTGCAGCTGTTCGATCTGGCCCAGCTGTCAGAGCTGCATCGTGACGCCGACCAGCGCCTGAGCAGCACTGACGATGTGCCGGATTCGGCGCGCGCGCGTCTGCAGCAGATCGTGGCCCAACTGCAGCAGCTGCGAAGGATGGCCCACTAGCACCTGGTGTCAGGCCCTGACGCCGGGCTCAGTCCTCGCGCAGTTCGATCTCGCCGCTGACGTTGACCGTCATGGTCTGGCTGCCGGCCTCGATGCGCGCCGGCGCCACCGAGAAGTCGGCGCGCGCTGCCTCCATCATCATGCCGCGGGCCACCGGCATCGGCGCGTGCTGCCCGTCGTTGACGTGGACCTGGACCAGGCGGAAGCCGCTGCGCCCCATGGTCCGGGCGATACGTTGCGCACGCGCCTGGAAGCGCGCCAGCGCCTCGTCGGTGAGCTGGTCGAGGTGGCGGCGGCGCTGTGCGTCGGATATCTCGTAGCCGAGCGACTGCATCTGCAACTGCGATTGCAGGCGGCCGACCAGGTCGCCCAGGCTGCGACTGTCCGTGCTTTCCAGACGGATCGACTGGCTGACGCGCCAGCCGCGGATGGTGTTTTTCTCATACACCGGGCTGGTGCTGTAGCCGAGTGTCTGGACCTTGATCTCGGGCACGCTGCGCGCCATGGTCACCGCCCAGTCGATCGCGCGGTTGACCTCGTCGGCCGGCGTTGCGGCGTCGCGGCCCTCCGCGCGTGCGGTCATCACGGCGACCATCAGGTCGTTATCCACTTCGATCTGGGCGCTTTCGCTGAGGTTTACCCGGTTGTAGCTCAGCGGTGTCCCCGCCATCGCGTTGGAAGCCAGCAGGCCGCCGACGAGACAGAGCAGGACCGCCGGGAACGAGATTCTGAACATGTTCGGACTCCGGTGAAATGGCCTGCCAAGCATAGCGGATGGCGGCCGGCTGCCGCAGGTGTCGAACAGGGCCTGTCCGGCGCCATCCCTCCTCCGCCCAAGGGGGGGTAAGTCATTATTTTCGCGCAGATTCTCAGCTCGCGCGGTTGACAAAGCCGAGGTAGACGTGGAATCTGGCAGTCGTTTGCCAATCCGAGACGCCCCAGATGTCGCGAGTGCTGATAGTCGATGATCAGCCGCATGATCCTCGAGCAGCTCATCCTTTCGATCGGTGAAGAGACCGAAGCGGTGTCTTTTGCCGATCCGATCGAGGCGCTCGGCTGGGCCAAGGAAACCCCGCCTGATCTGGTTTTGACCGACCTTAAGATGCCGAACATGAACGGCGTTGAGTTCACCCAGTGGCTGCGCACCACCCCATCGTGTGTCGACGTCCCGATCATCGTCATCACCTGTATGGACGACCAGTTGACCCGTTACCGGGCGCTCGAGGCGGGTGCGACCGACTTCCTGACCAAGCCGATCGATCACCACGAGTGTCGGGCTCGCTGCAAGAACCTGCTCAAGCTGCGCCAGCAACAAGGCATCATTCGTGACCGGGCGCGCTGGCTGGAAAAGGAGATCGCCGACAAGACGCGTGAGCTGGCGCTGCGCGAGCGGGAAACGCTGCTGCGCCTGGCCAAGGCCGGCGAGTATCGTGACAACGACACCAATGGTCACGTGCTGCGCATGGCCGAGACCGCGCGCCTGATCGCGGCCACGCTGGGCAAGGATGCCGAGTACTGTGACGTGATCGAACAGGCGGCACCCATGCACGACATCGGCAAGATCGGTGTGCCTGACAAGATCCTGCTCAAGCCGGGAAGCCTGACCGGCAAAGAGCGCGCCATCATGAAACACCACGCGCGGATCGGCTACGAGATTCTGCGCGACAGCCCGTCGCAGTTCCTGCAGTTTGGTGCCACCATTGCCTGGTGCCATCACGAACGCTACGACGGTGACGGCTATCCACGCGGTCTTGCCGGTGACGAAATACCGCTCGAAGCGCGGATTGTCGCGATCGCAGACGTTTTCGATGCCCTGTTGTCCGAACGACCCTACAAGCGGCCGTGGACACTGGAGCGCACGGTCGACCTGATCCTTTCCGAGTCCGGGCGCCATTTTGATCCCGATTGTGTGGCGGCGATGATGGAGAACCTGGACCACATCGTCGCGCGTCGTGATGCGACCGGTTCGGAGACAGTACCGCGGGGTCGGTGAGCAGGAAGCGCCATGTCCAGAATCAAATCGATACTGAAATTCATCACGCGCCGGCGGCGCGGTACGGATCCGGAACTCGAACAGAGCGTACTGCGTGTCAGTATCGTGTCGGTCATGGTCATCTACCTGGCGGGGCGCCAGTTCGTCGATCCCACTCCGGGGCACGCGATGGCCCTGTATTCGGTGGCCTGTTTCCTGGCATTCAGTTTTGCGATTTTCGCCTGGGTCGTCGCCGGTCCACCGGATGTCCGGGTGCGCAAGATCGTCGGCATGCTGCACGATATCGGCGGCCTGACTTGCGTGATGTACTTCTTCGATGCGGCGACCGCGCCTTTCTACATCGCCTTCCTGTGGGTGATCTTCGGCAATGGCTTCCGGTACGGCACCTCCTACCTGGCGCTGGCGTCGGCAATGAGCACGGTCGGCTTCGGTATCGTGGTGGCGTTCAACCCGTACTGGGCTCAGCACACGTCGCTCGGGGTCGGCCTGTTGCTCGGCCTGATCGTGTTGCCGGCTTACGTCGCGACCCTGATCAAACGTCTCAACCAGGCCACCGAGCAGGCGGTCGAAGCCAACCAGGCCAAATCGCGTTTCCTGGCGACCATGAGCCACGAGCTGCGCACGCCGCTGAACGGCGTCATCGGGATCGCGGACCTGTTGCGCGCGACGCCGTTGAATCCCGAGCAGGAGGACCACGCGCGTACCATCAGCGTGTCGGCATCCAGCCTCTTGACCCTGATCGACGAGGTGCTCGATATCTCGAAGATCGAGGCCGGCAAGATGACGCTCGAAGAGGTCGACTTCGATCTCCACCGCCTGGTCTCGAATACCGCGAAGATGATGGCTGCCCCGGCGAACAAGAAATGCCTGCACATGAGTGCACGCGTGTCGCCGGAGATACCGTTCGCGCTGAATGGCAGCGAGCACCACCTGCAACAGGTGCTGATCAACCTGATCGGCAACGCGATCAAGTTCACCGAAGAGGGTCACGTCGAGCTCAACGTCAGCCTTGCCGGGCGCGATCCTGAGGAATCACTGATCCGGGTGCGTTTCGAAGTGGTCGACACTGGCATCGGCATCGCGCCCGAGGCGCAGGAACGGATCTTCGAACGCTTTACCCAGGCCGACAGTTCGACCACTCGCCGCTACGGTGGCTCCGGCCTGGGCATCACCATCAGCAAGCAGTTGGTGGAACTGATGGGTGGCGAGATCGGGGTTGTCAGCGAGCCAGGCAAGGGCAGTACCTTCTGGATGGAACTGCCTCTGCGCGAACTCGTTCAGTCCGAGGACGAGAAGGCCGAGGCGCTTACCTTGCGCGACAGCCGCGTGCTGGTCGTCACCGGGGATCACAACGAAAGCCGCCGCGTGATGGCCCTGCTTTCCGGTTGGGGGGTGCAGGCCGAGGAGCGTGGCATCGCGGCGCAGGCGATCGCCGAACTGGTGAATGCCGTCAATCGCGGCGAGCCTTACACCACGGTGTTGCTCGACAACCGCGGTTCGCGTTTCGACCCGGTACACCTGCTGCAGACCGCAAAACAGGACAAGCTGCTGCAATCCCTGTCGTTCGTGTTAATCACCCCGCCGCTGTCCGATCCCGATTGGAAACAGCGGTATCTCGACCTGGGCTTCGCCGCCGTTCTGCCGACGCCGTTCGACAAGACGCTGTTGTTCAATGCCCTGCACTCGGTTTGTGTGGGGGTGGTCGAGGATCCGCAGGTGGTCAACTTCATCGACCACTATGCCCGCGAGCGCAAGGTGCTGCCGCCGCTCGAGATACTGGTCGCCGAGGACAACCGCGTGAACCAGACCGTCGTGCGCGGCATCCTGGAAAAAGCGGGTCACCGTGTCTACCTGGTCGAGAACGGCGAGCAGGCGCTGGATGCGTTGGACGCACACCGCTTCGACCTGGCCCTGTTCGATATCCGAATGCCGCAGATGGACGGAATCGAGGCGCTGAAGGTGTATCGCTTCACGCACGCCACCGCCAGTGCGATCCCGGTGGTGATACTGTCTGCCGACGTGACGCCTGAGGTGCGTGAAGAGGCCGAGCAGGCCGGTGCCGCCGCTTTCATCGCCAAACCGATCCAGGCGCGGGGGCTGCTCGAGACCCTGACCCGGGTGCTCGGTCGGGACAAGCTGGTCGACCCGGATCAGCACGGTGCAGACATCAACAGCGAGGTAAGCGAGGCACAGCCGGTGATCGACCGACAGACGCTACGCGATCTCGAAGACCTCGGCGGTGGACTGCAGTTTCTCGACAACCTGGTCGATGGGTTTACGCGTGATTCAGAACTCCTGTTCGATCAGATCTCCCGCACCATCGCGACACGTGCGACGCACCAGTTCCGCGACCTGGCACACGCATTGAAGGGCAGCGCCGGCAGTGTCGGCGCACGACGACTGCAGGATTTCAGTAACCGTGCTTGTCGGATAAGTGACCGCGATTTCACCCGGGTGGCCCCGACAGCCGTGTCGCAGATGCGGTCGGCATTCGTCGAGGCCAAGTCGGCGATGCACGATTACATCGCCGAACGCCGGGAGCGCATGTCGCGCCATTGATCAACACTGACCGTTGGCGTGCTGTGCCGTGCGGCTGCCTGCCTTGTCTTGCGAACGAACCAGGCGATCCATGATCTTCAGGTCGCGTTCGCTCAATCGCATCGCGGCATCGACCCAAATCTGGGTAACCCGTTCCAGTTCGTCGTAGGTGATCGGGCTCACCGCCTGGCGCACGCTCTGCATCGCCACCACGGCATTGGGCGAACGCCGGCGCTTGTTGGCGATGTAGTCGATCACTGCCTGTTCACCTTCGCCCGGTTCGGCCAGCACGTCGACCACGCCGAGTTCGTGCAGTTCCTCTGCGCTCCAGATCTTGCCGCCGAGGATCAGGCGTTCGGTCTCGGCCGGGCCGAGTCGACGCGACAGAAAGCTGTACGCACCCATGCCCGGGAACAGGTTGAACATGACTTCCGGCAGGCCCATCTGCGCGCCACGCTCGGCCACTATCACGTTGCATGCCAGGGCCGCTTCCATGCCGCCGCCCAATGCAGTGCCCTGAACCAGTGCGATCGATGTCATCGGCAGGCCGGCGCAGGTGTGCGCCAGGTACACGGCATCGATACAGGCCAGCGCATATTCCTCGAGTTTGGCGCGATCGCCTGCCTTGATCAGGCGCTTGAACAACGCAAGATCGCCACCGAGATTGTAGGTGCCGGGAATCCTTGATCCGAACACGACGAAGTTCGGCTCGCCGGCCGCGGCAGCGGCACGGATCTGCTCAACCGGCAGCCGCTGCGGCAGGTCACAGATCCCTGCCAGCACCTCTGAATTGAAGCAGCCGCGTGGTTGGGGCCGCCAAAAGCACCAGGCGGTCCCCTCGTTTTCGTTCCAGTCAACCGTGAACTGCTCAAACACATTGATTTCGGTAGCCGCAGACGTATCGATAGCCATGGAGAATCTCCTCACGAGGGGTCGTTGTATAGTTCTGGATCCAGGTCAAGTGCCTGTGTCCGCAGGTTACGTCTACCGGAACCCGGTTCTCAATGAAAATTTTCCGATAGATCCGAGGCTTAACATGGACCGGGATCAAGCATGCGTGGATTTTCCGGATTCTCTGCCGCCACCGCGTTAGGGAATATGTGAGGGTGCGGTCGCCGTGATCGTCGTCGACCGGGCAATAAAAAACCCCGCACCGGGGTGCGGGGTTCTTGTCGTGACCGCCGTGGCGGTCAGCGATCAGCCGTCAGGCTGGATCACTCGGCAGCAGCCGGGGCGACCGGAGCAACCGGAGCCATCGGAGCGTAGCCGTACGGAGCGTAGCCGTAGTAGGGCGCGCTGTAGTTGT
>JAGRHE010000078.1 GCA_020445165.1 Gammaproteobacteria bacterium
ATACATGATCTTGGACAGAAAGTAGCCCTTGATGCAGTTCAAGCCGCGGTTGACCGGCGCATCCGGATCGCCCTGCGTGGCAACCACGCGGTCGTCCTTGGTGCCGACCAATACCGAACAGCCGGTACCGCAGAAACGGCAGGGCGCCTTGTCCCAGCGCACGCCGCTGTCGTCCGGCCCGGCAATCGCCTGGATACCCGGGATCGTGATACCGGCTGCCGCTGCTGTGGCGGCAATCGCATTGGTCTTGATGAACTCGCGGCGTGACTGTTTCATTGTAATGACTCCTCCGGCGGGGATGCCTTGTCTATCTCGTGATACACCAGCGAGGACGAAGCGACCCCGCGCATGGTGGCAAGCTGGTTCATGATGTCGGCACACACGTCATACGCGGCGCCCTCGACGGTGACGACCATGCGGCCGCCATCATTGGCATGCAGCTCGACACCGTCGAGCTCGTGCAATGCCTTCTCAATGCCCGGCACGTGTTCGGGACGTGCCATCAACAGTAAACCGCAAACGTGGTATTCGCTCACGCAGCCTCCTTTATCTGGATTACCTGAACGGGACACAAGCTGATACAGCTGCCGCAGCCATTACAGCGTGCAGCGTCGAGCGTCGGCGTCGCACGTCCACCCGTTTGCAGTTGAAATCGGATCGCCGCCTCGTCGCAGCTATCGCCGCAGGCACGGCAGGTGATGCCGTTCGCGCTCAGACAGCCACTACCGATTTCGATCGTCAGCTGCCACGGCGGCGACAGGCTGCGATCGAGCGCGGCGTAGTCGCATGCGTCGACGCACGCCGCGCAAAACGTGCAGGCACCACGACGAAAATCGACCGTGGGGAAGCCGCCGTCGCCGGCAGTCAGAATGGACTCTTCGCAGGCACGGATACACGCATCGCAACGGCGGCACGCATCCTCGAATGCGCCGACCGCCCACGGCATGTGGTGCTCGACTGATACAGCTCTGCCTCTGAAAAAAGCCCTTCGCGCGGTGTTGATAGTTGTCATTGCTTAAGCCAGACTCGCGTCTGCCCGCATTCAGGGAAGACCTAGAATAGAGACTGAATGCGCGAGAAAACTTGAGATACATCAAGAAAGCCAATCCCGTTATTGACAATCGTCAACTGGACACGCTTTTTGTCGGAAGGAGTCAGGCAAGTGGAAGATCGATTCGGCAGGCGGATTCATTATTTACGTGTCTCGGTGACCGACCGCTGCGACTTCCGCTGTAGCTACTGCCTGCCACGTGACCATCGCGACTTCGCCACGCCGCATGATTGGCTGACGGCCGCTGAACTGACCCGAGTCGTTGGCCTGTTCGGCGAGCTCGGCGTACGCCACGTGCGCCTGACCGGTGGTGAACCGCTGGTGCGTCGCGAGCTGCCCGAGATCGCCGCCGGTATCGCCGCCCTGCCTGGCATGCAGGATCTCTCCCTGAGCACCAATGGCTCGCGCCTAGCAACGTTCGCGCCACAACTCAAGGCGGCCGGGGTCAGTCGTCTCAATATCAGCCTCGACTCGCTCGATGCCATCCGGTTCAAACGCATCACTGGCGGCGAGCTGAACAAGGTACTCGTCGGCATCGATGCGGCCCGCGATGCGGGTTTCGAGCCGATCAAGATCAACATGGTGGCGATGCGCGGTGTCAACGACGACGAGGTCGACGCGATGGTCGATTTCTGCCTTCAAAACAACCTGACGCTGCGTTTCATCGAGGCCATGCCGATTGGTGCCGGTGGCCAGCAGACGCAGAACCACTACATGCCGCTGGCCGAGGTCGAGGAGCGGTTGCGCCAGCGCTTCAAGCTGACGCCGGCAGCGATGCACGGCAGTGGTCCCGCACGCTATCTGCAGGTCGACGACAGTGCCCTGCGCATCGGCTTCATCACCCCGCAGTCACAGCATTTCTGCGAAACCTGCAACCGCGTCCGCCTGAGCGTGACCGGTGATCTCTACCTGTGCCTGGGCCAGGAAAACAAGGTGGCGCTGGGCGACATGCTGCGCACCGGCGCCGGCAACGAACAGCTCGTCGATGCCATCCTGCAGGGAATCGCCAACAAACCGGAGCGTCACCACTTCGTCGATGCGCCGACCGCGATCCTGCGGCCGATGTCTGCGCTCGGCGGTTGATTCAATAGCCGACGACTGCCGCAGATTTCAATCGACGTCACTTGCCGAGGCACAGGTCTCGGCAGCTTCGTTCAGCGCCTTGCGATCAAGGATCGTCACCCTGCTGCCGGCGATACGGATCAGTCCGTTGTCACCGAGTTGCTTGATGATGCGCGAGAATGTTTCCGGCTTGACCGACAGACGCGACGCGACCGTCTGCTTGGCCACCGGCAGGTCGTAACTGTCGGCGTCGACCGGTGCATGCTTGACCAGGTAGGCGGCCACACGGCAACTGGCACTGTGCAGACTGAGGTCATCGATCTCACGCAGCAAACCGCGCATGCGCTGACTCATCGCCGCCATCATGACAAAGCAGGTATCGATCGACTCACGCAGCATGCCAACGAAGTCAGCCGCATCGATACTGATGACACGACAAGCCTGCAACGCGACCGCGCCAACGGGATAGTGTGGTCGGTCGAGAAACATCAGCGCCTCGGCAAAGGTGCCGCCCGGCACGACGATATCGACCACCTTTTCGTTGCCCGCGGGCGACAGGCGGAACAGCTTGATCTGGCCACTGAGCAACAGGTAGAAGCGTCTTGCCGGGTCGCCCTGCTCGAACAAGGCCTCACCCTCATCCAGGTGGACGGTTGCGGCATGCCGCGCCACGCGCTGCAGTTGCGACTCGGCGAGGTCGCTGAACAGGTAATTCTGCCGCAGGTCGTCGATCATCTTCGAAAATGCACTCGGTTGGCGTAGTGCGAACAATACCACCTTGGACCACAAGCGGACCAAGTCGGCGATGCCGTCATGCGTCAGCGCCCGCCATCCTGGCGCAGCTGTTGCAACACCCCCTGACGAATATAAACCGAGCGCGCCAGCGCAGCCCCGAGCATGAGCGCGAACGCAATGAACAGCACACCACCTGCATGAACCATGGCTGGCAGCAATACGGCGAGCGACAGCGCAAGGAGCGCCACCAGCAGCATCAATGCGACGGCATTCGCGTACCTGTCAGGCAGCAGCGTATTCAGGCGCGGCAGGCGGATAGCATGATGACGACCTGCGACCAGGCGCTGCTGCAGATCGAGCCAGCTGAGAAACGGCACGATCTTGAGCAGCGCGCCGACGATGAAGCTGACGGCCGCAGCCAGTAGCAGGATGCCGAGCAGAATCGTTGGACCGCCACCCAGCCAAACCGCAATAGCAGCCAGCACACCGGCATGACTCGCCTGCCACAACCAGAGGTTGGCGTCGCGCCGCGGCCGCTTGCGCTGTCGCTCGATCCATAGCGCTGCAGCCGTGTACACCAGGTAGGTGCCGAACAGCAGGCCGATGACCCAGTGCTGCAACCCGCCTGCCGCAGCGGGCGCGAGTCCCCGCAGAGGAACAAGTGCCAGCAGACAGAGGATCACCGCGGGAAACGCACCCAGCAACCAGCGCGGAAATCGTGGTGTCACGTAGAACAGCGGTATCAACTGCATCGCGATACCGTACAGCAGCAGGCCAACCCAGCCTGCCAGGCCCCAAGCCACATGCGTATCCACCCAGTAGGGATACTGCAACAGCTGAACCCAGCCCAAACGCGCGGACGCCAGCGACAGGCCGAGCGCGAGCACACCGGCCAATGCCGCTATCGCCAGGCGTACCGTCCACAAGGTCTCGCGACGTGCGACGGCAGCGCTTCGCAGAGCGACGAACGAGCTGATAAGAAAGGCTGACAGGCCACTACCGGCCAGGACGCCGCCGGCGAGCAGCAGCGGCGGCAGGTCGAGCAGAAAACCCGCGCCGACACACAAGCTGCCCAACGCCAGACCCGAGCCGGTCAGGAGCGCGACCAGGCGCACGCGCGGATACGGCGCGCCCAGCAGTACCGGGGCGATCTGCAGAATCGCGCCACACATGACCGGGGCGAGCGCTCCGAGGAGAATGAAGTGCGTGACTGCCAGCGCCGCCGGCGTCCAGCGTGACGCCAGCACCTGGTCGCCGTGCACCGCCAGCACCGTCCCGGCCAGGCCGAGAAACACCGGCATCAGGTAGAACAGACCGAAGGGCACCTCCAGCGGTGGGGCATTGTCGGCCGCGAGGCCGGCGAGGTTCACGCCGAACTTCCGCCCGCCGCGTCGGTCCCGGCCGGCGCCGGCATATCCTGCGGCCAGATCACGATCTCGAAGTGTTCGACCGCCACCCGGGTCGTCTGCCAGGCGTACCCCATGTCGCGCAACATGCGGTACAGCGGCACCGGATCGCGGCGATGGCGTACCCGCAACCAGTCGCCGGGCGCGAGGTCGGCCAGCCCGTCGAGGATCCGCTCGAGCGGTTCGGGCGGTTCCAGGCCGCAAACATCGATCTTCTGTTCCATCAGTCTTTCAAAGTTTCACGTTTCGTCGGCCCCACCAGGCCAGCTGCGAGACATCGGTCGGCGATCGGGTACAGCACATTCTCCTCCTTGGTATTGTGTTGGCGCATCAACAGCGACAGGGTTTCGATGCAGTCGGACAATGTAGAGATATCAGTCTGCCGGGTTGCCGTGATCAACTCACTGAACAACTCGCGCATTTGCGCATGCTCGAGGCGCATTACGCTGATCGGATCCGCTGCCGCCGGGCTTGCCGCCGCAAGGGCCGGAAACAGCGTCTGCTCCTCGTAGGCAAGATGGGCCTCGGCCCGTTCGACGAAATGGCGGGCTGCCGCACTGGCGGTCCGCCAGTCGCGGTCGTGCACGGCCTGCTCGGTCGTGACGATCAATGCATCGCAGTCGCGATGCTGTGACGATAGCGTTTCCCGGTACCACATACGCACCCCGCATGTTCGTGTAACGCGCATCCTGCCGCGCATACCACACGCCGCCTTGATATTGGTCAGGTGTCCGCGCTGCATGGCAGCGCCACCCTACAACTGCTCCAGGTGCATGATCAGCGCCCGCATCTCGGCAGCATCGAGCTGCCAGCGCGGCATGTAATAACCGAGCATTCTCCCTTCGACAGATATTCCTTCTTGGATCGCACGTCTCAGCGCCGTCGCATCATAGCCGCGCGCCACAAGTGCCTGGGCCGTGATCGGCGGAACCCGGCCTGCCACCTTTCCTGCCTGCACCAGGCGGCCGTTGCCGTCGGCCGCATGACAGCTCGCGCAACCAAAATGTCCGAGCGCAAACCAGCTCGGACCCTGGCTGTAGCCGACGCGACCCTGCCGCCCCTCTCCACTCAGGTAGATGCGTTCACCGAGGCTTGTTTCCGGGTTACCGCAGGCCCCGATCAGCATGGCCAGGATGACCGTTGTCAGCATCCGACACAGCAATGCAGGGAAAATGCGTGACTGCATGCCCGTCTGCCCGGATCACCCGGGACGACCATCGATCCGCGGACGCAGCAGAATCGGCACGTAATGCCAGGCGAACAGCGCGAAGCAGAGCACCCACAGGCCGGCCGAGAGGTCGATCCACAGGCGGTAACTGTCGCCGGGCCAGGTGCTGCCGAAAACCCGGATCACTGCCGCAAGGTTCATGATCACGAAAGCGGCCGCGACCGGTCGCGAGACATCGATCGGCCGCCCGCTGTGGCCATGTGCAACCCGCGACATCATGCCCAGCGTGAACACGCCGATGGCACCGACGGTCAGCGCGTGCAGCGCTGAGGCCGCGGGGAACACGCCAAACAACGTCAGTGCTGTCAGCAGGGACCCGAGCACCAGCCACGCGTAGCCGGCATGCAATACCCACAGCACCGGGATGCCCACGACACGCGGACTGAACCAGCCGGCCAGGCGGATCGCCTGCGCACCGGCGAACACCAGCCAAAACAGGCCCAGCCATACGTCGGGCACCACACCGATCGTCTGCGAAAACACCAGCAGCGCCAGGCTCGCGACGGTTATTCGCTCGACCCACGGCCGCTGCGTGGCCGTGAAACCGGGCAGCACGTTCTGGGTGAAGAAGGGCATCACCCGTCCGCCGACCAGCATGATGGTCGCGAGTATCAGTTGCAGCATGACGCGGCGCATGTCGCCCAACCCCTCGACGACACCGAGCATCTGTAATTGCGACAACAGGCCGGCCAGACCCATCAACAGCAGCAGTGGCACGAACACCCGGTTGCTGCGGTTCTGGCCGCGCCACAGCGGTCGCACCAGGCTCACAGCCAACAGCGGCAGGAACGCGGCGTCGACGGTGATCAACAGCCACAGCGGGATCCCGGGAAACCACGGCATTATCCGCCCGAGCAGCCAGACCGCCGCCAGCAAGGCCAGCCGCTGACCGGTCCAGGTCGCCTCGCCGGTCCAGTTGCGCACCGCGGTGAGCAGGAACCCGGCGATCACGGCGACGCTGTAACCGAACAGCATCTCGTGCGCGTGCCAGTTGATCGGATCATAGTGTGCAGGCAGTGTCAGCACGCCCTGCCAGACGAACGGCCATAGCGCGATCAATAGCAGCGCGCTGAGCGCGGCAAGCAGGAAAAACGGCCGGAAGCCGAGCGCGAACGGTACCCAACGCGGCGGCGCCGGCCCGGTCGCAGGTTTTGGTGCAGACGGTTTTAATATGTCCATGCCGTGCAGGATGCGCGACAGGCAAGACGTGTGACCTTGACTGCGATCAAGCCAGGAGTGGTGATTCAGCCGGTCAGCTGGGCATACAGCATCGGCAGACGCTTGGGCAGCTCCGACGGTTTGCGGATCACGACGTAGCCCTTGTTGCCGAACAGGTGCGGCAGGTAATCGTTGCCCCTGGCGTCGATGGTCACGCAGAACGGCTGCAGTCCCTGGCGGCGCGCCTCGAGCACAGCCTGGCGCGTATCCTCGATGCCGTAACGGCCCTCGTACTGATCCAGATCGTTCGGCTTGCCGTCGGTCAACAGCAACAATAACCGCCGGCCCGCGGGCTGGGCGCTCAACATGCGGCTGCCGTGCCGCAGCGCCGCTCCCATACGCGTGTAATAGCCGGGCTTGATCGCGGCGATGCGGCCGCGCACGCCACCGCCGTATCGTTCGTCGAATGCCTTAAGCGTATGCACGCGTACCGGATCACGTCGCCGCGACGAAAAACCGTGCATGGCGACACGATCACCGGTCGCATCCAGCGCCTCGGCGAACAACCACAGGCTGTCGCGGATCACGTCGATCACTCGCTGATGATCGTCGATCCAGGTATCGGTAGACAGCGACAGATCCGCCATCAGCTGGCAGGCCAGGTCGCGCGCACCGCTGCGCATGTCGCGGTACAGCGCATCGCCGGCTACCGCGGTACCCGCTGCCTGTTCGGCGGCGAAACGCAGGTAAGCGTCGATATCGATCTCCTGGCCGTCGCATTGACCACGATGCCAGACACGCGCCGGCGCCAGTGATTGGAACTGGTTGCGCAGACGCCGCGCGGTGCGTGCCAGGCGAGATGGCAGCGCCAGCGGCGGCGCATCCGCGCTGAGCATCGGCACAATGCGGCAGTGGTCCGGTTGCAGACACCGTTTCTTCCAATCCCATTCGGGCAAGCAGATGCCCTCGCCGATCACCAGGTCGTCCTCGGCCTCGGCCGGCAGATCAAGATCGAACTTCAAGGTCGCTGCCGCACGCCGGGCATTGCGGCTGACCGCCAGCTGGTCAAGATCACGCGCGATCGCTTCGGCACGTTCGAGGTCGTCTTCGTCCTCGGCGCCGCGATCGACATTCACGAACTCGCCCCAGGTGAAGATGTTTTCCATGCGCACCGTGACCAGGCCGCGGTCGCTGTCCGGCGTGTTCACGCGCTTTGCTTCTCGTCGCAGGCGCTCCAGTTCGCGCTGCTGATGGTCGCCATCGCGCACCCCGTCGTCCGGATCCGGCGCCGGCACAGCACCGGGCTGCACGGGCGGTCGTGGGTGCAGCCACAGCGGTACCGGCGCTGGCGGCCGACGCGCCTGCGGCAGGTGCCCGACGCTGCCCGGTTCCAGCAGCGCGTCGCGAATCGCCTGTTCGGCCTCGGCCTCGTCGGCACGCAACGACGACGGTTTCGGACGAATGGCCAGATGGGCAGTGACCAGTCGCCGGTAGCGGGCGACGAGGCCCGGCCATTGCTGCAACGTGGCCTGAGCGCGTTGCTGATTGAGCTGGAACCAGTCATCGCGGTGCGAGACCGGCGATACCGCCAGGGCTGCCAGCCACAGGTACAGGTCACGGTTCAGTCCAGCCTCGGGCAGGCAGTCGATGCGCGCCGGCAGGCGCAGAAAGTTCTCGTCGCGCCAGGCCAGCGCGGTCTTTTCCTGGCTGCCGGCCACGCGCTGCAGCCAGGACCGACGGGCGCGGTTCTCGACCTGTTCCGCGTTGCTGATCTGCAGGCCACCATCCCCGCCAAGGGCGCGGAAGAAAACGCCGACCGTCTTCTCGACCTCGGCCAGCTCCACCGCGGCCTGTGGGTAGTTCCTGTCTGCCAGGCGCGTGATCAGGCGGTGCCAGAGTGCGCCGACCTGCTCTTCCATATCAGCCGCCCTCCGCGAGGGTCGACTCGTTCATCGGCCGCTGCTGCGCCTTGCTGCCCGGACAGCTAGGCCGTGACCGGGCACTGACGGTCGACAATGCATCCGCACCATCGACCCAACGCAGCAGGCTGCGTGAAGGATCGCCACCCTGCACCGTGGTACAGGCCGAGATGCACTGGGCACACTCGGTGCAGGTGAACATCTTGCGCTTGATCGTGCGTGGCTTGAGCCGCATCGGGCAGACATTGTCGCAGGCGTTGTTGCAGCTGTGGCAGCGGTCCGCCCGGTCACGGTCGAAGCCGACGACCATGGCGCGGTCGTTGCTCATCCAGCTCAGGCTCTGGAACAGGCCGACGGCACAGCCGAAGCGGCAGAACAGGTGGCGTGCAAACAGGAATTCGACGCTGAATGCCAGGGTCGCCACGCCGATGAACAGACCCTGGCGCAAGGTCAGCTGACCGCTGACCAGGTTGCCGTAGACCTCCGCTGGCGGCAGCAGGTAGGTGAGCAATGCGACCGCCCACAGAAAGGCGAAAACGCCGACCGCGAGCAAAGTCGGCAACCAGTACCAGGCGTTGGGTACCCGGCGCGAACCATCGGCCTGGCGCTGAGGCAGCGGCGTGCGCTCCCAGATGCTCGGACGACCGCTGGCGCGCCGCATCAGGCCATTGATGGTCTCGACTACTGAAAAGTGCGGACACAACCAGCCGCAGTACAGCCGCCCATAGCGCCACGCGACCCACAACAGCAACGCGACCGTACCGAACAGCGGCAGGAAGCCACGCCAGAACAGGTTGAACACGGCAGCCGCGGCACTGCCCTCGCCGGTGCTCAGGGCGTCAATCCCGAGCGTCCAGTCCATACCCAGCAACACGGCGTGGCCACGGGTCAGGTCCAAGCGCAGCAGGTCCAGCGGAGGCGCGAGCAGAAACAGCAGGAAAAAACCGACCTGGAACATCCGCCGCCGTCGTTGCAGGACGTCGCCTTTCATTGTCTGGCGACCGGCGTGCAACCATCCGGCAACGGCCTTCCGACCAACGGGAAGCGCCAGCACTGGCCGGCCATGGCCCGCGCCAGGCCGAGTGCACCGAGCACCACCAACAGCGAATGGGCGAAGGTGAAATAGGTGATCACGACGACCCACACGTTGGGGCCATCATAGCCACCGAAAAACAGGATCAGGGCGTTGGCGATCACCAGCAGCACGCCTGCCCAGAGACTGGCCGACACGGTCTGCGCCAGGTGGGCCGCGGCCAGCGGCGGCGCATGGCCCCTGCCGCGCCACCACAGAATCAAAAGCAGCACGAAACCGACCCCTGGCAGCAACAGCAGATTGACCAGGTACAGGCTTTCGGCCGCCACCGCGACCGCGTAACCTTCCGCGAATTCATCCGAGGCTGGCATCGATCACTTCCGACAGTGCGGCCAGGGTCTCGGGATCGTCACTCAATGGTTCGACCAGCGCCGCGCGGCAGGCATCGCGCAGGTCGAAACCGTCCTTGATCAGGGTCGCGGCATATACCAGCAGGCGGGTCGATGCGGCCTCCTCCAGATCATGGTCCTTGAGGGCGCGCAGAGCGTTGGCCAGACCGACCAGGCGCTCGCCCATCTCGCGGTCGATACCGGTCTCGCCCTGCAGCACCTCCAGTTCGAGCTCGGGCGACGGGAAATCGAAACTCATTGCCAGGAACCGTTGCCGGGTCGACGGCTTCATCCCTTTGAGCAGGTTCTGGTACCCCGGGTTGTAGGACACCACGAGCATGAACCCGGGCGGTGCCTGCAACGTCTCGCCGGTACGTTCCAGCGGCAGGATGCGGCGGTCGTCAGTCAAAGGGTGCAGCACGACCGTCGTGTCCTTGCGCGCCTCGACGATCTCGTCCAGGTAGCAGATCGCCCCTTCACGCACGGCACGGGTCAGCGGCCCGTCGCTCCAGAAGGTCCCCTTGTCGCCAATCAGGTGACGCCCGACCAGGTCGGCCGCGGTCAGGTCGTCATGACAGGCGACCGTGTACAAAGGCCTGCCGAGCCTGGCCGCCATGTACTGCACGAACCGCGTCTTGCCACAGCCGGTCGGCCCCTTGATCAACACCGGCAGGCGATTGCGCCAAGCGTTCTCGAACAGCGCGATCTCGTTGCCCTGCGGGCGATAGAACGGCAGTTCCGTGTCAACGTCATTGGGGGTTTCGTAGGGCATATCCATCAGCTTAGCCTCGATAGCTCAACAAGAACGCGGCCGCAATCAGCGCGCCCGGCAACAGCAACCAGACCACTACCACCCAGCGCCACAGACCGCGCACCTGGCGCAGCCCCATGAACCAGTCACCGATCAGGCCGCCCTTGATAAGCGCCAGCAACAGCACGAACAGCGACAGCCACAGACCGCCCATGCCCAGCCTGCCGATCGCCCAGGTGAGCAGCGTGAGCAACATCAGGGCGAGGTAGACCCAGGTACAGGGCCGGATCAGGCGACGCGATGACATTGCCTCGCTCATCGCATCACGTACACGAGTGGGAACAGGATCAGCCACACCAGGTCCACCATGTGCCAGTAGCTGGCACCGCTCTCGACACCCACGTGATCGGCCCGACTGTAGCCGCCACGGCGCGCCTTCAGCGCCACCGCGGCCAGGATCACCATGCCGAGGATCACGTGCAGAAAATGAAAGAAGGTCAATGACAGGTAGAACATGTAGAAGGTGTTGCTGCTCAACGAAACACCGGCCCCCAGGTGATGGGCATACTCAGCGGACTTGACCACCAGGAACACCCCGCCCATGCCGATCGCCAGCCAAAGCCAGCGCGCACAGACAAGGTTGTCGCCTTCACGTGCTGCGACCACGCCGCGCATCACGAAGTAGCTCGACGTGAGCAGCGCGAGCGTATTCACCAGGGCCGAGTCCCGATCGAGTGTGGCCTGGTACTGGTTGAACAACTCGACATTGCCCATCCGCGTGAAGGCATACGAAGCGAAAAAGATCGCGAACACCAGCAATTCGGCCAGGATAAAGATCCACAATGCGAGATCACCCGGCGGATAATCCGCGCGCGCCACCCCGACGCCGCCGTCGATGTCGACCGAAGAAGCCGGATCGCATTGATTCTCTTCGATTGAAGCCATATGCATCGCAGCCCGTAAAAAAAACCAGCCTTGCAATTGCTCGCGCGGCTGGCATCACCAGTGAACGGAGAGGAATGCCCGTTCCAAGTTCTGAATGCGCGCATACCGAGCAGCGTATGCGCGCATCACTCAGGTCACGCTGCAGCAGACTCCGCGGACGACGCCACTGTCGCTTCCGGCTCGCGGTTACCGACGAAGAAGCTCGCGATGTATACGATCAGTCCGATAAGGAAAACGACGCCGGCCACCTCGCGCATCCAGTAGAACAGCGCGATCTTCTCCTGCACGACCATGAACGGCAGCGGATCAGTG
>JAGRHE010000079.1 GCA_020445165.1 Gammaproteobacteria bacterium
CCGGACGGAGCGCTTCCTCACCATCTCCATGGCGGTGCTCTTCGCCTGCAGCCTCCTCTCGCTGCTCACGGCCCTGCGCCTGCATCGCTTCATCACCGAGCCCGTGCTCCAGCTCGCCGCCGCCGCCGATAAGGTCCGCAGCGAGGGAGACTATTCGGTGCGGGTGCGGATGGAGGGCTCCGACGAGCTGGCGATGCTCGGCGCCACCTTCAATCAGATGCTCGGGGGGATTGAGGCCCGGGATGAGGAGCTGACGGGCCACCGGGAGCGCCTGGAGAAGCTGGTCGCCCAGCGCACCCAGGCCCTCGACGCCCGCAACCGGGCCATGGGTCTGGTCCTGGACAACGTCGATCAGGGCCTGGCCACGGTGGATGGGGACGGCGTCCTCTCCAGCGAGCGCTCGGCCTCCTTCGACGGGTGGTTCGGGGCGCCGGCGGCGGGGGAGACCCTGCCGGACTTCATCCAGCGCCTGGATCCCGCCTTTGGGGATTGGTTCGCCATCTGCTGGGAGGATCTCCAGATGGGCATCATGCCCGAGGAGCTCCTCCTGGCCCAGATGCCCACCCGCTGGACCTTCGGCGATCGCCACTACACCCTCTCCTATAAGCCCATCGGCGAGGATGCCCCCTTGAGCCAGCTCCTGGTGATGGTGGGGGACGTCACCGAGCGGGTCCAGCAGATGGAGAAGGAGGCCGAGCAGCTGGAGCTCATCTCCATCTTCCAGGCTGTGGGCAAGGATCCAGTGGGCTTCGAGGACTTCCGCAGCGGCGGGGAGACCCTCCTGGCGGAGATCATCCGCCCCGAGGCCTTCGAGGATCCGGTCCTGCTCAAGCGGCAGATCCACACCCTGAAGGGCAACGCCGGCCTCTATGGGCTGGGCTCGGTCTCCCGGGCCTGCCACGCCCTGGAGGACGTCCTCGACTCCGGGGACTGCGCCGAGGCCCTGGAGGCCCTGACGGCCGCCTGGGCCCTCTTCGAGGCCCGGGTCGCCGAGGTGCGGGGGACGGGCGGGGACGGCGCCCAGAGCGGCGTCAGCCCCGAGGAGCTTCAGGCCCTCGCCGAGGCGGCGGCCCACGCCCCCCGGGAGGCCCTCGTCGCCGAGGCCGAGCGCCTCTCCTTCGCCCCGGCGGAGGGGGATCTGCGGAG
Source organism: Gammaproteobacteria bacterium (assembly GCA_020445165.1). The sequence goes on from JAGRHE010000079.1 coordinate 1,147, forward strand.
CCTGGCCGACAAGGCGAAGGGGATGGCGTCCCGGCAGGGGATGGAGCTGGATGCGGTCTGGGAGGGCGGCGAGCTCCGTCTCCCCCGGCGAGACTTCGCGCCCCTCTTCTCGGAGATGGCCCACGTGGTGCGCAACGCCGTCGACCACGGCATCGAGCCGCCCGACGTGCGCGAAGCGGCCGGCAAGCCACGGCGGGGCACCGTCGTGTTGTCGGCGGCCCAGGAAGGCGATCACATCCTGTTGTCGATCGAGGACGACGGCAAGGGTATGGATGCCGATGTCCTGCGGCGCAAGGCCGTCGAGAAGGGCATGATGGATGAAGATGCCGCGGCCAGGCTCGAGGACAAGGACTGCTACAACCTGATATTCGCCGCCGGTTTCTCGACCAAGACCGAGATTTCCGACGTATCCGGACGCGGCGTGGGTATGGACGTGGTCAAGACCCGTATCGCGCAGATGAACGGCACGGTCGAGATCGACTCGGCCTATGGAAAAGGCAGCAAGATCACGATCAAGCTGCCGTTGACCCTCGCGATTCTACCGACCCTCATGGTCATCTTGGGTCAACAGCCTTTTGCTTTGCCGCTGGCCAGCGTCGTCGAGATCTTCAATCTCGATCTTTCTCGCACCAACACGGTCGACGGGCAGTTGACGATCCGCGTGCGTGATCGCGCCCTGCCATTGTTCTACCTGCGCAGCTGGTTGGTCAGAGGTGCACAAGCCATCGTCGATGGCGACGGTCAGCACCAGGGGCACGTGGTGGTGGTCAATGTCGGCGGGGTACAGGTCGGCCTGGTGGTCGATTTTCTGGTCGGCCAGGAAGAGGTTGTCATCAAACCGCTGGGTGCCTTGCTGCAGGGGCTCGATGGCATGGCAGGTGCGACCATCACCGGCGACGGCAAGATCGCGTTGATTCTCGATGTGCCCGGCCTGATGCGCAAATACGCGCGTCGTTACTGAACCCACTCGGGAGGAGACAGGGCGACTTCGGCGCAGTCCTGGATAACACATGGCGGAACGGGTTCGCGTACTGATCGTCGACGATTCGGCATTCTTTCGGAAGAGGATCCGCCAGCAACTGGGAGCGCATGCCGACATCATCATTGCCGGCGAAGCGGCCAACGGTCGCGAAGCGGTCGAGATGACGGCTCGCCTGCACCCTGACGTGGTGACCATGGACGTCGCGATGCCGGAGATGGACGGTATCAGCGCAGTGCGCGAAATCATGCGTACCCATCCGACCAACGTGTTGATGGTTTCTGCCCTCACCAGTGAAGGGGCGCGGGCTACGCTGGACGCGCTGGATGCCGGTGCAGTCGATTTCCTGCCCAAACCGCTGGGCCAGAACGGCGGCACCACCAACAGCGACCAGAGTCTCGTAGACAGGATCATCGGCATTGCGGCTGGAAGGCGGCGCGCCCGCCAGGCGAACGGCAACAACCAGCATGCCGCTGTGCCGTTACCAAGATCGTCAGCCGCCTGGAGCATGGCGCGCCCTGCGCGTACCAGCCTGGTTGCAATCGGTGCGTCGACCGGCGGTCCGGTCGCCATTCAGCGGGTGCTTGCCGCACTGCCGGTCGGTTACCCGCATCCCGTACTCGTCGCCGTGCATATGCCGGCAGAATTCACGGCGACCTTCGCCGAGCGCCTCGACAGCATCTGTTCGATTGACGTTGCCTTGGCGAAAGACGGCATGCCCTTGCAGAAGGGCAAGGCACTGATTGCGCCCGGTGGCTGCCAGACCCTGGTCAAGCGTCGTGGCCAGCAGTTCGTGGTCGCGGTCACTCCCGGTGGTCAACATCTCTACAAGCCGAGTGTCGATCTGACGTTTTCCTCCGTGGCGAGCGCAGCCGGCGATGGCGCCCTCGCGGTCGTGTTGACCGGCATGGGCGCCGATGGCACCGAAGGTGCGCGTGCACTCAAGCAGGCCGGTTCCAGTGTCTGGAGCCAGGACCAGGCCAGTTCCGTCGTCTTTGGCATGCCGTATTCGGTGGCCAAGTCCGGGCTGACCGACCGTGTGCTGGCGCTGGACGATATCGGCCCCGCACTGGCCGGGTTGGGGTGACGCGATGGATCTGCTCAGCTTCATCGGCGTAGCGATCGCTTTCGGCGCGATTCTCGGTGGTAACTGGCTCGAAGGTGGACACCTGGACACCCTGGCCAACGGCCCCGCCATGCTGATCGTGCTCGGCGGCACCATCGGTGCGGTGCTGTTACAGACACCATTGCAGGTGTTCCTGCGCTGCATGCGCATGCTCGGGATGGTTTTTCTGCCACCGCGCCGCGCGCTGGACGAGACCATCAGCAAGCTTGTGGAATGGAGCAAGGTCGCACGCAAGGACGGTCTGCTCGGGCTCGAACGTGCCGCAGCTGAGGAAAGCGACCTGTTCGTGCGCAAGGGAATGCAGTTGCTGGTCGATGGCAGCGAGCCGGACGAGATCCGGCATGCACTCGAGGTCGAGCTGGACAGCCGCGAGCGCTTCGACCTGCAGGCCAGCAAGGTCCTCGAAGGCATGGGAGGTTATTCGCCCACGATCGGCATCATCGGTGCCGTGATGGGCCTGATTCACGTGATGCAGAATCTCTCCGACCCGTCCAAGTTGGGCTCGGGCATTGCCACCGCGTTTGTTGCAACCATCTATGGCGTCGGTCTGGCCAACCTGTTCATGCTGCCGATGGCCGGAAAGCTCAAGGCCTACGTGCTGCAGGAAAGTCATTACCGCGAACTCGTCATCGAGGGCCTGGTGGCGATCTCCGAAGGTGAAAATCCGCGCCAGATCGAGGTGAGGCTGCAGGGCTTTCTGCGCTGAGGTACGCCGTGGGCAGGAGACGCAGACAAACCGAAGAACACGAGAATCTCGAGCGATGGCTCGTGTCGTATGCCGACTTCATCACCCTGTTATTCGCATTCTTCGTCGTGATGTACGCGGTGTCGTCGGTCAACGAGGGCAAGTACCGGGTGCTGTCCGAGACCTTGAACGCCGTGTTCACCGAGTCTGCGCGCAGTGACGACCCGATCCAGATCGGTGAGCCTCCACGCGACGTGCTTGCTTTGCCCGACGGCCCGTTGGCACCGAACCAGAGCAACCTCGAGCCGGGTGCGGAGGCCGCTGCGGCGACCAAGGCCGATCCAGCCACGAACCAACAGGTCGAGACTGCGAAGCCGGTCGAACCGGAAACGGCAGACGGTGCCACGTTGCGCGCCTCGGACGAGATCACGATCTCGCTGCAGGAATACATCGAGCAGGGCCTGGTCCGGGTCAGCAAGGGCGAGGGTCGGGTCGAGATCGAGATGCAGGACCGGATGCTGTTCGGTTCGGGTGACGCGCGACTGTCGCCGCCGGCGATCCGTGCCCTGCGCACAGTCGCGCAGACGCTCAAGCGCCTGCCGACCCACATCCAGGTCGAGGGGCATACCGACAATGTCCCGATCTCCACGTCCGCGTTTCCGTCGAATTGGGAACTGTCGGCGGCGCGTGCCGCCAGTGTCGTGCATTTCTTCGCCCGTTCCGGCATCGAGCCCTGGCGCATGGCTGCGGTTGGTCTTGGCGAGCATCGTCCGATCGCCGAGAACGGCGACGAGAAGGGCCGCGCGAGCAACCGCCGGGTCAACATCGTGCTGTTGACCGGTGCCCGCGAACCGGGTGCGACCACTGAAGACGACGTGCCATGGGCCGAAGGGCCCGCGCTGGAGCGGCGATGAAGGTCTGGGCGGTTGCAAACCAGAAGGGTGGGGTCGGCAAGACGACCACCACGGTGTCGCTGGCGGGCCTGTTGGCGGCCTGGGGCTTCCGTACCCTGATGATCGACATCGACCCGCATGGCTCGTTGAGCAGCTACTTCGGTCATGACCCGGATTCGATCGAGGCCAGCAGTTACAGCCTGTTCGAGGCGGTTGCCGAGCGTCGCACGATGATCGCGGCCGATCTCGTGCTGCCGACTCCGACCGAAGGTCTGCACCTGATGCCGGCCGCTGTTGCACTGGCCACACTGGACCGGCAGTCCGGACGCCTGGATGGACTTGGCCTGGTGCTCAAACGAGCGGTCGAGCAGCTCAAGTCCAGCTACGACTACATCCTGATCGACTGTCCGCCGGTACTTGGCGTGCTGTTGATCAATGCGCTGGCTGCCGCCGATCGCCTGATCATTCCGGTGCAGACCGAGTTCCTTGCGATCAAGGGACTCGAACGCATGCAGCACACGCTGCAGATGGTGACCAAGGCGCGGCCGGCGCCACTCGATATCGTCATCGTGCCGACCTTCTACGACCAGCGTACCCGCGCCTCCTGCGACAGCCTCGAGGTGTTGCAGCGCGATTTCGCTGACCACATGTGGTCTGGCGTGATACCGATCGACACGCGTTTTCGTGATGCTAGTCGTGCCGGCCTGCCGCCGGCAATCTACGACCCGCGTGCGCGCGGCGTTCGTGCCTATGCCCAGCTGCTCGAGGAGCTGGTGCAGCACGTGGCGGACCCGGCACGCGAGGCCGGCTGAAGGTGGGCCAGGCACCGCCCACGACGCGCCTGGCCGAACATGACCGGGCACTGGCCGGACTGCTCGAATCACTGCTGGCCGAAGTGCCCGGTCACGATGAAATGCCGGTCGCCTCCGACGCATTCCCGATTACCGAATTAAACACCGCGCCCGCGCAGCCGCTACCGGAGCAGGAGGCTCGGCCGGCCCAGGACCTGGATCCGGTACCCGAATGGGCGGCCACGGCATTTCGGGTACTGCTTTTTCGGATCGGTGGCTACCGTTTCGCATTGCCGTTGGTGCTGATGCGCAGTGTTGCGCCGATTGACATCGAACCGTCGAGGCTGCCGGGGCGACCGCCGTGGCAGCTCGGCATCATGCCCAGCCGGGGACAGGCGGTGATGCTGGTCGAATTGGGCGGCCTGATCGGGGTCGAGGCGCGCTGTCATGCCTTGCGTTATGCACTGGTGATCGGCGACGGGGATCTCGCACTGGCGTGCGACGAAGTCGAGCAGGCCGTGCTGGTCGAAAAGACCGGCGTGCGCTGGAGCACGCGAAGACAGCAACGGACCTGGCTGGCGGGTCTTCTGGTGGAACAGATGTGTCTGCTCCTGGATGGCGAGGCACTTGCCAGTGGGATACGGCATGGATAGTGCTATGAATCAACGAATCTTGTGATCGGCGTCGATGTTTTGACTCTGCGCGGTCATCGGCATGGAGAGAAAGGCGATGGGTAACACGGCGGTAGAAAGTTCAGCAGGTGGCGAAATCTTCCAGCTGGTCACGTTCCGGCTCAAGGACGAGACCTACGGTATCAACGTGATGCAGGTGCAGGAGGTCTTGCGTGTCAGCGAGATCGCCCCGGTTCCCGGCGCACCCAGCTACGTCCTCGGCATCATCAACCTGCGTGGCAACGTGGTGACCGTGATCGATACCCGTACCCGGTTCGGCCTGCCGACGACCGAACGCGACGATGCCAGCCGCATCGTCATCATCGAGTCGGATCAGCAGGTGGTCGGTATCCTGGTCGACAGCGTCGCCGAAGTGGTCGAGCTGCGCCAGTCGGAGATCGATCATGCGCCGAGTATCGGCAACGAGGACAGCGCGCGCTACATCCAGGGGGTCGCAAGCCGCGACGATGACCTGCTGATCGTGGTCGATCTGAACAAGCTGCTCAGCGACGAGGAATGGTCCGAGATGGCCATGTTCTAGTGTGTTCATGATGGGCGACGAGATCAAACAGACAGACATCGCGCGTGTGCTGCCGCCGAACCCTTCGCGCGGTGCTGGCCAGCGCAAGCGTCCACGCCGGCCGCCGCAGAACCCGGATGAGCGCGTGCCTCGCAAGCGCGAAGATGATCAGTCGTCGCACCAGATCGATGAATATGTCTGACATGCTCATCGCCCTGCTGATTGCACTGCCCGGGCTGATCCTGGCGGCAGTCGCCTGGGTCGTTGCGGCGCGCACCGGGCGTCGGCTGAAGGCCACGCAGGTTGCGCTCGACGAGCAGAAGAGCGAGATCGAGTTGCTGCGCCAGAGTATCCGCGGGCTGACCGCGGGTGCGGTCGGTGTCGACCGCCGCGTGCAGCAGATCGAGCAGCGCGAGCGCGAACTGAGCGAGCGCCAGGAAAGCTACGAAATCCAACACACCGACGAGCGTCCCTACGGACACGCCATCCGGCTCGTTCAGCAGGGTGCCAGCGCGCACCGCCTGGTAACCGAGCTCGAACTGAGCGAAAGCGAGGCCGAGCTGATCGTACGCCTGCACGGCCGGCGCGATTCGGCCTGATTCCCGACGCCGGTCGGACACCTCCCTGGCCACCGGCCATCCCGTACCGATTCGAACCTGTCGTCGCCCGTCGATGGCAGGCGGCACGCGCTTTCGCTGCTGGATCCCGGATCGGCTGCCGGAGGTTTGGCGCAGCGACCGGATTCATGTTACCAATGCTGTCCTGCCATCCCCGGAAGGACACCTCATGAACATCCGTAGTTCCCTGTTACCCCTGTTGCTGTCGGCCGTCTTTGCAAGCGGTACCGCCACCGCCGGCTTCGGAGACCTGCTCAAGTCGGCCGAGGGTCTGCTCGACAAGGCGCCGGCATCGCTGGGCGGCACCGCCGGCGCATCGTTGAGTGATTCGCAGATCAATGCCGGCCTGAAAGAGGCGCTGAGTGTTGGCGCCGAGCGTGCCGTGGCATTGCTCGGTAAGAGCGGCGGCTTCCTGAACGACAAGACTGTTCGCATACCGCTGCCGGGCGTGCTCGGTACTGCGGCCAAGGGATTGCGTGCCGCCGGCCAGGGCAAGTACGTAGATCAATTCGAGACTACGGTGAACCGTGCCGCGGAACAGGCGATCCCCAAGACCCTCGAGATCGTCAAACAGACCGTGCGAGACATGAGTCTGCAGGATGTCCGAGGCATTCTCAGTGGCGGCGACACGGCGGCAACAGAGTTCTTGCGCGAGCGCGCCGGTGGCTCCCTGCGCGAGGCAATCGCACCGATCGTCGCCGAGGCGACCGACAGGGCCGGTGCCACCGCTGCCTACAAGTCACTGAAGAGCCGCGCCGATGGTGCCCTGGGTGGTCTCGGTAGCCTTGGTGGTCTGGTCAAAACCGATTCACTTGATCTCGACAGCTACGTCACCGGCAAGACACTCGACGGTCTGTTCCTGAAACTCGCCGCCGAGGAAAAGGCGATTCGTGAAAACCCGGTCGCACGCTCGACCGAGTTGCTCAAGACAGTGTTCGGGCGTTGATCGACGCGGTCACCACGGATATACGAATGCAGGTCGGGTAGTCGTCATGGACAACGCAGAGCAGATCATCACCCAGGTCCAGGAGTTGGTTGCGGTTTACGGATTGCGTGTGCTGGCGGCGCTCGGGATCCTGTTCTTCGGCCGGATTGCTGCCGGCTGGGCACGCAAGCTGGTGACGCGCATGATGAAGCGCGGTCGTGCCGACCCGATCATCGGCGGTTTCGTGTCGAGCATCACCTACGTTGCCGCGATGGTTTTCGTCGTGCTGGCTGCATTGGGGCAGCTCGGCATCCAGACCACCAGTTTCATCGCCGTACTCGGCGCGGCCGGTCTTGCCATTGGCCTGGCCTTGCAGGGTTCGCTGTCGAACTTTGCGGCAGGCTTCCTGTTGATCATGTTCCGCCCGTTCAAGGTCGGCGACTACATCGAGGGGGCCGGGGTCTCGGGCAGTGTCGAATCGATCCAGATCTTCACCACGACCCTGCGCACCCCGGACAACAAGACCGTGATCGTGCCCAACGCCAAGCTGCTTGACGACAACATCACCAACTACTCGACCCAGGAAACCCGCCGGGTGGACCTGACCATCGGGGTTTCCTACGACGCCGACCTGGGCGAGGTGAAACGTATCCTGGGCGAGATTGCGGCCGGCGACAGCCGGGTGCACGCTGAACCGGCGCCCGTGGTCGCGGTTTCCGAACTGGCCGACAACAGCGTTAACCTGGTGTTACGCATGTGGACCAAGACCGGTGACTACTGGCCGCTGCGCTTCGCCACCATCGAGACGATCAAGACCCGTTTCGACGAGGCCGGTATCGGCATCCCGTACCCGCAGCGTGATGTACATCTTTACGAACACAAGGTGGACTGAGGTTCAACCGCCTCACGGCGAACGACCCACCGACAACGCCATCCGGATGGCGGAGGATTGAAGCATGGGCAAACTCATCAAGTGGCTTTTCGGCCTGATCGTACTGCTGGTCGTGCTGGTTGCTGCGGCCGCCGTCATTCTGCCGATGGTGATCGATCCCAACGACTACAAGCCACAGATCGTCGCCAAGGCCAAGGAACAGCTCGGCCGCGATATGGCCATCGAGCAGGACCTGAGCCTGTCGGTGTTTCCGTGGCTCGGCATAGAGACGGGTGGGGTGAGGATCGGCAATGCCGAGGGATTCAAGGCCGCATCGTTCGCCGAGATCGAGCAGCTGGGCTTGAAGGTCAAGCTCATGCCACTGCTCAGTCGCCAGGTCGAGGTCGACACCCTGGTTTTGAAGGGTTTGCGACTGAACCTGGAGAAGGACGCGAACGGCAAGACCAACTGGGACGATCTCGGTGGCGACAAGCAGGCCGACAAGGCGCCCAGCGAGGCTGAAGCTGAAGCCAAGGGTGAGTCGGCACCGGTATCACTGAGCGTGCAGGGCATACAGATCGAGGATGCGCATATCTCCTGGGACGATCGCCAGGCCGGTCAGAAGTATGTGCTCGACGGTGTTCGGCTGGTCACGGGTGCACTGTCACCCGGCGCCACGGTACCGGTCGAGGGTGGCGTGACCTTCACCAGCAGCAAGCCGGCGATGACGCTCAAGGCAGAACTGGGCGCGAAAGTGACCGGCGATGCCGGCCTGGCGGTGTTCGATGTGGCCGGGCTGCGCCTGGTACTGGATGCTTCCGGTGAGGGCCTTCCGGCCGGTGGCGCCAAGCTCACCCTGAACACCGATCTGCATGTCGACACGCGTGCGGACACGCTGAGTCTCAAGAACCTTGAAGTCAGCGGTCCGGCGATGGCGGCCAAGGGCGAAATCGCCGTCACGGCATTGCAGACCAACCCGGCAGCGAGCGGGAAACTATCCATCGCCGAGACCAATCTCAAGACGTTGGCATCGATGTTCGCCAGTCCGATCGAGACCACTGATCCGACGGCAATGACACGGGCCAGCGGCAACCTCGGCCTGAGCTATGCCGACGGTGCCCTCAAGCTCGATCCGCTGGTATTCAAGCTCGACGATTCCAGCATCAAGGGCCACGTGCACCTGCTCGACAGCAAGGGGCCGGTTGTGCGCACCCGGCTGGAGCTCGACCGGATCGATCTCGATCGTTACATGCCACCTGCACAGGCCGGTGCCACCACCGAATCGCCGGCCGGTGAAACCGCCAAGCCGGCTGCCGGTGATCCGTTCGCAGCATTGCGCCCGCTCGACCTGGTCGGAGAGTTCACGATCGGCAGCCTGAAGGTGAACAACGTGCGCATGAGCAACGTCACGACCAAGATCGTGTCGAAGAAGGGCGTGGTCAAGATCGATCCGATGGCGGCCAACCTGTACGAAGGCAAGTTCGACGGCAATGCCACGCTGGATGCATCGGGTGCCAAGCCGGCCATCGCTGCCCGCAACAACCTGACCGGCATCCAGATCGGACAGCTGCTCAAGGATGTCGCCGGCGAGGATCGCCTGGTCGGGCGGGGTGAACTGCAGATGGACATCCGCGCGCGCGGGCTGGACGAGCAGGACATCCGCCGAACCCTGAATGGTTCGACCAGATTCGCCTTTCGCGATGGCGCGCTCAAAGGCGTCAATATTGCGCAGGTGATTCGCGAGGCCAGCAGCCGGCTCGGCCTCGGTGGCGATTCACTCGACACCGGAACCGCCGGTCAGACCGATTTCTCGGAGCTGTCCGGTTCGTTCAACATCACCAATGGTGTGATCAAGAACAAGGACCTGTCCGCCAAGTCACCGCTGCTGCGGGTCGAGGGCGAGGGCGAGATCGATCTGCCGCGCGACACGATCGACTATCGCGTAGTCACCGAACTGGTCGGTTCGCTTGCCGGCCAGGGTGGTAAGGAACGCAGTGAACTGAAGGGCATACCGATTCCCGTGAAGATCACCGGCCCCCTGACCCAGCCGCGCTACGTGCCCGATCTTGAAGGGGCGCTGAGTGCCAAGGCCAAGGCGCAGCTCGATGCCAAGAAGGAAGAGCTCAAGCAGAAGGTCGAAGACAAGGTCAACGAAAAGCTCGACGGTGCGCTCAAGGGCAAGCTCGATGGCGCGCTCAAAGGGCTGTTCAAGTAGGGGAGACGCGGGCGCCACTGGCGCCCGCTGCCGTTATTTTTCGGCCGTCAGGTAGCAGATCCAGCCGGCATCCGCGTCGGCCCGGGTGACCGGTTTGAAATCACCGTCCGGTTCACCGTGCTTGTCCCAGCCCTGCCAGTACACGGTGACATGCCTGAACCCGGCCTCGGCCAGCAGGTCGCGCACCTCGGGCAGGGTCCACAGGCGCCATACGTAGCTGAAGGCCTCACGCAGCTCCGATCCATCCGGGAAGGCGAAATGGATATGGCACTTCACCTGGTGGTCGATCGGGTTGAACAGTGCCTGTTCCCAGATGTAGGTGAAGCCGTCGCCGTCATCGTCGATCTCGCGTGGCTCTTCGATCTCGCGATGGCTGTCGTAGCCACCGTAGCAGTCCAGGAAGAACACACCGTCGTCCGCGAGGGCCTCGCGGACGCTGCGGAAATAGGCCAGCAACACGCTGCG